>NZ_JBALOQ010000003.1:0-278617 GCF_036962705.1 Bacillus sp. JJ1562
GACAGGTCCAGAGCTTGCATAAATGATATGCAAGCTGGGACGGTATATACCAAAAATAATGACCATTTATGATAAAAAAGAAAAAAATAAAAGGCATTTGGGAATAAGAGAATTCCCAAATGCCTTTTGTCGACACTCTGAGACGATCCATAAGGATCGCCTTTTCAAAGTGAAAAATTAGTTATTTAATAATTGCAGTAAATAGTAGAAACCATATTTAACTGTTCTAGTTCTGATGCCTTGACGTGAACCAGCTAATTGTAACGGATATACCTTTGTAGGTTGATCTAAATAAGAAATCCCAATATACACTGTACCTACAGATTTTCCTTCCGATTCACTTGGTCCCGCTACGCCAGTAAAACTAATCCCAATATCAGAATTCAAGAGCTTCCTTACATTCTCAGCGAGCTGCTGCGCTGTGGAAATACTTACAGCGCCATCTGTTTCAAGGGTTTCATTCTTAACCTGTAAAATATGTTCCTTCACTTCATTTGTATAACAAACCACTCCACCCTTCACAACTGCCGAAGAACCAGCTAGATTTGTTAATTCTTCAGCAAACAAGCCACCGGTTAAGCTTTCAGCACTTGCTATCGTTAACTTAGCCTCTATTAGTTTATTCATAAGTTCTGTGACTAGTGAAGTCAAGTTATAGCCATATAAGAACTTGCCAACTCTCTTTAAAATTTGTTCCTCAGTTTCATCTAATAGTTTATTGGCAACCTCAAGCGAACTGTGTTTTGCTGTTAATCGAAGTGTAACCTCACCATCACTTGCTAATGGGGCAATCGTTGGGTTTGTTTGATTATCGATTAAATCTTCAATTTCGGTTTCGAGCTGCGATTCCCCAATTCCAAAGAAACGCAACACTCTTGATTCAATTCGTTCAACAACACCTAGTGATTTTAATAAGAATGGTGCACCGTAAGATAAAAACATTGGATTAAGCTCTTTAGGTGGACCTGGGAAAAGCATGTACGTAATCTGATCAGCTTCAAGTCCCATTCCAGGGGCCATCCCATGATCGTTGGGAAGGATCTCAGACCCTTCGAGGACAAGAGCCTGCTTTTTATTATTTTCAGTCATATGGCGATTTGTTTTCTTAAAGAAATCTTCAATACTATGTAAGGCCGTTTCATCCAATACAAGCTGCTTCCCTAAAATTCTTGCAATTGTCTCTTTTGTTAAATCGTCCTTTGTTGGTCCCAGTCCACCGGTAAAAATGATTAAATTCGAACGAGATTGTGAGATTTTAATCACGTCCTCTAGACGGTCTGGATTGTCACCAACAACTGTATGGAAATAAACATTGATACCAAGTTCAGCAAGCTGTTTGGAAAGAAATTGTGCATTTGTATTTGCAATTTGCCCCAAAAGGAGTTCAGAGCCTACAGCTATTATTTCAGCATTCATTTAAGAACCTCACCATCCTATTTGTCCTATTTGGAGTTTGTAAAAACCCCTTTATTTTTCGCAAAATAATCCCATCCAGAAATAACTGTAAAAATGACGGCAATCCAAAGCGCAATCATATCAAATGGAATGGAAAGAAATTCAAATGGCCAATTATGTAATAATAATGCAGATACAGCTACAACTTGAGCCCACATTTTTATCTTTCCTAGCGTTTTTGCAGCTGATACCTCTCCGCCTTCTGCTAATAAAAGCCGTAAGCCAGTAACGGCAAACTCCCTACTTATGATAATAATAACCATCCATGCAGGTGCTAGACCAAACTCAACTAAACTGACCAATGCAGCTGAAACAAGTAGCTTGTCTGCTAGAGGGTCTAGAAACTTTCCAAGGTTTGTTACTAAATTATGCTTTCTGGCCAAATGACCATCAATCCAATCTGTAGCAGAAGCAATAATAAAAATAATCGCTCCGACTAAATGGGCTACAGGAATGGACATTGAGCCAATCGAAACAACGCCCCATCCAAATGGGACAAACATGATAATTAAAAATAGTGGAATTAAGCAAATTCTTGCCACAGTAATCTTATTTGGTAAATTCACAATCATACCTCCAACATTTACTAAAATATCTATAGTAGTGATAATACCACTTATACGAAACAAAAAGCCATCATAATGATGACTTTTTGTTATTCCTCAGTTCCAGGGGTGAATTTAATGGTGATAATCTGTTGAACAACTTCTCCAGTGCTAAATGGATATTGAAATGGTTCACCATTTATTTCGATTGCAAGATCTGAAGACCTTCCAATATTAAAATTAATTTCAGATTGGTTAGACAGGTCTACTTCCTCTGATTGACCATCAGCAATGTTTTTCCAGACGAATCTTTCATTTTGTCTATTTGTTACAGCAACCCACGCTTGCCCACCTGCTGTAGCTGTAAGTTTAACCTTAAAGGAATCCGTGTTTTTCAACTCATAGGTTGCTTTGCTCGTGCCTTTTTCAATTTCGACTAGCTCTTGAACTGGAGCCTCTTCCCCTTGTTCTTCTTCATCAGCTGGAGCATTATCCGTTTCACCGGCTACCTGTTCCTCATCTTTTGGATCCTCTTTTTGTTCAGCTTGAACGGGAGGTTGTTCATTTGATTGTTCATATTCTGTTTGCTGATTGTCTTGTTGTGTGTCCGGTTCATCGGCAACATCCTTATTGGATACAAACCAGTAGATCGTCATTGCACCACCAAGAAGGAAAAGAACCAATATTATCATTGGTACTTTATCTATGATTTTCGAACTTGTCGTAGAAATTTGTCTTCTTGATTGCACTCTTGAAATTTGTTCAGGAATTTCATCATTATATGTACCTGGAATTTCTGATTTGAATTCCTCAAATAATTCTTCAGGATTAAGCCCAACAGCCTCTGCATATTGCTTAATAAATGCACGGACGTAGAATTTTCCAGGCATTACAGAATAATTGCCTTCTTCAATCCCAACCAAATACCTTTTTTGGATTTTTGTCATTTGCTGTAAATCATCCAAGCTTAAATCTTTTTGTTCTCTCGCTTCCTTAAGTCGAGAACCTAATTCAGTCATTTTTTTCACCTACCAAATCTCGGGATACCTATAGACATATTCGCGTTCATAATACTAGCATTTTTATCGTTGTCAGTAAAGGTATTTATTATTTTATTTACATAAAAATTAAAAATCGAAACCAGAAAAATCAGACCTAGAAAACTGTTGGTATTCGATATCATAGGTAATTTCTTCTTCAGGTTCATTTCGAAGTTCAATGATATAATCAAAATCCTTCAATGTATATTCGGTATGTCGTACAAACATATCTGGATGCTCCACTAATTTAACAGCTGGGAGTCTCATGATCTCTCTGACTAGCTGTAAATGTCTTTCAGTTGCACGCTTAGTTGAAACAATGCCGTCAATAATAAAAAGATTATCGACATTGTATTCATCATGAATCAGCTCATTTCTCATTGTTTGTTTTAATAAAGTCGATGACACAAACAACCATTTTTTATGGGCACAGACACTCGCAGCAACAACTGATTCGGTCTTCCCCACCCTTGGCATGCCACGAATCCCAATAAGCTTATGGCCCTCTTGCTTAAAAAGCTCTGCCATGAAATCAACAAGAAGTCCTAATTCATCGCGAGTAAACCGGAATGTTTTTTTATCATCTGCATCGCGCTGAATATATCGGCCATGTCTTACCGCAAGCTTATCTCGAAGCTTCGGTTCTCTAAGCTTTGTAACGGTTATCGTATCCATTGTATGTAAAATTGATTCAAGTCTTTCAATTTGCTCTTTACTATCACTTAATAAAAGCATGCCCCTTCTACGATCGTCTACACCATTTATTGTAACAATATTTATCGAAAGCATTCCTAATAGTGAAGAAATATCCCCAAGAAGACCTGGGCGATTTTTTGCTATTTCATATTCCAAATACCACTCTTTTTTCTCCAAAATGTCGCAGCCCCTTGCTTAGTGGTTATAATTTCCAACTATAAATTAATGCACCATTTTCATTATAAACTAAATTTTCCACATTTTATAGAGGGGGAGAAAAAAATGAGGGTACATAACAAAAAAAGAGAGGAAAATCCTCTCTCGTTTCCAAACTTCCTAACCTATTGGACAAGCTTTACCATTACGTTGGCAATCGCTTGTTGCTCTTCTTCAGAGGCAACATTCCAAAGGTCACGCAATACTTTTTCTTGAGCATTTTTCGGCTCTACTTCACTTGCAAGGTAATCACCTAGTTGATGAGCCATATCATCAATCACGTTTTGATCCATTCCTTCAGATTTAGCATGCTGCAAGCGATCACCTAAAAAATTTTTCCAGTCTTCAAAATTGTCTAGTACAGACATAAGTGACCCTCCTTATTAGGTTATTACAATGTTAGTTTGTCGATTGTTAAATAATTTATTCGTTAAAAAAATAAAGTTAACAATGCCAACCACCATTAACAGACAATACTTGTCCTGTAATATAAGAAGCTTTATCCGATAGTAAAAATGCGACCGCATTTGCAACCTCACTTGGCTCTCCAATTCTCCCCATCGGAATTTCTTCACTAATGCCCTCAATATCTTCCGATGTAAATTCTTTCAGCATGTTTGTATTAATCGCACCTGGTGCAACTGCGTTAACTCTAATTCCGCTAAGCGCAACTTCCTTTGCTAGAGCCTTTACAAATGATATTTGGCCACCTTTTACCATTGAATAGAGGACTTCACAGGAGGCTCCCGTGATTCCCCAAATCGAGGAAATAACGATGATATTTCCCCTCCTTTTTGTAATCATTGTTGGAAGCAATTCTTTTGTTAACAGATACGGTGTACTCACATGAAGTTGCACCATTTGTTCAACAGTCTTTTGGTCAAAATCCGTCATGAGCCCAAACACACTTTTACCTGAATTATGGATTATTGTATCAATTGGCTGTTTGATTTCTTTCACTAGATGTTCCACACCACTTGGAAGACTTAAATCAGCCTTCATTATGTATGTTTCCACACCTTCAAGAGCTAATTCTTCAGCTAGCTTTTCTATAGCTTGTTCGTTTTCATGGTAGTGAAGGTATAACGAATAGCCAAGTGTGGCAATTTCTTTCGCAATGGCGCTTCCTATCCCTCCGCTCGCACCTGTGATTAACGCATATTTTTTCATACTCATTTCCCCTTAAAAAAGCACCCTTTCACAAAAGGATGCTTTTTTGTGTTAACTTTTTTTAGGAATAACCTGACATTCTGTCATTCGGATTTCATCAAAAAATTCATTCACAGTGTTTGTAATATCGTCGACTGTTAGACTTTCCATTATTGGAACGACATCAAATAAATTCATCTCATTAAATGCATACCTTGTAAATTGATTTGCAATATAATCAGGTGAATTAAGAGAGCGTAAAAATGCACCAATCTTTTTCTTTTTCACTCGATCTAGCTCTTTTGCGGTGATCCCTTGTTTCTTACTTGAAAGCATAATATTTTTTACTTTTGATGATAATTCGTCAGGATTAGAAGTGTCACCACCTACGATGGCAAAACCAAATCCTTGCTCTTCAGTGTAATCAAACGAAAATGTATCATCAATTAAGCCCTCATCATACAAAGCCTGATAATGTTTAGAACTTTTTCCAAGTAGCCAATCTAGAATGATCGTGATCGACAATTCTTGTTTCAGCAATTCATCGCCTTTACGTGACGGATTTAAAGTTTTCACACCAACCATACATTTTGAGGATTGAACATTCATTTCAAGAACTTTTTTCTTTTCATTTACTTCAATTGGCTCATCTTCAAAATGGCGTTTGATTTCTGGCTGATCCTTGTATTCTTTTGCCGCTTGGTTAGAACGAATTTGCTCCATTATTTTTTCAGGTTCAATTTGACCAACTACGAATAATACCATATTGCTTGGATGATAGAAGGTTTCATAGCATTCATAAAGCATATCCTTTGTTATTTTAGCGATGGAATCAATTGTTCCAGCGATGTCGATTCTTACTGGATGATTTTTATACATATTTTCAATGACACCGAAATACAGTCTCCAATCAGGATTGTCATCATACATTGTAATTTCTTGACCAATGATTCCCTTTTCCTTTTCTACCGTTTTTTCAGTAAAATAAGGACTTTGAACAAAGTCAATCAATGTCTGAAGATTTTTTTCTACATTGGATGTACTTGAAAAAAGATAGGCAGTTCTTGTAAATGAAGTGAACGCGTTTGCTGATGCACCCTGTTTACTAAAATCCTGAAATACATCGCCATCTTCTTTTTCAAATAGCTTATGCTCTAAAAAATGAGCAATCCCATCAGGTACATGAGCGAACTCATTCTTCCCTAATGGTACAAACTGATTGTCGACAGAACCGTAATTCGTTGTAAAGGTAGCATAGGTTTTATTAAATCCCTTTTTCGGAAGAATATAGACATTAAGGCCATTTTCAAGCTTCTCATGAAAAAGAACCTCTTGAAGTTGATCAAATGTGATTTTTTCCATTACCTGCCGCCCTCCAATCCTGTAAGGAAGTAGATGGTATCAAGTTCAATCTTCTTTGCAACATTGACTACTTCCTCCTTCGTTACAGCTTCTATTCCAGAAATCCACTCTTCAAGCTTTCTCGGTTTTGGAGAAACAACATTATGATATAAAACCTCTGCAATTCCTCGAGATGTATCAATCGTTTCAAGCAATTGATTCCGTATAACAGCTTTTGTTTGGATCATGACTTCTTCCGTGAAATCACCATCAATCATCGCTTGCATTTGTTCCTTAATAATGGTTACTGCTCTGTCATAATTATTCACATCTATTCCAGACATCACCATTAGTAGACCCTTATGACTTTCTACTCTTGATGCTACATAATATGCCAAGCTTTCTTTTTCACGTACATTTATAAACAGCTTCGAATGCGAAAACCCACCGAATATTCCGTTAAACACTTGAAGGGCATCGTAATCAGGATCACTATATGTTGTGTTTGTTCGGTAGCCAATATTAAGCTTACCTTGTTTTACATCTTGTTTTTCTATGACTTCCTTAACTTTTAATTCCTGTTTTGATTTTGATTCCGTTTGTGAACGCTTGCTTCGGTCGGTAAATACAAAGGCTGATGAAACAGTTTCCTGTACCACTTCAGGTTCGATATTACCGATAACATATAGATCAATTTCGTCTTCTGCTATTACTTTTTGATAATAATTGTATAAAGATTCGGCTGTAATAAGATCAATGTCTTCAATTCTTCCATTAACATGAAGGTGATAAGGTTCATCCTTACACATTTCCTCGACTAATCGTAAATTCGAATACCTCATTTTATCATCATTAACAGCTTGAATTCGCAGTTTTTGGCTACGTTTCTCTTTTTCAACGATTGTACTCTTAAAAGCACCATTTTCACTGATAGGCGAAAGCACCATCTCCCGCAACATTGTAATCGCTTTATCAAACAAAGGAGTTTGATCTTTTAAAAACAGTTCATTGGCGATTTCAATGAAAAATGTAATTATGTGATTTTCACCTTTTTTAGCTAAATCCACATATAAAGCGGCCCCATATAATTCATCTAAATAGGAACGTAAACTAGTTGTGGAAGGATAGCTAGCTGTCTCACTTTGCAAGACATATGGAAGCAATGCCCTTTGTGTTACATATTCCTCCTCAAGAGGGGCCTTCAATCTAAGTACAATGGTATTCGTTTTAAATTTATCTGCTTTAATCGTATGGAGTGTCAACCCATTTATTTTATGCTCAGTTTCATCCAATAAAAACATCTAAACATAGCCTCCTTTTTTGGTCATAGCAAAACCCTGTATGGCTATTTTTCAACCAAAACCGTTTAATTAATCTTAAAATCACTATAACCTCAGATTAGCAATGATTTCAAGTTTTGGTCAATAAATTTTCATAATAAAAAAGGAATGACACCTCTGCCATTCCTTTTCAAAAATATTATCTTATCGTTTCCCTGAATCAAATGGTTCTCCAGCAGCTTTTGGTGCTTGAGAAGATTTAGAGAATATAACCAATGCAATTAAAGTTACCACATAAGGGAAAATCTTTAAAAGAATTGGTGGAACAACCGCAAGCTCAGGAATTACCTGTGAAACGTTAGCAACAGTACTCGCAAAACCAAAGAATAAGGTAGCACCTAATATTCCTAGTGGTTTCCATTGTCCGAAGATTAATGCAGCAAGTGCCAGGAACCCTAATCCAGAAACATTACCAGTGAACTCTCCTGCATACGTAACAATAATAATTGCTCCACCTAAACCTGAAAATGCCCCTGAAAGTATGACCCCAAGGTAGCGGATCCGTCTTACATTAACACCTGCAGCCTCAGCAGCTTGCGGGAATTCACCACAAGAACGCAAGCGAAGTCCTGTTTTTGTTTTATATAATACAAATGCACTAATGAATAAAACGAGTAAAATAAACCATGTCGTTGGATATGTTTTTGTAAAAAACAAATCCCCAATAACTGGAATAGAAGAAAGTCCTGGAATGTCTACTGGCTTAAACCCACTTGTAATACGGATGTTTCCACTACCAGTAATATTTCTTGCTAAGAAAACAGTAAGTGCCCCGGCAATCAAATTGATTGCAACACCACTAATAATTTGGTTGGCATTTAAGTTGATACTAGCAAAAGCATGTAATAGAGAAAAGAGTATACCAACAATCGCTGCAACTAGTAACCCAATCCATAATACTAAATTATTATTCATTGTCCCTTGAAGAAAATGGATTGTGAGTGAACCTGCAAATGCTCCAAAAATCATCAGACCGTCCAAGCCGATATTAACGACACCACTTCGTTCGCTGAATAAGCCTCCAAGCGCTGTTATTAGAAGAGGAATGGTAAAAACAATTGCATATGGAAAGATTTGTTCAATTATAGACCACATTTTACGCTTCCTCCTTTTTTACAGCAGAGCTGTCAGTTCGTCTTCTTTTGAACTTATTCAGTAAACGTTCAATTAAAATACCCGTAGCAGCGAAATAAATTATGATCGCAATTATCGTATTTGCAATCTCTGGTGGGATTTCCGTCATTGCATTCATAAATCCAGTTCCAGAGTAAAGGATTCCAAAAAATACTGCTGCAAAAAATACTCCAATTGGACTATTTGCCCCTAATAAAGCTACCGCGATACCATCAAAACCTTGAGAGGGTAGGTTTCCAATTTGCATAGTACTTGCATTACCTGTGTACATGGCTACTCCTGCAAGACCGGCTAAGCCTCCGGAAATTAACATTGATAATACAATATTAGTATTTACACGCATACCTGCGTATTCTGCAGCATGACGATTAAAACCAACCGCTTTCAATTCAAACCCTAATGTTGTTTT
Source organism: Bacillus sp. JJ1562 (assembly GCF_036962705.1). Taxonomy (NCBI): domain Bacteria; kingdom Bacillati; phylum Bacillota; class Bacilli; order Caryophanales; family Bacillaceae; genus Bacillus; species Bacillus sp. JJ1562. The sequence continues at coordinate 9,326 of NZ_JBALOQ010000003.1, forward strand.
ATTGATAATAAATCCAATAATAATAACAGCGATAACACCTAAGAACAAGCCTAGGTTTATATATGAGCCTTGGAACATTTCGGTTAAAAATGGTGATCTCAATGTTGCTTCGTCAGGTAACTTTCTTGATTCTGTCTCAAGGAATTCACCTTTAAAATAACCCGGCACAACATAATAAACAGTCCAATAGGCTACCCAGTTCATCATAATTGTTGAAACAACCTCATGAACATTAAATCTTGCTTTAAGTACTCCTGGAATAAATGCCCAAAGAGCTCCACCAAGAAAGCCTACTAAAATCATTACGAGTAAAAGGATTGGTCTTGTCCAATCAAATGTTAAACCAACAGCCGTTGCAAGAAGACCTCCGATTAGCATCTGACCAGAAGCCCCGATATTAAATAAACCTGTACGGAAGGCAAAAGCAACTGATAATCCTGTAAAAATTAATGGGGTTGCTGTAGCTAATGTATCCCCAATTCTTGAAACATTTTTTAAACCACCTTGGAACAAATAGAGATACCCTTCAAAAGGATTGCTTCCGATAAAGAGCATTAATATCCCACCTGCGATAAGACCAAAAAGTACTGCAATTAATGAAATGATTGTATTTCTCATACACTTCTCTCCTTACCTATACCCGCCATCATGAGACCTACCTCATTTTCATTTGTTTCAGAGGCATTTACAACGCCAATCAGTTCGCCGTTGTTGATAATAGCAATCCGGTCAGATAGCTGCAATACTTCATCAAGTTCTAATGAGATTAAAAGTACTGCCTTTCCTTTATCACGGTGTTCAATTAATCGTTTATGGATATATTCGATTGACCCTACATCTAGGCCCCTTGTTGGTTGAACAGCTACTAGCAATTCAGGATCTAATTCAAGCTCACGTCCAACAATTGCTTTCTGTTGGTTACCACCTGATAAGGTTCTTGTTATGGAAACTTCCCCTTCTCCTGAACGCACATCAAAATTTTCTAAAATTTTCTTTGCATACTCTTTCATCGCAGATACATTTAAAAGGCCATACTTTGCAAATGGTGGTTTATTATAAACCTCTAATACCATATTGGATTGGAGTGTGTAATCTAAAACAAGACCTCGTTTTTGTCGATCCTCAGGAATGTGAGCAATACCTTTTTCAATACGCTGACGCACTGGTAGTGTAGTAATATCCTCACCGTTCAACATAATTTTTCCTGACTCAGCTTTACGAAGACCTGTGACGGCTTCCACTAACTCCGATTGACCATTTCCTTCAACACCTGCAATACCCACAATTTCTCCTTTTCGTACGTTTAAAGAAAAGTTCTTTAATCCCATAACCTTACGATTATTTTTTACGGAAAGGGAATCTATATCTAAGACCACTTCACCTGGTTTACTTTCTTCTTTATCTACGTTAAAGGAAACATGTCGGCCAACCATCATCTCTGCTAAGCTAGCTTCACTTGCACCAGCCACATCCACTGTTCCTATGTATTTACCACGACGAATGACTGTACAGCGATCTGCAACAGCTTTAATTTCCTTCAATTTATGGGTAATGATTATGATTGATTTTCCTTCTTTAATTAAATTCTTCATAATCTTCATTAATTCATCTATTTCACTTGGGGTTAATACAGCTGTTGGCTCATCAAAAATAAGCACATCTGCCTCTCGGAAAAGCATCTTCATGATTTCAACGCGTTGCTGCATCCCGACTGAAATGTCTTCAATTTTTGCATGTGGATCTACATTAAGTCCATAATATTTAGATAATTCTTCAATTCGTTTTGCTGCACTTTGAATATCTAGTACAACTCCACCCTTTAATGGTTCACTACCTAAAACGATATTTTCAGTAACCGTAAAATTTTCAACTAGCTTAAAGTGTTGGTGCACCATCCCAATCCCTAGGCGATTTGCCACATTAGGATTATTAATGTGTACCTGTTCTCCATTTACTTTAATGATTCCTTGCTCGGGCTGGTACATACCAAATAAAACACCCATGAGCGTAGATTTTCCTGCCCCATTTTCACCAAGTAGAGCGTGTATCTCTCCTTTTTTTAAAGTAAGAGTAATATTATCATTCGCTACAATACCTGGAAACTCTTTTCTGATATTCAGCATTTCCACAACATATTCCATAGTAGCACTCACCTTTTTCTAGACCTCAATTCCTTTATATTTAGAAGTCCCCTATATACACCCAAAAAATGGGTTACCTCTACGTATTACTTTAACATAAAAGAAGAGACGGATGAACCCGTCTCATTTATGCAAATTTACTACTTGATTAAATTCCCTTGTTCACCTGAGACTTTGATTTCACCTGATTTAATCTTTTCAAAAACTTCATTTACTTTATTAACAGTATCATCACTTAAATTAGGATTCTCTTCCGGAAGGCCAACCCCATCATTTTTTGCATCATAAGTTATAGTTTGTCCACCAGGGAATTCTCCGTCAAGCTCTTGTTTGATTATTTCTTGAGACGCATGACCCAATTTTTTCATTGCGGATGTTAAGATCACTGATTTATTGTTTGCGTCATCATAAACACCGTCAGCATATTGGTCAACGTCAACACCTACAACCCAAACATCTTCACCTTTACCAGCACGTGTTTTCCCTTCATTGATTGCACCAACACCTACACCACCTGCAGCTACAAAAATTGCTTTTACACCGCGATCATACATAGAAGCTGCAATTTGTCCACCAGCTGCAGAATCTGTAAACGTACCTTGGTAAATAACGTTTTGTTCTTTAATACTAAGATTTGTTCCTAAATTCTCGTTCGCATAAGTCACACCTTGTTGGAATCCCCAATTAAACTTTTGTACAGCTGGGATTTCCATACCACCGATAAATCCAGCTTCTCCATCTTGTAACTCAAGAGCAGTCGCCACACCAGCTAAGAAACCGGATTCATGCTCAGCAAAGAAAACAGCAACAGTGTTATCAGCCACTACTGGAACAAAGTCACCCTTATGTGGATTACCATCTAAAATAATAAATTTAGCATCTTCATATTTGGATTGTGCTTGGTAAATTGCTGTTTCAAATTTAAAACCAGGTGTAAAAATAAATTTGTATCCGGCATCGTAAAGATTCCCAATCTCTTTTAAATATTCAGCTTCAATTTCACCAGCCGGTCTGAGATATTTTTCTTGAATACCATACTCTTCTTTGGCAGCCAAGATTCCTTCCCATGTACCTTGGTTAAATGATTTATCATCAATTGTACCAGCGTCAGTAACCATACCTACTTTTAGGTTTGCTCCTTCGCCATTTCCTTTACCTGTTCCTTCTTCGCCTGCAGTACCACATGCACCTAACAATGTTCCAGCTGCAAGTAGAAATGCAAGACCAAAACCAGCTTTCTGTTTAAACATAAGATGACCCCCAATAAATTTTAATAAAAACAAATCCTTACTTTTAAATATTTGTATGTAACGAACTACTTATTCACCTCCTTAAAAGTGGATATTTTTCCCATTTTATAAAACACGTTTTCTAACAACATGAAATGAAAATTTATCAGCTCTAAAATAATTCTGTGAAAATAATACAGGTTCATCATTATCGTCATAATGCATTTGTTTTAATAGCAAAAGAGCAGTTTCCGGATCACAATTTAATATAGGGGAAATGGTTTCATGATACCCAATTGGTTCAATATAAGTCACTGCATATGTAATTTTTTTTCCCGCTTTTTTCTCTAATAATTCAAAGATTGATTCTTCATGTGAATAGCTTGAAGGTATATTTTTACTAAGTATTTTATCGATACAATACACAACAGGCTCACCGTTTGCAGTACGGACTCGTTCAATCACGGTTACTTCTTCATTTTCTAAACAACTGAAACCTTTTATATCCCCATCAGTTGGTCCTTTCACCGTTTGTGATAAAAAGATAGTACCAGGTGACATCCCTGCTTGTATGATCATATCTGTTATACTGCTTATTTGCTCAATTCCAGAATTAAAAAGAGGTTTTGAATTAACAAAGGTCCCAACGCCATGTCTTCTAACAATGACATTCTCATCTTCAAGAATTCGTAAAGCTTCTCTTAAGGTTGCTCTACTTACACCTAATTGTTTTGCTAGGAGAAATTCTGATGGTAGTTTTTCCTTTTCTTTGTAGACTCCGTTATCAATATCAAGTCTGATTTGATCTATCACTTGCAAGTACAATGGTCGATTATCTAACTTGATAGTCATCTTTAGTTCCTCCAGTATATTGTAAAGTCATCAGACCTCTGATGTTAGACCGATATTATCCGAAAATAACTATATCATTTTTTTAAATAGAAATAAATAAGAATTGCGTAATTTGTCGAAAAAAAGAAGAGCAACTGCTCTTCTTTTTTCAAATATCGTTAACTACCAACATCTTCATTTTTTGCTGTAACAAGAACTGCCCTTGGTTTGCTGCCTTCATACGGACCAACTATACCTCTTAATTCCATAGCATCGATCAGTCTAGCAGCTCTTGTGTATCCAATTCGAAATCTTCGTTGAAGCATCGATACGGACGCTGTTTGCATCTCAATAACAAGTTGTACAGCATCGTCATATAATTCATCATCCACTTCCTCAGTCGTTTCAACTGTGTCCGTCGGAATCATTTCCTCCTGATATTGTGCTTTTTGTTGGGAAATGACAAAATTAACAATCTCTTCTACCTCATCATCTGACAAAAACGCTCCCTGAACGCGTACAGGCTTAGAGGCTCCAACAGGTAAAAATAGCATGTCACCTCGTCCTAGTAGTTTTTCTGCTCCACCCATATCTAGAATTGTCCTAGAGTCTGTTTGTGAAGAAACACTAAAAGCTATACGGGATGGAATATTTGCTTTAATAACCCCAGTGATAACATCTACTGATGGTCGTTGAGTTGCGATAATTAAGTGAATTCCAGCAGCACGAGCCATTTGTGCTAAACGTGTGATAGAATCCTCGACATCTGATGAAGCTACCATCATTAAATCGGCTAATTCATCTACGATCACCATAATGTATGGTAGAGTTGGTTGTTTCGCCTCTTCTTCACTATTATGACGGCGAATATACTCATTGTAGCCCTCGATATTTCTCGTATGGGTATGTGCGAATAATTCATATCTACGTTCCATTTCATTAACGACTTTTTTAAGAGCTTGTGATGCCTTTTTGGGATCTGTCACAACTGGAGCTAATAAATGTGGAATTCCGTTATACACATTTAATTCAACCATTTTCGGATCAATCATCATCATCTTCACTTCATGAGGTTTTGCCCTCATAAGTACACTTGTAATAATGCCATTAATACATACACTTTTACCACTACCGGTAGCACCAGCAACTAATAAGTGAGGCATTTTATTAAGCTCAGCAAATTTAGCCTCACCCGAGATATCACGACCAAGCCCAATCAATAACTTAGAATCCGAACGCTGAGGTTCAATATCCTCTAATACCTCCCGTAGTGATACAACTGCAATTTCGGAATTAGGTACCTCGATTCCAACTGCCGATTTACCAGGTATTGGGGCCTCAATTCGAATATCTTTTGCTGCTAATGCAAGTGCTAAGTCATCACTTAAATTTACGATTTTACTTACTTTTACCCCAACATCTGGGTAAACTTCATATTTTGTCACAGCTGGGCCAAGGTGAACTTTTGTCACCTTTGCCTTTACACCAAAGCTATTAAATGTTTTTTCTAGCTTTCTAGCATTTTCATAAATATTTTCATGCTCCGCACTTTGACTTGTTTGTTTTGGAGGATGAAGAAGATCAACTGGTGGTAATTCATAATCTACATTTTCCAGTTCACCTTCTGTAAAGGTGATTGGCATTTTTTCATCATGGTCATCATCTCTCCCATGATGTTGTTGCTCATTTTTCTCGTGAAGTGCCTCGTGGTCTCTTGTATACGCCTTGTCGGCAAAGTTCGAGATAATCGGCTCAATTGGGATCTCAACAGGCTCTTCTTCATTTTGGGCTTCTTGTGGAGCATGAACATCCTGTTTTTGAGTTTCTTTCTTCATCTTTCGTTTTTCTTTTTTCGGCTGATTTTTACGTTGTGCTGACCAATTTTTTATATCATCTACAAATGCAATCCATTGATTCTTAAAAAATGTAGCAACAGGGCTAAAGATTTTCGCAATTGTATCATGGAGTGATTTACCGGTAACAAGCACACCACCAATTACAATTAAAAAGACGGATATAATCTTTGTACCTGTTTCATCAAATAGGAAATACGAGGCAGCAAATAGGATCGAACCAATCATTCCCCCACCTAAATCTGTTGTGCTCGAATTGCCATTCACAACTGCCCAAAACATGCTCCAAGTATTTTTAATAACACTAGGGTCAGTAAATTTGCCTTCATTTGTTTGCAAATTAAATAATGGAATATGACTTAATAGCAACATTGAACATACGATTAAATAGACTCCAATCAATTGCCTAGTAACGATTCTCGGCCATGTGCGGTTCCAAATGATATAAATTGAAACGAGCAGTAGCCCGATTAATCCAAGAATGTCCCAATTCCCAAGGAAAAATCGAAATAAATAGACTAGCCCCGTCCCCACTGTTCCAAGTCTAGCTAATCCAATACACGCTAAAGCTAGCAATAATAAACCTAGCAATTCAAATTTAAGTGTTTTTTTCCATTCATCTTTTCGCTTCGACTGTCTACGTTTTCGTTTTGCCATACTACACCTACTCTACCAATAAATAACAGGAAGGCAGCCATAACATGGCTGCCTATGTAATGAAAATCTACTTAGATTATAGCACATTATACCAATTTGTCTCAAAGTCTTATTTTCTGCCCTGGTGAATATCTTCCATCTAGAAAGTGTTGTGGATCTGTGCTCATTACTCTTTCAATTGTGTAATCACCATTTTGAGAGGGACTGACAGCCAATGAAACACCATTTATATCGACATATTTCAAATGATTATCTTCCATTTCATTTTGTGGATATATTAATTCCTGTGGCATCATCGTATATAGGATCATTGAATCATCTGCCCACTTTCATCAGAAAGATTTTTCTTATCAATTAACTCATTTAATTTCTTTATTGCCTGACCAATACCGCCAATTTCATCAATGAGTCCATATTCAACTGCATCCGAACCAATTACATTTGTCCCAATATCTCTAGTTAAATTGCCTTTTGAAAACATCAATTCCTTAAATTTCTCTTCTGAAATATTTGAATGGCTTGTTACAAAATTTACAACACGCTCTTGCATTTTATCAAGGTACTCAAACGTCTGTGGCACTCCAATAACAAGACCTGTTAGTCTAACTGGGTGAATCGTCATTGTCGCCGTTTCGGCAACAAGAGAATAATCGCAGGCAACGGCTATTGGCACACCAATTGAATGCCCTCCACCTAAAACAATGGAAACTGTCGGCTTAGAGAGTGATGCAAGCATTTCAGAAATAGCAAGTCCTGCTTCTACATCTCCTCCTACTGTATTTAATACAACGAGTAAACCTTCAATTTTTGGATTTTGTTCAATCGCTACAATTTGGGGTATAACATGTTCATATTTTGTTGTTTTATTTTGCGGTGGCAGTTGAATATGACCTTCAATTTGGCCGACAATTGTAAGGCAATGTATTTTACTATCATTCGACATTTGGGGGACATTTGTTTGTCCTAATTGCTGTATTTTATCTACTAATGATGAACCCTTTGATTCATTTTTATCTTGATTTTCTTGTGGTTCTTCTTCATTTATGTATTGATTATTATTCATCGTAATCTCCTTTCAACCCATTTACCATTTAGTATAAACACATGACCCCTTTTCATTCTGAATATGGCAATATAGGCAGAAAGAAAAAAGCCAACCATAAGATTGACTTTTTCATTTATGTTATTAATTTGAAAGTAAATTTGATAATTGAATTCGTTCTTGCTCATTTAATGGGACAAGCGGCAAGCGAACAGATCCAACATCTAGTCCCTTTATTTGAAGAGCTGTTTTTACAGGTACAGGATTTGGAGCTGTAAATAGTCCCTTCATGATTGGTAATAGCATTTGATGTTGGCTTGCAGCTTCAGATATATTACCTGCTAAAAATGCTTTTACCATTTGTTGCATCTCATTGCCAATTACATGGGCAGCAACCGATACGACACCTTTTGCACCAATTGAAAGTGCTGGTAATGTAATGCCATCATCACCACTGTATAAGTCAAAATTATCATCTGTATTTGCAATAATTTCAGTCATTGCCTCTAAACTTCCGCTCGCTTCTTTTACAGCTACGATATTCGGAATCTTAGATAACTTAATAATGGTTTCAACCGACATATTAATAATCGATCTACCAGGAATATTGTATAGCATAACAGGTAGATTTGTACTTTCAGCAATTGTTTTAAAATGCTGATAAAGACCTTCTTGATTTGGCTTGTTATAGTACGGTACCACAAGCATAATTCCGTCAACACCAGCTTCCTGTGCTTTCTTAGTAAGCTCCATTGATGCGTACGTATTATTACTACCAGTTCCAGCAATGACAGGAACTCGACTGTCAACTACTTTTACAACATGACGGAAAAGCGCCACTTTTTCCTCAGATGATAATGTGGGAGATTCACCTGTTGTCCCTGCTACAACCAGTGATTCTGTACCATTGTTTAATAAATAATTGATCAACTGAGTTGTTTTACCGAAGTCAATGTTTCCTTTATTATCAAATGGTGTCACCATCGCCGTAGAGATTCTTCCAAAATCAATCATGCTTTTACACCTACTCCCATCATTTACGCCTAGCATTTCAATTAAATACAACTAGGCTTGATCAAAAAAATTAAAAACCTTAATGATATTGAAAAGAGAAGGGACACCCCACAATCGCAAGGCTCCCTACTTATTCATCTTAATAGTCTACCACTTCTGCACCAACAGGTCCATCTGATAAATGGAATGCTTTATGCAGAGCATTAATCGCTTCCTTCATATCAGACTCTTTTACAAGTACCCAAATCGTTGAAAGGCTATCTGCGGACTGCAGGATTTGAATTCCTTTTTCCGAGAGTGCTGTTACAATTCTAGCAGTTACTCCAGGTACCCCGTTCATGCCCGCTCCAACTGTCGCTACCTTTGCACATTTTTCATTAACCTGTGGTTCATATCCCATTTCCTTCAGTTTATTAACAGCGCGTGCTGTCATATCCCCTGAAACTGTGTAGACAACACCATTTGGCGTGATGTTAAAGAAATCTACACTAATCTTTTCATTTGCCATGGCCTTAAATACTTCTGTTTGAAGATTGTATTGGCCTTTTTTGGCTAGGACTTTTAATTGAGTTACATTTGTCACATGAGCAATGCCCGTGATCAATCTTTCCTTAACCTCGACACCTCTGCGCTTTTCTATTGTGGTCACAAGTGTACCAGGTGCATCGGTGTAAGTTGAACGTACTCTAATTGGCACCTTTGCCTCCATCGCAATTTCAACAGCACGTGGGTGTATTACCTTCGCACCCTGGTACGCCATGTTTACAATTTCGTTGTATGTGACCACAGATAATGGCTTTGCATCCCCAACGATACGAGGGTCTGCCGTCATAACACCTTCTACATCAGTAAAAATATCAATCCATTCAGCTTGCAGTGCAACACCAAGAGCAGCTGCGGATGTATCACTTCCACCTCTACCAAGAGTCGTAATATCCCCTATTTTAGATATTCCTTGAAAACCTGTTACTACTACCACATCATGGTCTTCAAGGGTTTGAAGTAATCTATCGCACTTCATTTCAGTAATTCTCGCATTTGAATGGTCATTATTTGTACGAAAGCCAGCCTGCCCACCGTTTAAGGCAGTTGCTGAAATTCCAGTCTGATTCAACATATTGGTGAAAACAACACTGGAAATAATCTCACCGCAGGACACTAGCATATCCATTTCCCTGTTGCTAAGCTTAGAATTTATATCCCCGACTAAGCTTAATAGTGTATCTGTTGCATATGGGTCACCCATGCGTCCCATAGCTGATACAACGACAACTACTTTATATCCATCTGAGACAGCACTTTCGATATGTGTTCTTGCTCTTTCACGAGATTCTTCATCTCGCACTGAGGTTCCGCCAAATTTTTGTACAACAATATTCATGAAACCACCTCATGTTTGGTTGAAACGATTATTTTGCAACTAAACCTAGCTTTAACAGACTGCCTGCAATTTGTACTGAGTTCCATGCTGCACCTTTTAATAGGTTGTCAGATACTACCCACATGTGGAATCCATTATCTTGGTCTAGGTCTCTTCTGATTCTTCCTACAAATACATCTTTTTTACCGACTGCATGAATTGGCATTGGGTATACTTGTTCTTCGGGATTATCCTGTAATACAATTCCTGGTGCGGATGCTAATAAATCTTTTACTTCCTGTGCAGAAACCCCATTTTGAGCCGTTTCAAAATAAACAGATTCAGAATGTCCAGTTTCAACCGGTAAACGAACACAGGTAGCAGCAACATGAAGATCCGGTAAATGCATAATCTTCTTCGTTTCGTTAATCATTTTCATTTCTTCAAAAGTGAAACCATTATCCTCAAATTTATCAATTTGTGGAATTGCATTAAAGGCAATTTGATAATGCTTCTTGTCACCTTTTACAGGTAAAACCTGTGGAGTAAATTCATTTCCTTCAATGATATCCTTTGTCTGCTCATTCATTTCTTCGATGGCAGCTACACCAGAACCTGAAACTGCTTGATAGGTTGAAACAATAACTTTTGATAAACCATAGGCTCTACGAATGGGCTCTAAGGCTACAACCATTTGAATAGTTGAACAGTTTGGATTTGCGATAATACCATTGTGATTAAGAAGGTCATTTTCATTTACCTCCGGAACAACAAGAGGTACATTTTCAGCCATTCTAAATGCACTTGTGTTATCTACTACAATCGCACCTCGTTTTACAGCTTCTGGAGCTAGTTCTTTCGAAACGCCACCACCAGCACTAAATAAAGCAATATCAACACCTTCAAATTTTTCTGGTGTTGCTACCTCAACTGTTACTTCGTTACCCTTATACGTAATCTTTTTACCAGCAGAACGTTCTGATGATAATAAAGTTAATTTTGTTAATGGAAAATTTGTTTCTTCAAGTGTTTTGAGCATTTGCATTCCTACTGCGCCTGTAGCACCTACAACCGCAACATGTAATTCTTTTTCTACTGTCATTTGATATTCCCCTTCCTGGTAATACTAGAACGTCTAATTTTCGTTTAATGATATATATTTTACCACATACAAGTACTAAAGGAGAGAAGAATTTTCATTCTTTCTCGTTTAGTATGAAAATTTCATCAATTTTCGTCGTCTCGGAACCTTTCTACAATGACTGGCTGTAATTGTTTTCCTTCAATTGCTGCTGCAACAGTGTCGCGAAGCTCAGTCATACGAGCAACCATTGAATTAGGTTTCTTCGTTGGTGCATCCTGGCCATACGGGATAAAATAAATATTTTTTGTTGCCATAAGTCTCATTAAGTTAACACCATTTAACCCTAAAGCGTCATTCGTAGAAATTCCTAAAACAACTGGACTTTGATTACGTAATGTTGCCTTTGCAGCCATTAAAACAGGGGAATCCGTTAAGGCGTTTGCGAATTTACTCATGGAATTCCCTGTAAGCGGTGCTATCACCATGCAATCAAGTGGGATTTTAGGTCCTAATGGTTCTGCTTTTACAATTGAATCTATCACTTTATTACCAGTGACTTTTTCAATTCTTTCAATCCATTCTGCACCTTCTCCAAAACGTGTATTCGTTGACTGGACAGTCCAAGAGACGACAGGTAATACTTCAGCACCCTCATCAACAAGTCTAATAATTTCAGGCAATACCGCATCATACGTACAATGGGATCCCGTAACACCAAATCCGATTCTTTTCCCTTTTAATGAAGTCATATTATTCGTTCTCCTCTCTTTGTTGTAATAACTCAAGAAGTAGTTGAGATAATACATTCGCAACGATTTGCCCAGCAGTCTTTGGAGCTACAATACCGGGTAATCCTGGTGCTAATAATGCTTTAATTCCTCTTTTTTCTGCATATCTAAAATCAGTTCCCCCTGGTTTTGAGGCTAGATCAACAATCAATGTGTGGGCAGGCATTTTTGAAATCACACTTGCCGTTACAATTAAATGTGGGATGGTATTAATACAAACATCAATATTCTTAACCTCGTCAGCAAGATTTGAGAGCTGAAATGGTGTTAATCCCATTTCTGAAATTCTCGCAATATGCTCTGTTTTTCTGGCACCTACTTTTACGTTTGCTCCTAATGCAGCAAAGCTTCTTGCCACACTCATGCCAACCCTTCCTAGTCCTAGTACCGCAACATTCGAATTATGAATCGTTATATCCGTATGTTGGATGACCATCATAATTGTACCTTCAACCGTTGGAATGGAATTATAGATGGCTACATCATCTCTTTCAAATAAACGCACTAATTTACGATTTGTTGCATTAATAATCCCATCTAAATACGAATTGCTAATTCCAGAATAAACAACACAGTGTTTAGGTGTTTGTGATAAGATTTCTTCTGATAAGACCACCGTTTCATTTGAAAAGATCGTTTCGACCTCGCCTTCACTGTTTGTTCCGGATACTGGCAAAATAATCGCATCTATATCTGTAAAGTCGATTTCGTCTAATCGTTCCTTTGAAGCTCCTGTGAATCCATGGTCTAATTGATCAAATCCAATTAATGAAAGCCGTGCATCTAATTCAATTAGTTTACGAATCACTTCTAATTGTCGTGCATCTCCACCAATAATTGCTATATGCATATCGGTTAACATACGTTATATCACCTTCTTTTACCAAAATAAAACTCGAATGAATGTGAGTAAGTAAACGTCTCACATCAGCGACCTTCGGTTTCTTCTACCTATAATCTTTGTTGAGGGATGGCTCCCACAATTAATAAAATCACCATAATTTTATCTACTCCACCATACTATGAGGCATTTCTGAAATAGGTGAATGAACAAGATAAAATTTGCTTAGGATAATTTTCTTACGGTAAAATATAAAAAACCCACGGAATATCCGTGGGTTTAACTTGTTTTCTATTCAATTTCCTCTGCACTATCTTCATCTGGAATATCAATGATGATCATATCTGTTCCAATTTTACGAATATGCTGCCACGACACACGGACTTCATTTCCTTGCTTTTTTAAACCAAACCATTTTAAAGACGGAATAATAAGAGCCTTAATTTGTCCTGTTCTTTCATCAATTTCTAAATCAGTTTGACCTAAAACACCAAGTCTTTCAGCACGTTTGACATCGACAATTTCTTTACCACTTAATTCACTTAGCCTCAAAAAGACCACCCCTTCATTGTCCTTAATACATTTTATGGAGTAGTCCATTTATTTAGAAGCATCAGTTTATAAGCTTTTGTGGCAATCCTTCAGTTGGACTAATTAACGCCAGTGAAAAATCATCTGTAAATACTTGTTTTGCCATTGTGTTTACACTATTTTCATTTACTTTATTAATTTCATCTAAAATCTGATCAAGACTCTTATGTTCTTTTAATAATAATTCATTTTTCCCGTTACGACTCATCCTGCTATTTGTACTTTCAAGGCTTAGCATAAGGCTGCCCTTCATTTGTTCCTTGCTATTCTTTAATTCTTTTTCAGTAATACCTTCTGCTTTCAGCTTTGCCAAAGTATCCTGAATCGTTTCAAATAACAGATTTAATTGCTTACTTCCTGTTCCCCCGTAGATTGTCACCATCCCGGTATCCTTATAAGAGGAATGATAGGAGAAAACAGAATATGCAAGGCCTCTTTGCTCACGAACTTCCTGGAATAATCGACTGCTCATGCTGCCACCAAGAATATTATTTAACACGATTAAGTCATACACATCTTTATCCCCGATTTGCAAGCCATTAAAGCCAAGGCAGAGGTGAGCTTGTTCGGTTTCTTTTTTACGAGTGATTTTATTTGTATGGAATGATGGCTTTTGTAGTTCCTGTTTTGTTTGATTACCAGAATAGCTACCAAAATACGCTTCAACTTCAGATATAAAATTTTCATCAATATTCCCTGCAATTGATACAACCACTTTATCCGGGGTATACATATCATTCATATATTGACGTAGCTTATCTCCATTAAAGGTATCTAACGTTTCTTCAGTGCCCAGTATCGGATATCCTAATGGATGATTCTCATAGCTAGCTTTACTTAATAAGTCATGGACGATATCATCTGGTGTATCCTCATACATTTTAATTTCTTCGAAGACTACATTTTTTTCTTTTTTCAATTCTTCCTCATCAAAGGTTGAATTAAAAAACATATCAGCAAGGACATCTAATGCATATTTTGCATGTTCATCTAATACCTTTGCATAATAACAAGTATACTCTTTAGATGTGAACGCATTTACCTGTCCACCTATACTATCAAAAGACTCCGCAATTTCTCTTGCAGATCTTGTTTTTGTTCCTTTGAAAAACATGTGCTCTAGAAAATGTGAAATTCCGTTAATTTCCGGAGTTTCATTCCGTGACCCTGTCCCAATCCAGACACCAATTGCAACTGATCGAACAGTTGGGATGTTTTCTAATACAATTCTTACACCATTTTGACAAGTATATTTTTTGATCAAGGCTGTATTCCTCCAGTTCTAAAAACAACATGTTACTTTTTCTTTAGTATTATACGTTCTTCGCTTAATAATGTAGAAACATTGTCGATTGCAAGATCTTTTTGTTTAATTGAGAGAATTAATCTTTCAAGACTTTGAGCGGTTGGTGATGTCGGGTGCATTAGTACCATAGCACCAGGATGAACTTTTCCCATTACTCTTTGTACCAATACATGTGGTTGTGGACGCTGCCAATCGATTGTATCAACACTCCACATAATTGTTTTCATTCCGAGTTCATCTGCTATCTTAACAACTTCATCACGGTAACTGCCACTTGGAGGAGCAAAAAGAGTTGGCTTTTTACCTGTAGCTGCTTCAATTACCTGATTCGTTTTGATTAATTGCTCCCTAACAAGCTCAGATGACAATGTTTTCATATCTGGATGTGTATAGGAATGATTGCCAACCTCATGCCCAGCATCTACAATCATTTTTGCTAAATCCGGATTTTCCTTGACCCATCTACCCTCTAAGAAAAAAGATGCTTTTACATTATGTTTCTTTAGGGTTTCAAGCATATCTGGAATATATTCATTGCCCCATGCTACATTTATTAAAAAGGAAACGATCGGTTTATTTGGATTTCCACGATAAATCGCTGAGGAAGGTAAATCTTCTAGATGAACCTTCGGAGAAAGTTGCTTAAACACAAGCTTGTTTACATCAAAGGTGCCATCTTTTTTCATCTTTTCATAGGAAGCTTGAATATCGACCTCAAGGCCATTTATGCCAGGAGTGGCTTTCCAAACAGGGTCTATCTTAGCATCTTCCGCTGGAATGCTATACTCGATTGCCCTTTTTTCAATTTCATTTAATAGCTGATCACCTTTACTGCTGACAGGGATTGCATCAGCGCTTTGTTTTAATCCCTTAACGTAATCATTTGTATACGGATTATGTAATGAACCGATGGAAATCAATAAAATGCATATAAAAACAAAAAATTGTATGTATTGTTTTTTCATAGCTATCCCCCTCTTTACTAGAAAATATGTAAAGGAGGGACAAGGTAGAACTGAAATCAGTATTTTAGGGAAAAGCATTTGTGAAACCTAAAAAGCCCGGCTTACCAGGCTTTAGAAAAAATTATTGTTGTTGTTGTTTTTCTTGTTCCTTTTGTTCACGTAAAACGGCTTTTCTAGATAGGTTTACGCGACCTTGCTTATCAATTTCTGTTACTTTTACAAGGATCTCATCTCCGATTGAGACAACATCCTCAACTTTTCCAACTCGCTCTTCAGCAAGTTCAGAAATGTGAACAAGTCCATCTTTACCACTGAAAATTTCAACAAAAGCACCGAATTTTTCAATGCGTTTTACTTTACCAAGGTACATTTGGCCAACTTCTACTTCACGAACGATGTCTTCAATAATTTTCTTGGCTTTTTGATTCATTGCTTCATCAATAGAAGATATAAATACTGTACCATCTTGTTCAATATCAATTTTTACGCCAGTTTCGTCAATGATCTTATTAATTTGTTTACCACTTGGTCCAATAACATCACGAATCTTATCTGGATTAATTGCCATAGTTAAAATCTTCGGAGCATATTTAGAAAGCTCAGATCTTGGGGTTGTTAATGTTGCTAACATGGAATCAAGAATCTGCATACGACCTTTTTTCGCTTGTTGCAATGCTTCTTCAAGAATTTCACGAGATAAGCCTTCGATTTTAATATCCATTTGTAGGGCTGTAACACCTTTTGATGTTCCCGCAACCTTAAAGTCCATGTCTCCTAAATGGTCTTCCATTCCTTGAATATCCGATAACACTGAATAATGCTCACCTGATTTAATAAGTCCCATAGCAATTCCAGCAACAGGAGCTTTAATCGGAACACCAGCATCCATCATTGCAAGGGTACTTGCACAAATACTTGCTTGTGAAGTAGAACCATTTGATTCCAATACTTCAGAGACAAGACGGATTGTATAAGGGAAATCCTTTTCAGAAGGAATAACAGGCTCTAATGCACGCTCACCTAATGCACCATGTCCAATTTCACGACGACCTGGACCTCTCATTGGACCAGTTTCACCAACACTAAATTGAGGGAAATTATAGTGGTGCATAAAACGTTTTGTCTCTTCAATTCCTAATCCATCAAGAATTTGCACGTCCCCTAATGCACCAAGAGTACAAATACTCAATGCCTGGGTTTGTCCACGTGTAAACAGTCCAGAACCATGGGTACGACTTAATAATCCTACTTCAGATGAAAGTGGACGTATCTCATCGATTTGTCTTCCGTCCGGACGAACCTTTTCAACTGTAATTAAGCGTCGAACTTCTTCTTTAACAAGTTTATTTAAAATTTCCTTCACTTGCTTAATAGTAGCTGCTTCAGCTTCCTGCTCTTCGTATTCTGCAACAATTGCTACTTTTACTTCACTAATTGCAGCTTCTCTTGCATGCTTTTCAACAACTTGTACAGCTTTAGTGATGTCCTCTTCTGCTTTTGCTCGAATTTGTGCTTCAAGCTCTTGATCAAGCTCGTAAAGGTCAATCTCCCTTTTTTCTTTACCGACTTCTGCAACGATTTTTTCTTGGAATGCAATTAAACGCTTGATTTCCTCATGTCCAAACATAATTGCTTCAAGCATCACTTCCTCAGGAACCTCATCAGCACCTGCTTCAACCATGTTGATTGCATCTTTTGTTCCTGCAACAACTAAATGGATATCACTTTTTTCTTGGTCTTTTACTGAAGGGTTAATGATAAATTGATTGTCAATTCTACCAACAGTTACACCTGCAATTGGACCCTCAAATGGGATATCAGAAACAGATAACGCCAATGATGAACCGAACATTGCAGCCATTTCAGACGAGCAATCCTGATCCACACTCATCACTATGCTGACTACTTGTACTTCATTTCTGAATCCATCAGCAAACAAAGGTCGAATTGGACGGTCTATTAATCGACTTGCTAGAATTGCTTTTTCACTTGGTCTACCTTCACGTTTAATAAATCCTCCAGGGATTTTTCCAACTGCATATAATCGCTCTTCGTAGTTTACAGTAAGTGGGAAGAAATCCAATGGTTTTGGCTCTTTTGATGCGGTTGCTGTACTTAAAACAGCCGTTTCTCCATAGCGAACTAATGCAGCCCCGCTAGCTTGCTTCGCTAGTTGACCAATTTCTACGGTCAGCTGTCGGCCAGCCCAGTCCATGGAAAAAACTTGCTTTCCTTGTTCCATATAAAAGTACCCCTCTCTAAATCACATTCAGATATATATTATGTATTGATAGTATGAACTATTTTATTCGAACATATCAATACTCGTTCAATATGTAAAGTAAATATTGATCAAATATGGTAGAAATGGAGGAAAAAAATCCCTCCATTTTTAACCTAATAAAAAAGCGGGAATGCTCCCGCTTTTTCGTAGATTATCGACGTAGTCCAAGCTTGTTGATTAATTCACGGTAACGAGTTACGTCTTTATTACGAAGATATGTTAATAAATTACGACGTTTACCAACCATCTTTAATAGACCACGACGTGAATGATGATCTTTCTTGTGTGTACGTAAATGATCATTTAACTTATTGATTTGCTCAGTTAGGACAGCGATTTGAACCTCTGGTGAACCAGTGTCATTCTCATGAGTTTTGTACTCGCTGATAATTTCGTTCTTACGCTCTTGTGTGATAGCCATCCTATTCACCTCCTATAATAGTATCCCCGATTACCTAGCAGACGTTGGTGATTCGAACTGCCACGCAATGGTTCTTTTTCATACTTAAATAGAATACTACTTTTTACGATAAAAAGCAAGTATGTTCGTGTATTTTCTCAAAGTATTGCTTTGCTTGTTCCTTATCTTGTCCAATTTGTTTGATTAATTCATCAATGGACGGAAACTTTCTTTCTGAACGAATTCTTGTATGCCATTCGACAATAACTTCTTCATTATAGATGTCTTCATTAAAATCAAACAAATGGACTTCAATTGATGGTACTGTCTTGTTTTCATGAAAGGTTGGTTTAACACCAAGGTTACAAACACCATTATACCATTTTGAACCTATGTTTAAACGCACTGCATAGACTCCCATTTTAGGAATAATATAATCCCCACTCGTTTTTACATTAGCTGTCGGAAAGCCAATGGTTCTTCCTCGTTTATCCCCATCAACTACGATCCCTTTTACTGTATAGAATCTACCTAATAGTGGTGGAAGTTGATCCATTTCTCCTTTTTGAATCAAGTCTCGAATTACCGTAGAACTCACCTTCTCACTCTTGAAGGTTAATTTCTCGACAGTCGTCTGAGTGAATCGTCCATTTGAAAATTCAGGAAGAGTTTCCATCGTTCCTTTTCCAAATCGTCCAAATGTAAAATCAAATCCTGCGACAACATGCTTTACATTCAAACCAAAAATGTATTGATCAACAAATTGTTGTGGCGATAAGCTTGCAAACTCAGAAGAGAAATTCACAATGTATAAATAATCAATATCCATTTCTTCAAATAACTCTTCTTTATGCTGTAATGGTGTAATATATTCAACATTTGTAACGTCTTTTTTAAGGACAATTGATGGATGGGGATCGAAAGTCATGACAGAGCATGCGATTCCTTGTTTCTCTGCTTCCTTCTTCGCAGTTTCAACAACCTTTTGGTGACCTAAATGAACACCATCGAAATATCCTAAAGCCAAGACAGTTGGTGGTAAATCCGTTTGATTATATGAATGTGGGTGTGTGATATGAATCGTTTTCACTTCTATTTCACCTTTTCTACTTCTAAATCAAATACGCCTAAGCGTATTTGCGCCCAATTTTTTTCGGGCTTGCTCGAAAAATTTCCTTTTAAAAATTGTGGCATCCGCCGGAGGCATTAACTTTATTCAGCCAGAGTTTGGAATCAAACCAGAATTTTAAATTATATATGAATTAATTCCACCACCTTAAATAGGGGTATACTGCTGAATAAAGTTGCCTATTTTAATTCTTGGTTATTAACTAATACTTTAAAAGGTTTTATCAATTGTGGTTTTTCTGGATGTCGTTGATATATTGCTAGGATTTCTCCATTATGTAGGATAGCAACAGGTTCCCCGGACGGAAGTTCGTTAAACTCTTTTGGAACCGGGAAAACAGACCCATTTTTTACTTTCTCTGCTACTTTATCATTAATTAAAATTTTGCGCAAATGAGAAAGGGCATCTTCAATCGATAGAAGATGGTCCTGAATTATTCCGGCTTGGACATGGTTTTCTAATTCTTCTAATGTCATGCATTGATCGAGGGTAAAGTCACCCGAAGCGGTCCTTTTTAAATCAGACATATGTGATGGATACCCAAGTTTTTCACCAATCTGTACAGCTAAAGTCCGTACATAGGTGCCCTTACTGCAGGTTACACGAAAACGAAATGTGACAGTTTTATCCTTTTGCAAGATATCACCGAGTAGCTCAAGTTTATGAATGGTAATTTTACGAGATGGTCTTTCGATTACCATTCCCTGTCTAGCGTACTCATATAGGCGCTTTCCATTTACCTTAACCGCAGAATACATAGGAGGTGTTTGAATGATTTCCCCGGTTAAAGAATGAAATACGTCTAAGACTTCAGCTTTCGTGATTTGCCTTTCTACTCTTTTTTCTTCTACTTTTTCTCCTGATGCATCTTCTGTAGTCGTCGAAAAACCTATTGTCGCTTCCCCCTCATAGGTTTTATTTGCCGCCGTTACATATTCAACGATTTTCGTTGCTCTTCCTAGACAAATGGGTAATACACCAGAAACATCAGGGTCTAACGTTCCAGTATGGCCTACTTTTTTCATCTTTACTAACTTTCTGACCTTAAAAACACAATCATGGGAAGTCATCCCTTTTGGTTTATTGAGCAGAATAATTCCATCCACTAAGAGCCACTCCCCTACACAATTTTCTAATATGCTTCGTTTCATTACTTTCATAAAACAATTGAAAAAAGGGATAGACTTTATAAAAAAGTCTATCCTCTCCCTTATTCTCGATTTGAATCTTGATTTGGTTGCTTATTTATTTCATGAAGGATCGTTTCAATTCGATTTCCATAATCAATTGATTCGTCAAATTCAAATAGAATCTCAGGTGTTTTCCGTAAACGAATACGCTGACCGATTTCTGAACGGATAAAGCCTTTCGCTTTCGCAAGACCTTTTAACGTATTCTGTCTTTGCTCTTCATCACCTAAAACTGAAATAAAAACTTTAGCTTGCTGAAGGTCTCCAGTAACTTGAACGTCAGTAACAGTAACAAATCCAATCCGAGGATCCTTAATCTTTCGTCCAATAATGTCACTTAATTCCTTCTTCATTTGTTCTCCAACACGATTAGGTCGTAAACTCATCTAGATATCACCTCTTATAACCACTCAAAGTCGGTTATTGTTCGATCTATTTCTGGGAACGAATCAATATACTTTAGGGCGTTGTTTAATTCGAGTTCAGAATGCTTTCGGCTTGATGATACAGTAACGATTGCAAGCTTGGTGCGTTGCCATGTATCTTGATAGTCTACCTCAGCAACTGAAACATTAAACTTTTGTTTGAGTCGAGTCAGGACACTTTGTAATACGGCACGTTTTGCTTTTAAAGAATTTGCATCATAAATGACACATTCGCACTCCACATAGCCGATCAATGACGATCAACTTCTTGCATCACGAATGCTTCAATGACGTCTCCTTCTTTAATATCGTTATATTTCGTAATTGTTATACCACACTCGTAGCCTTGTGCAACTTCCTTGACATCATCCTTGAAGCGTTTCAATGTATCGAGTTCGCCTTCAAAAATAACAACACCATTACGGATAAGGCGTACTCCACTATCACGTGTGATTTTACCGTCTGTGACGTAAGAACCGGCAATTGTACCAATCTTAGATACTTTAAAGGTAGTACGAACTTCCGCCTGCCCGATTACTTTCTCTTCAAATTCTGGGTCAAGCATACCCTTCATTGCAGATTCGATTTCTTCTATTGCTTTATAAATAATACGGTGAAGACGGATATCAACTTCCTCTGCATCAGCAGTGCGCTTTGCATTCACATCAGGTCGCACATTAAAGCCGATTACAATCGCATTTGATGCTGAAGCGAGAGTTATATCGGATTCATTAATTGCACCGACACCAGTATGAATAATCTTAACTTTAACACCTTCTACATCTATTTTTTGAAGAGATGCGGCTAAAGCTTCTACAGATCCTTGAACATCCGCTTTAACAATAAGATTAATTTCCTTCATTTCACCTTGTTTAATATGCTCAAATAAATCTTCAAGACTAACTTTTACTTTATCGCCACGTTGCTCTACTAATTGCTTTTGCGCTCTGGCTTCCCCAACCTGACGTGCTTTCTTTTCATCTTCAAATACAACAAACTGGTCGCCAGCCTGTGGCACATCATTTAACCCTGTAACTTCAACAGGCGTGGATGGACCTGCTTCCTTAACGCGACGGCCAACATCATTAACCATTGCTCGAACACGACCAAATGTGTTTCCAACTACTATTGGGTCACCAACACGTAGAGTTCCATTTTGAACTAATAATGTTGCAACGGAACCTCTACCTTTGTCAAGTTGTGCTTCAATCACTGTTCCAGTTGCTCTCCGTTTTGGATTTGCCTTGTATTCTTCAACTTCACCTACCAGAAGAATCATTTCAAGCAAGTTTTCGATACCTTCTCCAGTTAATGCCGAAATTGGAACGAAAATGGTGTCTCCACCCCAATCCTCCGGAATTAGCCCATGTTCTGTTAATTCCTGCATAACACGATCAGGATTTGCTGTTGGCTTATCCATTTTATTCACTGCTACGATGATTGGTACCTCAGCAGCCTTTGCGTGGTTAATTGCTTCAACTGTTTGTGGCATTACACCATCATCTGCTGCAACAACTAAGATAGTGATATCTGTAACTTGAGCACCTCTTGCACGCATAGTTGTAAACGCAGCATGACCTGGAGTGTCCAAGAAGGTAATTTTCTTATCATTTACAACAACTTGATAGGCACCAATATGCTGTGTAATACCACCAGCTTCGCCAGCTGTGACCTTTGTATTTCGGATTGAATCAAGGGTAGTTGTTTTACCATGGTCAACATGTCCCATGATTGTTACGATAGAAGGTCTTTCGATAAGATCTTCTTCTTTATCCTCTTCAACATACTGTTCAAATTCTGTAACTTCAAAAACAATTTCTTCTTCTACCTCTACGCCATATTCAGACGCAATCAGTTCAATTGAATCCTTATCAAGTTCTTGGTTAATTGTTGCCATAACACCTAGCATGAAAAGCTTCTTAATAATTTCAGAAGGCTCTTTGCCAAGTTTTTTAGCTAATTCTCCGACTGTTAATGAACCGACAAACGTAATTTTTTCAGGCAATTTCTTTTCTGGCTTTGGTTGAACTGGTTGGTGTTGATTGTTAGGACGATGATTGCCTTTTTGTTTGTTCTTATTATTCCTCTTATTATCCTTAGGTTGAAATGCCTTTTTCTGACCTTGATTCTCAGGTTTTTTACCGTCACGATTTTTAGGAGGTACAGGCTTTTTCTTTGTTTCTTTTTTATCAACCACTACTTCATCATTATTAGCTGATGGTTTTGGTTTATTGCTTTTGTTTTGATCCTGTGCAGGCTTAACCTGCTCTGATTTCTTTCCAAATGTTTGATCCAATTTATTCAAAATATCTCCTTCAATTGTTGCCATATGATTTTTAACCTCAATGTCCATCTCTTTAAGCTTTGTAATTACTTCCTTGCTTGAGATATTTTGTTTTTTTGCATATTCGTATACACGCATTCTACTCATATGTTCACCCCCAAATATGTTAATCGAGCAAGTGACTAATCTTTTTTGCAAACCCACTTTCTGTTATCGCGACAACCACTCTGGCATCCTTTCCAATCGAATGACCCAATGTATATCGGTCGCTTACAGTACGAAGTTGAATCTGATAATACGTGCTTTTATCCGTAATTTTCTTTGTAGTGTTTGCTGACGCATCTTCAGATAAGAGAACTAGCTTTGCATTTCCATTGCGAATTTCCTTCACAACAAGTTCTTCACCTGAAATGACTTTTCTCGCTCGATTGGCAAGACCCAATAACGACATCCATTCCTTGTTTTCCATCTATAAAGACTACTCCTTATCTACCAACTGAAGTAATTCTTCATAAATTGAATCATCAATCGTAGCTTTCAGTTGACTTGCAAGAATGTTTTTTTTCTTTGCAAGTAAAATACATTCTTTGTCTTTACTGAGGTATGCACCACGACCAGACTTTTTTCCAGTGAGGTCAATTGAAACCTCGCCTTCTTTGGAACGTACAATCCTTACAAGTTCCTTTTTTGGCTTCATTTCACCACTAGCTAAGCATTTACGTAATGGTATTTTTTTATTTCCTACCAATTTCCTTCACCTCACTCGATTTCTTCAGATTGCAAATCGAATGCTTCATCCTCGGGTTCTACTTCATTGTCGTCAAATAAACCAAAGCCGTCTCTAGGGTAGATACCCGCTTGCTCTGCTTCTGTTTGACTTTTAATATCGATTTTCCACCCAGTTAATTTTGCTGCTAAACGAGCATTTTGCCCACGTTTTCCAATTGCTAATGATAATTGATAATCAGGAACGACAACTGTGGTTGCTTTTTCGTCTTCATTAACAATTACATCAACTACTTTAGATGGACTTAAGGCGTTTGCTACGAAAACAACTGGATCATCAGACCATTTAACGATATCGATTTTTTCACCTTTCAGTTCGTTCACAATTGCTTGAACCCGCTGTCCCTTAGGACCAACACAAGAGCCTACTGGGTCAACTTCATGATTATCAGAGTGGACAGAAATCTTTGAACGATCTCCAGCTTCTCTCGCAACCGATTTAATTTCAACTGTTCCATCATAGATTTCTGGAACTTCGATTTCAAATAGACGCTTTAATAATCCAGGATGTGTTCTAGAAACAAAGATTTGTGGTCCTTTTGTTGTTCTTTCAACCTTTGTTATGTAGACTTTAATTCTGTCATGTGGCTTATATTGTTCGTTTGGCATTTGTTCGTTTACAGGTAGCAATGCTTCAATTTTCCCTAAGCTAACATAGATGAACTTAGAATCTAGTCGCTGAACGATTCCTGTCATGATATCTTCTTCACGATCAATAAACTCTGAATAGATAACTCCTCTTTCTGCTTCACGTACACGTTGAGTTACAACCTGCTTTGCAGTTTGAGCAGCAATTCTACCAAAATCCTTTGGTGTTACTTCGATTTCAACAACATCTTCGACCTGGTAGTTTGGATTAATCGTTCTTGCTTCATCTAAGGAGATCTCGAGTCTAGGGTCAAACACTTCATCTACTACATCTTTTCTTGCAAACACACGCATTGAACCGTTCGCTAAGTTTAAATCAACTCTTACATTCTGAGCCTGATTAAAATTCCGCTTATATGCAGAAATAAGTGCTGCCTCAATTGCTTCAATAATAACATCTTTACTAATGCCTTTTTCTTTCTCGAGCAATGTTAAGGCATCTAATAATTCACTACTCATTCGTTTTCTAATCCCCCTTATTAATTCTAACTATTAATGAAAAGTAACAGCGAGTCTTGCATTTGCAACTTTTTCATACGGAATTTCCAAAGATTTTTTACGTGTTTTGACCATAATATTGATTATAATCGTGCTTCCATCAAATGATGTAAGCTCCCCTTCAAAAATCTTTTCGCCGTCGATTGGTTCGTATGTTTTTATATACACGTGTTTTCCAATTGCCTTTTCGAAGTCGCTCATCTTTTTCAACGGGCGTTCAGCACCGGGACTTGATACTTCGAGAAAATAGTTATAAGGAATAGGATCGATTTCATCAAGCTTTTCGCTTAATTTTTCACTAACAGTTCCACAGTCTTCAATATCAACCCCTTTTTCAGAATCGATGAAGACACGTAGAAACCAGTCTTTTCCTTCCTTTACATACTCAACATCAACAAGTTCCATCTGTAATTCAGTTAATATAGGTATCACTAATTCTTCCACTATTTGTGTTACCTTTTTACTCATGTTTTTCCTCCTAAGCTGATAAGGAATATAGTTTTTATACGTTAGTATTTCCTAAGTAGTGTAAAAACACCCTGCTATAGTAGCAGGGAGGCAGTTGGAAAATATAGAGAAGTTCCATCATAACACAAAGTTGTTACACATTTTTAGCCTCAGCCAAAGAATAAAGAGTGGGGAGCCCCACTCTTTTACCAGTAATTATACATAGCATTTCCATAAAAACTATAACATAACCGCTATTTATATGCAAATAAAAGTCTAAATTAGAACAGGGATAATTGATTTTGTTCTGGCATATCTTCTAAGCAACCATGGTTATCAAGGAATTCCATAATTGTTTTCGATACTTTACCACGTTTTTGCAAATCTTCTTTTGATAAAAATTCGCCATGTTCTCTCGCTTTCACAATATTAATAGCTGCGTTTGTTCCTAGTCCAGGAATTGAATTGAACGGAGGAATGAGAGCATCCCCGTCAATAATAAATTCTGTTGCACTTGAGCGATACAAATCAATCTTCTTAAAGGAAAATCCACGTTCACACATTTCTAAAGCTATCTCAAGAACAGTTAAAAGGTTTTTTTCCTTAGGTGCAGCATCAAGCCCTTTGGCATTGATTTCTTCCAATCTTGCGCGAATGGTACTAGATCCACGAACCATTGCATCAACATCAAAATCATCTGCACGAACTGTAAAGTATGCTGCATAATAGAGTAATGGCAAATGAACCTTAAAGTATGCAATCCTTACAGCCATTAATACATAAGCGGCAGCATGGGCTTTCGGGAACATGTATTTAATTTTCAAACATGAATCTATATACCAATCAGGGACATCATTTTTCTTCATTTCTTCTATAAATTCATCTGTTAGTCCCTTACCTTTACGGACAGATTCCATAATTTTAAATGCCAACGAAGGATCTAACCCTTTATAGATAAGATAAACCATTATATCGTCACGACACCCTATAACTTCACTAAGCGTACAAATATTGTTATGAATGAGTTCTTGTGCATTCCCCAACCAAACATCTGTACCATGTGACAGACCTGAAATCTGAACTAGTTCAGAGAAAGTAGTTGGCTTTGTATCCTCAAGCATTTGACGAACAAATCGTGTACCGAATTCTGGAATACCAAGGGTACCGGTTTTACACATAATTTGCTCTTCAGTTACACCGAGTGATTCAGTACCACTGAAAATTTTCATTACCTCAGGGTCATCCGTTGGGATGGTTTTTGGATCAATTCCACTTAAATCCTGAAGCATCCGGATTACGGTCGGATCATCGTGTCCAAGTATATCTAGCTTTAATACATTGTCATGAATTGAGTGGAAATCAAAATGGGTTGTTTTCCATTCAGAGTTTGTATCATCTGCTGGAAATTGTATTGGCGAAAAATCAAAGATATCCATGTAGTCTGGTACTACGATAATACCACCTGGGTGCTGTCCAGTTGTTCGTTTTACACCTGTACAACCTGCTACTAAACGATCTGTTTCTGCCCCACGCATTGTTAAGTTATGATCATTGGCATATCCTTTTACATATCCATAAGCTGTTTTTTCAGCTACTGTACCAATTGTACCAGCTCGATATACATAATCCTCACCAAACAATACCTTTGTATAGTTATGAGCACGTGGTTGATACTCTCCAGAGAAGTTTAAGTCGATATCCGGTACCTTGTCACCCTTAAATCCTAGGAATGTTTCGAACGGAATATCATGGCCATCCTTCTTGTAATTTGCCCCACAATTTGGGCATTCCTTATCTGGTAAGTCAAACCCCGAACCGACTGAACCATCATTAAAGAACTCAGAATGCTTACAGTCTGGACATACATAGTGTGGCGGTAATGGATTTACTTCTGTTATTTCCGTCATTGTCGCAACTAACGAAGAACCAACTGACCCACGTGAACCAACTAGATATCCATCATCAAGTGATTTTTTAACAAGTTTATGTGAAATCAAGTAAATAACTGCGAATCCATGCCCAATAATACTTTTTAGTTCTTTTTCTAAACGCTTTTCTACGATTTCAGGTAATTCCTCGCCATAAATGCTTCTCGCCATGCTATAGCTCATATTCCTGATTTCATCTTCAGCACCTTCGATTTTAGGTGTATATAGGTCATCTTTTATCGGTTTCACTTCGCCAATCATATCTGCAACTTTTTGCGTGTTTGTAACGACAATTTCCTTTGCTTTCTCTTTATCAAGAAACGAGAAACAGTCCAACATTTCATTCGTTGTTCGGAAATGAACCTCTGGAAGCGAGTGTCGATTTAATGGATTGGCCCCACCTTGAGACCTTACTAAAATCTTTCGATAAATATGATCATCTGGGTTTAGATAATGCACATTCCCTGTAGCAACAACCGGTAGATTCAGCTTTTCTCCAAGGCTGACAATATTCTTTAAGATATCTTTGAGTTCACGCTCATTTTGAATCAAGTCTAATTCCAATAAATGCTTATAGTTTGAAGGTGGCTGAACTTCTAGATAGTCATAAAATTGAGCAATCGACTCAACTTCCTCAGGTGACTTCTGCATCATTCCTTCAAATACTTCTCCTTTGTCACAAGCAGAACCAACTAAAATACCTTCACGATATTTTTGTAGCTGTGATCGTGGGATACGTGGTACACGGTAAAAATAATTCATATGTGAAATAGATATTAATTTAAATAAATTTTTAAGTCCTACATCAGTTTGGGCAAGTAATGTTGCATGAAAAGGTCTTGACCGTTGGTATGATTTCCCTTGTCCCATATAATCATTTAATTGATCATGGTACTCAATCTCTTTTTCAGCTGCATCTTTTAAAAGTTTAACGGCTAAGTACCCTGTTGCTTCCGCATCATAAATTGCACGGTGATGCTGAGTTAATTCAATATCGAATTTTTTACACAATGTATTTAATCGATGGTTTTTTAATTCTGGATATAAAAATCTAGCGAGTTCAAGTGTATCAATAACTGGATTTGTTGCTTGTTCAAGCCCCGCCTTTTTATAGCCAACATTTAAAAAGCCCATATCAAAACTCGCATTATGAGCAACTAATATTGCATCCTCTGCCCAGTCATGGAACTTTACTAGGACCTCACTAACCTCAGGTGCTGAGCTTACCATATCATCTGTGATTCCCGTAAGATCGATTGTTGTCGCACTTAAGCGGTGGTGCGGGTTAGCAAATGATTCAAATCGATCAATGATTTCACCATTTCTTACTTTGACGGCAGCCAACTCGATAATTGTATTATAGACTGCTGATAATCCTGTAGTTTCTACGTCAAAAACGACATAAATATCGTCTTCTAAATGACGATGCTGTGAATTATAAGCAATTGGGACACCATCATCGACTAAATTGGCTTCAACACCATAGATCATCTTAATCCCATTTTTCTTAGCAGCAGAATAAGCTTCTGGGAATGATTGACCAACCGCATGGTCTGTTATAGCAATGGCAGTGTGGCCCCATTTTTTAGCTTGTCCTACTAATTGACTAACAGACGTTACAGCATCCATCTGACTCATTGGTGAATGCAAATGAAGCTCGACACGTTTTTCTCCTTCGGGAGCAGTGTCTTTTCTTTCATTCATAGGCTGTATTTCATTAATATCATTTGCAAGCATAACTAAGTCTCTAACAAAAGTATCATTTTGAATACTTCCTCGACAACGGACCCACATACCTTTTTTAATGGCTTGTAATAGGTGAACATCCTCTTTATCGCGTGAGAATACTTTGACTAAAATCGAATCTGTATAGTCGGTAATTTTGAATGTTAATAGTGTTCTTCCACTGCGCAATTCCCTTGTCTCAGCAAAGAAAATATACCCTTGAACGGCAATTCTTCGCTCCTCGTCAAGGATTGAACTAATTTCTTTAACTTCATCATCATTCTTAATTGTGTAACCAATGGTAATCGGCCCCGAAACAGCGTTCGCTTGGTCTTTTTCTTTCTCTTTCTTCTGCATGTCAGCAACAGCTAACAATGCTTTTTCCTGGTCTTCCTGTTGTTTTTTCTCTAAAAACAGTTCGTACTCTTTATCAGAAGCCTCTACCTCTGTTTCAAGCGTAAACATTGGAAAACCATAGGATTGATATACACTTCCTATTAATTGACCGTATTTTTTCTTAATAGCAACGGATTCTGTATCATTTCTTGTTTTGATTTGAAGTTTAAGTCCTTGCTGTGTTGGAAGTTGATTATGCAATAAAGACAGAATTGGTGGTGCGATTCCATCTAATTCTTGTAAACATAGTGGCCAATAGGCTTGGACCATTTCTTCGGTCACATGCTGGGATTGGACATTTAAAGTGAAGGTTACAGATGCAATATGGGTAAATTTTGTTCGTATTTGTGTCGAAAAAATCCGCATGACATCTGCAGGAACCACATTTTCAAAAGAAAATAAGAAATGCCATGCTTTCTTTTCTTTGTCAATCGTGAGTTTTACAATTCCTGCATTTACAAAGTGTGTAACGAGTGCATCGTCAGTTAATTCTAACTGCTGTAACAATACCTTAAAACGTTCTTTTTGCTGTGGCGATAATTCCATCCTCGTTCCCCCTCTTCAGACAGAATAATTTAAGGTACCCCATTTTTTGCGAGGTACCTCTTTACTTTTCTACTATTTATTTTACTATATATTTTTTAATTGTCTCGATAAGATTTTCAATATTTATTTCCAATGTTTCCCCTGTCTTACGAACCTTCACTTCTACAATACCTTCGCTAGCACGTTTTCCAACAGTGATTCGCAGCGGTAAACCAATTAAATCAGAATCTGCAAATTTCACACCTGGGCGTTCTACACGATCATCAAATAATACGTCATAGCCACTTTCCTGAAGGGAAACATACAATGATTCAGCTAGAACTTTTTGTTCTTCATTCTTCATGTTTACAGGGATTAGATGCAAATTATATGGAGCTAGATTTTCAGGCCAAATTAGACCATTGTCATCATTGGATTGCTCTGCTACAGCAGATAGAGTTCTAGATACACCGATACCATAGCATCCCATAATCATTGGTTGTGTTCTTCCGTTTTCATCGAGGAAGGTTGCACCCATCGCTTCACTATATCGTGTACCAAGCTTAAAGATATGGCCAACTTCGATACCTTCAGCAAACACAATTTTACCTTGTCCATCTGGTGAAGGGTCTCCTTCTTGGATAAAGCGAAGGTCTTCATATTGAATTCCAGTAAAATCACGATCTGGGTTTACATTTACAAAATGATAATTCTCTTTATTTGCACCGCAAACCCCATTGACAACCGATGCCACGGCATGATCAGCAATTACAGTGATTTCATTAGTAACATTAATAGGGCCTAAAGAACCAACTGTACAGCCCATGATACGTTCAGTATCCTCAGTACTCGCTAATTCCACATTTGTTGCTTCTAGCAAGTTTTTCACTTTAATATCATTTATTTCATGATCACCACGAGCCAATACTAGAATAAATTTTTCATCTACTTCAAAAAGAAGAGATTTTATGCATTTTTCAGTAGAAACGTCTAGGAATGTTGCTACTTCTTCGATTGATTTTTTCTCGATTGTTTCTACTTTTTCTAGTTCTTTCACTGGTTCATTACTTTTTGGATATTCCATGACAACAGGTGCCATTTCGATATTCGCTGCAAATGAGGAAGTATCAGAATACGCAATTGTATCCTCTCCAACTTCTGAAAGTACCATGAATTCATGGGTATCTTTTCCACCCATTGCACCAGAATCTGCAATAACTGCACGGAAGTTAAGTCCACATCGGGCAAAGACATTTGAATAGGCAGTATACATTTTTTCGTATACGTCATGAAGGCTATCTTGATCAGCATGGAATGAATATGCATCCTTCATGATAAATTCTCGACCACGTAATAACCCGAAGCGCGGTCTTTTTTCATCGCGAAATTTTGTTTGAATTTGATAAAGAGTAAGCGGTAGTCGTTTATATGATTTAATTTCATCACGAACAAGACTAGTGATTACTTCTTCATGTGTCGGACCTAATACGAAGTCACGTTCATGACGATCATGCAGTCGCATTAGTTCTGGACCGTAAGAATACCAACGCCCAGATTCCTGCCATAGCTCTGCTGGTGTCAAAGCTGGCATAAGGAGTTCAGCAGCTCCAGTTCGCTCCATTTCTTCGCGGACAATTTTTTCGATTTTTTGTAAAACACGTCTTGCTAATGGAAGATAGCTATAAACCCCACTAGCATTTTGTCTAATAAAACCCGCTCGAATTAAAAGCTGGTGACTTTTGATTTCGGCATCGGCTGGTACTTCCCGTAGTGTAGGAATAAGCGTCATACTTTGTTTCATATCTTGCACCTCGTTCTATTTTGAACTTATTTTATAAAAAGAATCGTTGAATATCATTCCATGTAACAACCAACATTAGAAGCATTAATAAGGCAAATCCGATAAAATGGACCATCCCTTCCTTTTGCTTGTCAATCGGTTTTCCACGAACGGCTTCCAACGCAAAGAATACTAATCGTCCACCATCAAGAGCTGGCAATGGTAAAAGGTTCACAATTCCTAGGTTTATACTTAGGATTGCAGCCCATTTCATCACATAAAAGATTCCGGATTGAACAACTGTATCGGTCGATACATATATTCCAACTGGTCCAGAAAGCATGTCAATCGAGAATTGGCCTGTGATAAGCTTTCCAAGGCCGAGTAAAATTTCCTTTGTCCACATAAAAGTTTCCAAAACCCCATATTTCAAGGATGGTAGGACCGATTTTTCTACTGGTCCATAAACACCTATGACCCCAATCGTTTGATCTTCAATCTGTTGAGCTTTCGGAGTTACAGAAATATCATGAAGGTTTCCATTACGTTCGACGACAAAGCCGATTGCTTCTTCAGGATGTGAGCGAATAATATTAACAATATCATTCCATGTGGAAACTTGTTCATTATCAATCTCACGAACAATATCACCTTCATGTAGTCCAGCTTGAAGTGCTGCTCCATCTTCGGTTAGTTTTCCAAGGATAGGTTTATCAATCGGTGTACCTTGTAATAAGCCAATTACAATTAAAATAATAAAGGCTAGTACAAAATTCATTGCAGGACCAGCAGCAATTGCCAATGTCCGTTGCATTAAGGTTTTTGATGAAAATTGGCGATTATATGGAGCGATTTGCGTTTCTTGTCCATCAACAACTAGAAAAGCAGTGTCACTAACCTCATATCTTTTTAGAACCTCATCTTCTCCATCTTCATAACCAGAAATAAAAAGATGATGCTCTAAATCGGCTTCCTCAACCTCAATTACCTTTAAATCTGGATATTTATCCTTATTATTTAAAATAATTTTATCGACTTTACCATTTTTATCAAATAACAACCCGATATTATGTCCTGGTTTAATTTCAACCATTTCCGGGTCTTCGCCAGCCATTCTAACATAACCGCCAATCGGGAGGAGACGAATCGTATAAAGTGTTTCATTTTTTCTAAAAGTAAATACCTTTGGCCCCATTCCAATTGCAAATTCACGACAAAGAATTCCCGCTCGCTTTGCTAAAACGAGATGTCCCAACTCATGAAAAAATACGAGTGCACCAAAAATAATGATAAAGGCTATCACAGTCTCCACATATTTAACCACCTTTTGTTAGATTGACTATTTTTTATCTACTAATTCACGAACAAAAGCACGTGTTTCTTTATCTACCTGTTGGATGATATCCAAACTAGGTTTTTTGATGGTATCATGTTTCTCCATTGTTCCCTCTATGATTTCCTCAATTTCTAAGAAGGAAATTTTCCCGTTTAAAAATCCTGCGACTGCTTCTTCATTTGCTGCATTTAATACAGTTGGAAGAGTTCCGCCTGTTTTTCCAGCATGAAATGCAAGTCCTAGGCATCTGAATCTGTCAAAATCGGGCTTTGAAAAATGTAGTTTTCCGATTTCCCAAAGTTGTAATCTCTCCTTTGATGCATGCATTGGAAAACGATCTGGATATGAAAAGGCATATTGAATTGGAACTCTCATATCTGGTGTTCCAAGCTGTGCAATAACACTGCTATCATGGAACTGAACCATTGAATGGATAATGCTTTCTTTATGAAGAAGAACATCAATTTGTTCATATGGTAGATTAAACAACCAGTGAGCCTCTATTACTTCTAACCCTTTGTTCATCATCGTTGCTGAATCAATGGTAATTTTAGCACCCATTGACCAGTTCGGATGCTTAAGGGCATCTTCAACTGTAACATCCTTAAGTTCATCGCGAGTTCGGTCACGGAAGCTTCCGCCTGAAGCGGTCAAAATGATTTTCTCCACATTCTTTTCTTTTTCACCTTGAAGGCATTGATAAATAGCGGAGTGCTCGCTATCAACCGGCAAAATGGCAACGCCATGTTGCTTTGCAGCTTCCATAACTAGATGACCTGCAGTAACTAGTGTTTCCTTGTTGGCAAGTCCAATCGTCTTTTTAGCTTCAATTGCTTTTAAAGTTGGTAATAATCCTACACTCCCAACGACTGCATTAAGAACGATTGTAGCCTCATCGTATGTAGAAACCTCTATTAAACCCTCATCTCCATATACTAGCTGTACATCACTGGAAATTTCACTTCTCAATAATTCACATGTTTCTTTTGATTTCACAGAAACAAGCTTCGGTGAAAACTTATGTATAATTTCACGCCCTAAGGACACATTTTCCCCAATCGATATCGCAACAAGCTGTAATTTATCAGGATGTTGTTCAATCACATCTAATGTTTGTTGCCCAATGGAGCCTGTAGCCCCTAATAAACTAATTTTCTTCACAAACTCACTCCTAGTACACATCCACTACTATATAATTAATCTTAAAAAATAAAGAATCGGCAGGATGAATATCATGCTATCAAAACGGTCTAATATTCCGCCATGGCCTGGCAACAATGTCCCTGAATCCTTCACATTATAATGTCTCTTGAGTGCGGATTCTACTAAATCCCCAATTTGTCCAAAAACCGACACAATTAATGTCACGATAATGAGTGAAAAGAAGGAATCAAATAAATCTGTGACCATGTTAAAAATAAACGCAAATACAATAGCCGTAACAATTCCGCCAACAAATCCCTCGACTGTCTTATTTGGACTAATTTCTGGCCAAAGCTTTTTCTTGCCAAGCTTTCTTCCAACAAAATATGCCCCAGAATCTGTTGTCCAAATAACAACAAATGCATAAATTATATATGCTAATCCCATCGCTCTTATTTCAATCATATAATAAAAACCAAAACCAATATATAATGCTGCAAGAATTACCAGCCCAGCATCATCAAAGTTAAAGCTGTTTTTAGATATAACCGTATACGTTAAAATAAATAACACGATAAGAAGGACTATTTCGATTTTTGTAAATTTCAGGCTTGTAAATATATCATTGTATTTACTTGGTATTAAAATAATCCATAACAATATAATAGAAATTATGCCAGGGATCGATGCAATATTAATTTGTTTCATTCGTAATAGCTCAAAAATTGCGATAGCACCCATCAAATACACTAAAATGGTAAACGGGATGCCACCAATAATCACAATCGGTAGAAAGATTGCTGCTGCAATTATCGCAGTTATAATTCTTTGTTTCATCGTATCATTCCTTTTTCAAATGCGATTTGGTACTATACGCCTCCAAATCGTCGGCCTCTCTTTTGAAATGCATAGATGGCCTCTAATAAATGCTGCTCTTTAAAATCAGGCCATAACACATCTGTAAACCAGAATTCAGTATATGCAAGCTGCCAGAGCATAAAATTACTTAATCGTATTTCCCCACTTGTTCGGATTAATAAATCGGGATCTTGTAATCCATCACTCATTAAATATTTGCCAAACAATTCTTCGTCCATTTTTTTATGTAGGTTACCCTCTTGATAGTCCGAAAGAATGTTATTGACCGCTTCTATAATCTCTGCACGGCCTCCATAATTGAGTGCGAAATTTAGTATTAACCCAGTATTTTGCTTCGTATCATTTACCGCTTTATCTACCGCTTTTTGAGTATGCGCAGGAATCGCATCTTTATTCCCCATGATACGAACCTGAACGTTTTCCTCTATTAACTCAGGTAGAAACGTTCCCATAAACTCTTGGGGAAGTCTTAATAAAAAATTAACCTCATCCTCTGGACGCTTCCAGTTTTCTGTTGAAAATGCGTAGACTGTTAAAGTCTTAACTCCAAGTCTACTGGCAAGCTTGGTCACTCTTTTTACTACCTTCATTCCTTCATGGTGACCCGCAGTTCGTGGCAATGATCGTTTTTTCGCCCATCTTCCATTTCCGTCCATTATAATCGCTATGTGATTAGGAATTGGCCCTTTTACTATTTCTTCTTTTGAAATAGAAACTGGCTTTTTCTTCGGTTTTTTAAATTTTTCAAACATTCACAAGTCCTCCAACACCCGAATCAAATGCGCCTTGGCGTTTATGCACCTAGACCAGTTTCATTTTACCATTTTTGTATTGCTCAAGGTAATTAATTAGTAGTCAGTATTAACAAAAAAACCCCCTGTAAACGTTAGAGGGTCTTTTTACAATATATTGTACACGGAAATGGATTAGACTTCCATTATTTCTTTTTCTTTTTCTTTTGCAACTGAATCAATTTTATTAATAGAATCGTCCGTGATTTTTTGAATATCATCAGTTAGGCTGCGTAATTCGTCTTCAGTAATTTCACCGTTTTTCTCAAGCTTTTTCAAATCATCATTGCCGTCACGACGAACATTACGAACTGCAACTTTAGACTCTTCCGCATATTTCTTAACAAGCTTAACTAACTCACGTCGTCTTTCCTCTGTTAGTGGTGGGATTGAAATACGAATAATAGACCCGTCATTTGTCGGATTTAAGCCTAAGTCAGCCTTCTGAATTGCCTTTTCCATATCCCCTAAAACAGACTTGTCATATGGTTGAATAACAAGCATTCTTGCTTCAGGCACATTGATAGATGCAAGTTGATTTAAAGGCGTTGGTGCACCATAGTAATCAACGGAAACCTTATCAAGAATTGCTGGGTTCGCTCTACCAGCTCTAACAGTTGCTAGTTCACGAGACAAAGCTTGGATTGCTTTAGACATTTTATCTTTCACTTGGTTTAATGTGCTATTTGCCATAATGTTATTTCCCCCTTACAATTGTTCCGATATTTTCTCCTAATACGGCACGTTTAATATTTCCTTCATCCATTATTGAAAACACGATTAACGGAATATCATTGTCCATGCAAAGTGAAGAAGCAGTAGAATCCATTACAGCTAAACCTTCTTTAATAACATCGAGATATGATAATGACTCATATTTCACAGCTGTTTTATCAATTGTTGGGTCTGCACTATAGACTCCATCCACATTATTTTTAGCCATTAAAATAACCTCTGCTTCAATTTCAGCAGCACGTAGTGCGGCAGTAGTGTCTGTAGAGAAATAAGGATTTCCTGTACCTGCTGCAAAAATAACAACTCGCTTCTTTTCTAGATGACGAATCGCTTTTCTTCTTATGTATGGTTCTGCGACTTGACGCATTTCTATAGATGTTTGGACACGAGTTTGTATCCCTATATTTTCTAAACTATCTTGTAAAGCTAAGGAATTCATTACCGTTGCAAGCATACCCATATAGTCAGCATTTGCACGGTCCATCCCCATTTCACTCCCAATTTTACCTCTCCAAATGTTTCCGCCACCGACAACAACAGCAACTTCCACTCCTAGTTCAGCAACTTCCTTTACTTGTTTTGCTACAGATTGGATTACAGATGGATTTATGCCAAAACCCTGCTCACCTGCTAATGCTTCTCCACTTAATTTTAACACGATACGTTTATATTTGGCACTACTCATCGAATAAAAAACCTCCATCTCAAAAAGTACAAGCACCTACTAAATGGTGCGATACTATACACTTCAAAAAATAGGGAACACATAATGTGTTCCCTTTTTTCTTTTTACTTCTTCACTTGGCTCATTACTTCTTCAGCGAAATTTTCTTGACGCTTCTCAATACCTTCACCAACTTCGTAACGAACGAAACTCTTCACTGTAGCACCCTTAGATTCAACAAACTTGCGAACCTTTTGATCCGGGTCTTTAACGAAGCTTTGGTCAAGAAGACAAACATCTTCGAAGAACTTACCAAGACGTCCTTCAACCATTTTCGCTACGATATTTTCAGGTTTACCTTCATTTAATGCTTGCTGTGTTAACACTTCACGCTCACGCTCAACTTCTTCTGCAGAAACTTGATCACGTGTTACATATTTAGGATTCACTGCAGCAATGTGCATTGCTACATCCTTTGCAACAGCAGCGTCTGTTGTACCACCTAGAACAGTCAGAACTCCAATACGTCCACCCATGTGAAGGTACGCACCAAATGCGTCACCATCTTCTTTTGTAGCAACTTCAAAACGACGAAGTGAAAGCTTTTCTCCGATTTTTGCGATAGCAGCATTAATATACTCAGAAACATTTGAACCGTTGTCCATCTTTTGTTCTAAAGCTTCTTCAACGTTAGCAGGCTTTTTCGCTAAAAGATGAGCACCTAATTCTTTTACTAGAGTTTGGAACCCTTCATTCTTAGCAACGAAGTCTGTTTCAGAGTTTACTTCTATGATAACTGCTTCATTTCCTGAAATTTCAATCGAAGTTAAACCTTCAGCAGCGATACGGTCACCTTTTTTCGCAGCTTTTGCAATACCTTTTTCACGAAGGTAGTCAATTGCTTTTTCCATATCACCATCAGTTTCTGTAAGAGCCTTCTTACAGTCCATCATACCCGCTCCAGTTTTTTCACGAAGCTCTTTTACCATTTGTGCAGTAACTGCCATTATGTTTTCCTCCTTATTTACCACTATGTACTTTTTCGAATTGTACGAAACAAATTTTTAGGCATTCTGTTTCTATTATGACTTAATTTACTAATTTATATAATTCTTAAAAAAGGTGATAAAAGGCATAACCCTCTTATCACCTTTCGCTCATTAAGCAGATGTTTCTTCACCTTGTTTAGCTTCTAGGATAGCGTCTGCCATTTTTCCTGTTAAAAGCTTAACCGCGCGAATTGCATCATCGTTTGCAGGGATTACATAATCGATTTCATCTGGATCACAGTTAGTATCCACGATACCTACGATCGGTATGTTTAATTTATGAGCTTCTGCAACAGCAATGCGCTCTTTACGAGGGTCGATGATGAATAATGCATCTGGTAATTGCTTCATATCTTTAATTCCGCCTAAGAATTTTTCAAGACGCTCTAACTCTTTATTAAGCTGAACAACTTCTTTCTTAGGTAAAACATCAAAAGTACCGTCTTCTTGCATTTTCTCAATGTCTTTAAGACGCTTGATACGCTTTTGAATTGTTTCAAAGTTTGTTAAAGTACCACCTAACCAACGTTGGTTAACAAAGTACATTCCAGAACGCTCAGCTTCTTCTTTAACAGAATCTTGAGCTTGCTTTTTTGTACCAACAAAAAGCATTGTTCCACCGTTGCCTGCTAATTCCTTTACGAAATTATAAGCTTCTTCAACCTTCTTAACTGTTTTTTGAAGGTCAATGATATAGATTCCGTTACGCTCTGTAAAGATGTAACGCTTCATTTTTGGGTTCCAACGGCGAGTTTGGTGACCGAAGTGAACTCCAGCTTCAAGCAATTGCTTCATAGAAATTACTGACATGGATAAATCCTCCTAATGGTTTTTTGTCCTCCGTTCATATCATCTTTAAGCAAAACTGTAAGAACAGCACCAATGCTTAAATCTATGAACGTGTGTAATAACACCAAAAATTAATATACCACAATCAAAATCCGCGGGTCAAGAAAAATTAGATGTTTTGACGAAATTTGTGTAAAAGTTCTATTTCTGTTTTCCCCTTATTTAATTTTTTTGCAATTTCCTCATAAGAGAGACCTAGCTTTATAAGGTGTTCGATGTCTTTAAGAATGGTGTCTTCATTATTTTCATCTTTTACATGTGTGTCATGCTCAATCTCATTTTCCACCATATAAATATGTCTCGATTCCTCCTTATCCGGATAAGGAGGTAGAAGGTCATTAAGTTCATCTGAGGTCAATTCCAACTCATTTATATGGATCGATTTCTTATTTATTTTTTCTTCCGGTGCAAGTTTCACATCTTTGATTCTATTTAAAAACACTTCATTTTCTTCTTTAATTTCCATCACATATGAAGTGATTACATTTTCAAATTCCTTGAGTAAGCGTTCTTGTTTTTTTTCTACATCTTTAAGCTGATTAATCTTTAAATATAAAAGAATAATGAAAAAAAAGGCGACTGCAAGCAACGCAAAGCAAAGTATTAATAATATGGTTGTCATTCAGGTTCCCTCTATCCCACGATATCAATAAAATTACCCTTGTAGGGATGTTGCTCTTTCTCTTCTTGTTCAGATTGTTCTGTTTTATGTGAAGGTGGTTCTGAAAAAGGGTTTGATGATGCATCCTTATGTATTTGTGCGTTTTCAGATTTGTTGTTTTCGTTAACTTTGGTTCGGTTTCTTTTCTCCAACTTCTCATTATCTGTGGAAATTTGGTCTTGCATATGCTGTCCACGCATCATCAGTTGTTCATGAATCTTACCTGCATCTTGAGTTCTTGGAATCGCAACTTGTAATTCAACTAATTTTAGACTCAATTTTATTCACTTCTTCCGATTTTTATTTTTCAGAATCGATGTCTATTGAAATCTCTTTATTGACTAGTTGCGCTTTTACATGGTGAAAGAGTTGGTTTATGATTCTTTTATATTTTCCAAATTGGACATAGACATTTGGATAAAGTGTCCCGGTAGCAATTAAACTATTTAGGGTTGCTTCCTTCTGTTTTAACGAAAGTTCTATTAATTCTGATTCTAATAACTCTAGTTTTTTCGTTAGTTCCGATTGTGTGAGTTTGTCTCTTTTTAGAAGTAAAATTTCATCCTCTGAAAGAGTTGATGTCCTTTTGTATTTTTCTGCTAATTTCTGGAGTATGAGTAAAACTTTTTGAAGTTGGGCTTTTGTTGCATCTATTTCCATACGAATTCGATTTTCTTCTTGACTATATCTCTCGATTGTTCCAATTTGTATCTCTGTTTTTGTATGTGATGCATTACCGATGTCCTTAGCTTTTACATGATTCCCAGCTGAAATGAGCCCTCCAATAATGTTCCCAGTCAATGAATGAACATTTCCATTTGCAAAACAAACGCTGTGTAGAATTGAACCTGTCGCTTCGATATTTTTTCCAGCATGTAACTGGCATTGATTAAAATATGACGCAATGATATCGCCTTCCGCACGAATTGATGCTTTCGCAAACCCAACAATCCCACCTGATATATATATGGACCCTCCAGCCTCTATTTGTGCACCTTCGACAATACCATAGATTGAAATGTCTCCACCTGCTTTTACGACATAGTCGCTTGGTACATTTCCCCTAATTGTGACATTTCCAATGAAGTCAATATTACCGGTTTTTAGGTTTAAATCCCCATTTACTTCAAAGACGGGCAGAATGTTTATCTTTTTTCCTAATAGGCTGATTTGTCCGTCCACTGTGGCAAAAAGCTTCCCATTTGTGTCAACAATGTTTTTACCAACCACATGCGGAAATGATTTTCCATTCATAGCTACAATTGGATGTCCTAATACATTTCTTCCGGGTGTTCCTGGCCTGCTTGGGTATATGGTTGCAACAAGCTGTCCAGCTTTTACTGTAGGTATTTGCCTTACATTTCGAAAATTTAATACCTCATTAGATTGAAAATCCTGTTTTTTTTCGACGGTTTCTAGCTTGATAAAGCCGTCTTCACCTTTTTTAGGAGCCTCACCACTTGCAATTAATAAGGGAAAAACCATGTCATCCAAATTCAAAATCATACTAGAAATGACATCTCGCTTTATTCCAAACGAAATACCATGTTTAGACAGCAAATCATAGACGTCTTCCTCTTCAATTTGAAGATGTGTAGAATCTTTAATGACTTTGACATGTACTGTCATTTTATCTTTCGATACTAAAAGTTCGATTTCTGCCACAGTCCTCCCGCCTTTTAATGGATGTGTTTTTGTAAAATATCCTTTAGCTTAAAAAGGGCCTTTGAGTGAATTTGAGATATTCTGGATGTCGATAATCCCATAACCTGTCCTATTTCAGTCAATGTAAGCTCTTCTTTATAAAATAAACTGATTATCAGTTGCTCTTTTTCATTTAACTGTTGGATGACATTGATTAATTGATTGAGAACTTCTTTTTTAACTATATGTTCTTCTGGTGTTAAAGTCTTATGATCCTTTATCGAGAAAACGGATTTTTCACTACCCTCATCATCATGCTGATGATCGTCGATGGAAAGAACATTTGCAAAAAATCCTTCATTCATTGTTTGATAAACATCCTCTTCACTCATTTCGACTTCAGTAGCGATTTCGGAAATCGTTACGTTACGCATTAGCTCTTGTTCTAGCTTTTCGATAGCAGCTTCTACTTTCTTTGATTTTTCTCTTGAGCTTCGAGGTAACCAGTCTTCCTTTCTAAGGCCGTCTAATATCGCCCCTCGAATTCGAAAGGAAGCATATGTATCAAATTTTAAATCACGGGAAGGATCGAATTTTTCCAGAGCATCATATAACCCAATCATCCCAAGACTTTTTAAATCATCTTTGTTCACACTTTTTGGCAACGTGACCGAGATTCGCTGCACATGGTATGAAACGAGTGGCATGTATTTTCGAACAAGGGCATCCCCTGCATCTGTGTCTCTTGAGTCTGTCCATTTCTGCCAATATTCGCCATGATCTGTCGATGATAATCTGGACATTCTACTCCTCCTTTACGTTTATTTTAGAACATTTATTATAACCTGCTTAAATTTCCTTGATCCCTTTGCTGACTGTGCGGATTTTTAGAATGTTTGTCACGGGGTCAAATTCGATTGTTCGACCATTGCTCCCACCAACATCTGATGCAACAAGTGTGATGTTAAAACGCTTTAGTTCTGCCTCTACCGCCTCGACATTGCGCGGACCAATTCTCATAATATCACTGCCCGATTGAAATTGAAACATTTGGGCACCACCTGCAATTTTTGCTTTTAAACTCTTTGCTCGACCACCGATACCAATAATTTTTTGAATGAGTTCCTCTATTGCAGTATCGGCATATTTGGCTATATTCATGTTTCCAGCCTTCGTCGATGCCGAACTTGGCAGCATGATATGGGCTAGTCCTGCTACCTTTTTTGCTGGGTCATATATGATAACTCCTACACATGAACCTAATCCAGATGTTCGGATTATGTCAGGTGCAACAACGACATTCATGTCAGCTATCCCAACCTTAATGACTTGAGAAGAGTCAATCATGCATTTGAACTCCCAATGCAGTGAAGATTTTTTCGAATGAATCAGGATCCGGCAACAGCAAAAAATGCCCATTTATATTGTTGTTATTAGGATTTTCATTTTCATTAATTTCTGTTTCAATGACAATTGCAAAATCACTTACCTGAGAAAGTTCCAGTAAGCCATACCCGATAATTGCACCCACCATATCCATTGAAAAGCCAGGGACGGATGGATACAAATTCATCCCGGTAAAATCTGATAAAGAGGTTAGATAGGAGCCTGACAAAATATTGCCAACCTCTTGAAAAGCTGATATCCCCATTTCGTTTTGGATTTCACTCTCAAAAGAGAAGCTTTTATCACCAATTAAATCCTGAATTAATTTTGTTGCTTGTGGAATTTGCAAAATGAAAAACATATTTCCGGACAGATCCCCTTCGATTCGTAGGAAAATACCTGCAACTATATTTTCGGCGCCTCCAGCAAACTCCATCATTTCATCAAAGGACACGATTCTCACATTCGGTACTTGCATATCAATTTTTCTAGATAAAAGCTTCGATAAAGCAGTAGCAGAATGTCCAGCACCAATATTTCCAATCTCTTTTAAAATATCTAAATGAGTAGAATTAATACGCCCGAAAAATGTCATAGCCATTACCCTTCTATTTTTTCCTTTGCTAATCTTGGATTAAGGACCTTTTCTAGATTTAATAAGATAAGCAGTCTTTTTTCAAGCTTTGCTACTCCTTCTAAGTATTCCACTTCAACACTACCGACAATCTCTGGTGGGGGCTCAATCGTGTCAACTGGAATATCCATTACGTCATTTGCCGTATCCACAATTAAGCCAACCTCAACCTCATCTGTCGCAACAATAATAACCCTTGTACTATCAGAATATTCTGATTCAACCATTCCAAAGCGTGTTCTTAAATCAATAATAGGAGTTACAACCCCCCTTAAATTAATGACACCTTTTACAAATGGTGCTGTTCTAGGAACGCGGGTTATATGCTGCACTTTTTCAATAGAACGCACCTGAGAAACCGGGATTCCGTATTCCTCATCATGGAGTGAAAATACAATTACCTTTAACACTGCTGCTTGTTCAGACATTTTTACTCCCCCTTTAACCAACGAAATTTTATTTTATTAACGAATTACAATCGACAATTAATGCCACCTGACCATCGCCTAGTATGGTTGCTCCAGAAATCGCAAACACATTTGTTAAATAGTTTCCTAGCGATTTCAACACAATTTCTTGTTGTCCTATGAAAGAATCAACAATTAGGCCTGCAGATTTATCACCTTTTTTCACAATGACAACAGAAAGGTAATCATCCTCATCCGTGGAGACTGGAACTTGAAAAATATCCTTTAGGTTTACTAACGGTACAACCTTACCTCTAAAATCGATTACTTCATGATTATGAGCATGAAGGATCTTATCCTTTTTGATAATCGCCGTTTCGATAATTGAAGAAAGTGGTATTGCATATTTTTCATTTTGAACTTCAACTAGCATGACAGATATGATTGATAATGTTAATGGTAGTTGGATCGAAAAAACGGACCCTTTTCCAATCGCAGAACGAATCGTAATCGAACCACCAAGTGATTCAATTGTATTTTTTACGACATCTAGCCCGACACCACGTCCAGAAACATCCGAAATTTTTTCAGCTGTTGAAAAACCTGAAGATAAAATAAAATCAAATACTTGACTATC
The DNA here is from genome assembly GCF_036962705.1 of Bacillus sp. JJ1562. Lineage (NCBI taxonomy): Bacteria > Bacillati > Bacillota > Bacilli > Caryophanales > Bacillaceae > Bacillus > Bacillus sp. JJ1562. The sequence goes on from NZ_JBALOQ010000003.1 coordinate 54,288, forward strand.
CGTTAACGTCTCTGCAGAATTGGCTGTAACAAGCCCTTTGTTTATAGCCTTTTGAATGATCTTGTCGCGACTAATACCCGCACCATCATCTTCAATTTCGATAAAAACATGATTTCCACTGTGATATGCACGTAGAATAACCGTACCTTCTTCTTGTTTTCCGCTTTGGACTCTGACTTCAGGTGTTTCAACCCCATGATCTAGAGCATTTCGTAAAAGATGTACAAGTGGATCGCCTATTTCATCGATGACTGTACGATCTAATTCCGTTTCCGAACCAATAATTTGAAGGTTAATTTTCTTATGCAAATCCTTTGCTAATTGGCGTACCATTCGTGGGAAACGATTAAATACTGTTTCAACAGGAACCATTCTCATTGTTAGGATTATGTTTTGTAAATCTCCTGAAATCCTCGACATTCTTTCTACCGTTTCATTAAGTTCAGAATGATTTAGATCACGAGAAATTTGCTCTAAACGCCCTCTATCAATAACTAATTCTTCAAATAAATTCATAAGAATATCAAGTCGTTCAATATTTACCCTAATCGTCTTATGATTACCACCGTGCTTACTATTTGATTTAGCAGGATGATTATCTTCTTTTTCTGATTTTGATTGCTCATCTTGGGCAGCGAGAGTAGGGGCAACTTCCTTCTCTGCTTGAATTTGTTCTTGTACTCCAGGATTCGATGAATCAATTTGGACATCTAGGACTGTTACTCTATCTATTTCAGATACTTTCATAATTCGTTTTTCAATATTTTCAGCTATTTCGGTTGATACAAGTGTCACAGTAAACTCATTCTGAAACTGCTCTTCCTCTAATTGATCCACTGAAGGAACTGATTTAATGATTTCACCAACCTGTTCGAGGACCTCAAATACCATAAATACACGGGCGGCCTTTAATAAACAATCCTCTCTAAGAAGAATGGTGATTTCATAACAATTAAAGCCTTGTTCTTTTGATTGTTGGATGACTGTTAATTCAAAATCATCATAATTAGTTCTTATAGCTACATTTTCTGTTTTTAAATTTACTGATACAGGAATGTCTTCTTCTTCTTTAATTACTTCTCCACTTTCAATTTTCTTCAATAAAGACACGACATCTGATACATCTTTTTTACCGTCGCCTCCGTCTGCAATAGAAAAAATCATTTCTTCAAGATAATCAACAGCCTTTAAAACTATATCTAAAAGTGATGGTGTTACGTTAATTTTCATATTTCGAATGCCATCAAGTACATTTTCCATTTGATGTGTGAGGCTTGCTAAATCATCATATCCCATTGTTGCGGACATTCCCTTTAATGTATGAGCAGAGCGGAAAATTTCATTGACGATTGAAATATTCTCGGGTTCTTTTTCTAATTCTAATAAATGTTCATTACATGCCTGAAGATGTTCTTTGCTTTCTTCGATAAACACTTCTAAATATTGATCCATTTCCATCAAATAACACCCCTTTACTTATGTAAGGCTAAGTATCGTACTTGCAATATCCTCTAAATTTTCAACTCTATCAACTAAATGTGTTTCGATTGCAGACTTTGGCATACCGAATACAATGGAGGTCTCTTGTGATTCCGCAATCGATACTACTTGTCCAGACTCTTTAAGTTTCTTCAATCCATATGATCCATCTGTACCCATTCCGGTCATAATAACAGATATTTTTTGAACTCCTTTGATTTCACTAAGTGATTCAAATAAGACATCAACCGATGGTCTATGTCCGTTTATAATTTCACTTTCATCAATATTCACAGCGAATGAAGTGCCAATCTTTTTTATCTTCATATGACGGCCGCCAGGAGCGATATAAGCTATTCCAGGTTTTAAAAATTCCCCATTCTCAGCTTCTTTAACAGTGATCTCACATAAACTATTAAGCCTATTAGCTAACGATTTCGTAAAGCCTGCTGGCATATGCTGAACAATAACAATTGGCAATGGATAATTTCTTGGAAATTCAGGGAGAACTTGCTGTAATGCTCTTGGTCCCCCTGTAGAGGTACCGATACAAACCATTTTTTTAATGCTTCTATTTGGTTCTAGTTCTATTTTACTATAATCTACTATTCTACCTGTAATAGTTTCTTGTATTTTCAATGGCTTTTTAAGCAGAGCAACATTTACTCTTCCGGCATGCAGTACTTTTGTTATGATTTCATTTTTAATAAGATGAAGGTCAATGGATATTGGACCAGATGGTTTTTGAATAAAATCAACAGCGCCGTATTGCATTGCAAGTAATGTGTTGTCTGCACCTTCTTTTGTTGTGCTTGAAAGCATCACAACTGGACGTGGGCACTCACTCATAATTTTCTGTAATGCCTCAATACCATTCATTTCAGGCATTTCAATATCTAAAGTTACGACATCCGGATTGTGCTTTTTAATTTTAATCAGTGCATCGATTCCATTTCTTGCAGTACCAACAACATGAATCCTTGAGTCTTCCTGAAGGAAATTTGAAATGAGTTTCCGCATAAATGCTGAATCGTCTACAATAAGAACATTTATTTTTGTCATTTTAAAGCTCCTATCTACCACGTACGAAAAAACGTTGTAACTTTGATATAAAGGATGGTTTTTGATTCTTATCGTGATTTTGTTCCTTATGTTTTCCAAGATAATTTTTGCAAATATCAAGTAAGTTTTTGCTGATAACAGCTTTTGGCGCATATATCAAAAATGGCTCTTGGTGACTCACTGCCTTTTGAACGGTTTTATCATCAAGTAAAACTCCTAATACCCCGACTTCCTTCATTAAAAACTGCAACACCGCTTGCTTCAATCTTTTAAGAGTTTGCATGCCTTCCGTCTCATTCTCAGCGCGATTAACAATTAAATATAATGGAATAGATTGGTCAAACAAACAGATATATTTCATTGCTGAATAAGCATCTGTTATTGAGGTTGGCTCTGGTGTTGTTATTACAAAGATTTCATCCATGGCCATAAGGAATTTAACATTTTCCTCGGTCATTCCTGCACCCATATCAAAAATAACGTAGTCATAATCATTAAGTACTAATTGCAATTGGTCAATTAAATATTCTGATTTCTTTTCATCAAGCTTAAAAAGATTCGGTAGCCCATTCCCACCTGCAATATAATCAATACCTTGTGGTCCCTTAATAAGCAAATCGTTGATGGAAAGGTTATTTTCAAATAAATCAACAATCGTATGGTGAGCGGTAATCCCCATCAAAATATCAATATTACCCATTCCGATATCCATATCAAACAACAATACCTTTTTGCCGAGTTGTGATATGGCAATGGAAAAGTTCAGAGAAAGGTTCGATTTTCCAACTCCACCTTTTCCACTTATTACAGCTATTGACTTCGGTTGGTCTTGTTCGTTATTCATCGATGCTAGTTTTTTTCGAAGAGCTGAAGCTTGGTCTATCATGATTCATCGACTCCAAGGATAGTATTAGCGATCAAGGAAGGTGATGCATTGACAATGTCATCTGGCACATTTTGTCCATTCGTTAAATAAGCAACACCAATACCAGAATCAACAATTAAATTCACCATTGCTCCATAGTTTGCCGTTTCATCCACTTTTGTAAAAATAAATTTTGAAATCGAAATTTTGGAAAATTGTTCGTAAATCACTTTCATATCATTCATTTTTGAGGTCAAAGAGAGTACCAAAAACGTCTCCATATCATTTGAAAAATGAATAAGATTATTTAAATCATCGATATATTTTTCATTCCGGAAGTTTCTGCCTGCTGTATCAATAAAAACAAGATCATAGTCTTTATAGGCTTCCTTTGCTTTTTTAAAATCCTCAAAGGAATAACAAACCTCAACAGGTGCACTTAGAATTTTCGCATAGGTTTTCAATTGTTCAATGGCCGCAATCCGAAACGTATCGGTTGTAATAAAGGCAATTCTTTTTTTGTCCCTTAACATACAGTCTGCCGCAATTTTAGCAATGGTTGTTGTTTTTCCAACGCCAGTAGGCCCGACTACATTAATATATTTTTTTTGATAGGATAAGCCACCGTAATCAACCTTAGAAATTTTTTTACTCATACAATCCTTGGCCCAATTTTGGACGTCTTCAAATGAAGCTTTTTCGGATGCCAAATACCATTTTTCCAATAGATTGGACATGATTTCTTTCCGAATCGTTGAATCAACTTCTTGATGCAGCATCAATTGATTCATTTCCTGAAGAGGTCCAGTATATAGGCTAATATCAGAGGATAATTCTTTCATGGCTGTTTTTAGTTCTTGAATTTCCTTTAGAAGCTCTGGAGCGCCGGGTGATTCCCTTGCTTCGTATTGATTAATTGGTTCACGAACCACATGTTTTTGGGGTTCGATTTGTTTATTGATTACCGGCACTTTGCGTTCTTTTTCTTTAGGCTGCACCATTTGCCTTCTTGGAGCCTCTGGATCAACAGCTGCAATTACTTCAAAATTTTTTTTTCGAAAAAGACCAAAAAAACCTGGTGTTTGAACGATCTTTGAATTTAAAATGACCGCTTCACTACCTAATTCTGCACGAATCATTTTCATGGCTTCCGGCATAGAATGAGCAATGTATTTTTTTACCTTCAATCTATATTCACCACCCCAACACTTTGAACTTCCACATTTGCCTCAAGCTCATTATAGGAAAGGACAGGAACCTGTGGAAAATATCGTTCAATTAATTGCCTTACATACATTCTGACAGCAGGCGAGCATAATAAAATCGGAGACTGCTCCCCCATACTGACAGTTTCGATTTGCTTTGCAATGGATTCAATGATGGACTGTGACACACTTGGGTCGATGGATAAATAGTTTCCATGTTCGGTTTGCTGAACACCATCAGCGACGTGTTTTTCAACTCGACCGGAAAGAGTCACAACCTTCATTGTTTCTCCCTGGACAATATGTTGGTTTGTAATTTGTCTAGCAAGGGATTGTCTTACATATTCTGTTAATAAATCAGTATCAGTTGTCATTCGACCAAAATCAGCTAAGGTTTCAAAAATAATCGGTAGATTTCGGATTGAAACACTTTCCTTTAATAATTTTGCCAATACCTTTTGAATTTCCCCAACTGACAATGGGTTTGGTGTCACTTCATCCACTAAAATTGGGTATGACTCCTTTAAATGATCAATTAATTGCTTTGTTTCTTGTCGTCCGAGTAATTCATGAGCATTTTTTCTAATGACCTCCGTAATATGTGTAGATACAACAGATGGCGGGTCAACCACTGTATATCCTTGCATTTCCGCCTGGTCCTTCATATCTTCAGAAATCCACTTTGCTGGTAAACCAAATGATGGCTCGACTGTATCAATACCCTCAACGGAATCATCTTCATAACCTGGACTCATCGCTAAGAAATGGTCAAGCAATAATTCACCTCTTGCCATTTCACTCCCCTTTATTTTTAAGCGATACTCATTTGGTTGTAATTGAATATTATCCCTTATTCTAACGACAGGTATGACTAAACCTAACTCAATCGCCAATTGTCTGCGGATCATGACGATTCGGTCTAAAATATCACCACCTTGATTTGTGTCGGCTAAAGGAATCAGTCCATAGCCAAACTCAAATTCAATTGGATCAACATTTAACAAATTAACAACACTTTCGGGACTTTTTAAATCCTCAACTTGTACTTCTTCTTCCGTATCTGGCTCTAATTGAATCTCCTGATCCTTATTTTTGGAAATCATAAAAGCACCAATCGCTAAAAAGCTTGCGATTGATATGGTTAAAAAATCATGAATCGGAGTAAACAATCCTAACAGAAAGATTGTACCTGCTGTTACATATAACATTTTTGGATAAGCAAATAACTGCTTTGTAATATCTGATCCTAAATTCCCCTCAGATGCAGCACGAGTTACAACAATCCCTGTTGCAGTAGAAATTAATAATGCAGGAATCTGACTTACAAGTCCATCCCCGATGGTTAAGAGTGTAAATTTTGAAAGAGCTTCCTGGAAGCCTAACCCATGTTGTGTCATCCCAATGATAAAACCAAATATTAAGTTAATCAAAACAATGATGATACCTGCAATCGCATCCCCTTTTACGAACTTACTCGCTCCGTCCATAGATCCATAAAAATCAGCTTCCCTGCTAACTTTCTCACGGCGTTCACGTGCCTCGGTTTCAGAAATCATCCCCGCATTTAAATCAGCATCGATACTCATTTGCTTACCAGGCATTGCATCTAATGTAAACCGTGCAGCAACCTCTGACACACGTTCAGAACCTTTCGTAATAACGATAAATTGAATAACAACGAGGATTAAAAAGACAACGAATCCAACGACAATATTCCCACCAACAACGAAAGTACCAAAGGTGTGGACAACTCCACCGGCATCCCCGGTTGCAAGAATCGATCTTGTTGTTGAAACGTTCAACCCTAATCTAAACAGGGTTAGAAGAAGTAGTAAGGATGGAAAGATTGAAAATTGAAGAGGTTCTTGCATATTCATTGAAGTTAAGAGAACCAAGAGCGCAAGAGAAATATTGATCATAATTAAAACACTTAGCAACCATGCTGGAAATGGAATAATAAGCATGGCAACTATTAAGATAACACTTAATAAAACGGATAAATCTCTTGCTCGCATTGTTTTCTCTCCTTTAAGTCAATAAAGCTCGATTGATGATGGATGGTTCAAAATCTTTAAACCTTCTCTTTTAAACGGTAAACATAGGCAAGTATTTCAGCTACCGCTTTAAAATATTCTTCAGGTACGGCATCCCCAATATCTGTCCCTGCATAAAGGGCTCTAGCAAGTGGCCGGTTTTCAATGGTTGTAATTTCATGTTCTTTAGCAATTTCCTTAATCTTTAAAGCAACAAAATCCACACCCTTTGCGGCAACAAAAGGCGCATCCATTTTTGTCTCATCATATTTCAGAGCAACTGCATAGTGAGTTGGATTTGTAATGATAACATCTGCCTTTGGCACTTCTTGCATCATTCGGCTCATTGCCATCTCACGTTGTTTCTGCTTGATTTTCGACTTGATCAGTGGGTCCCCTTCTGTCTTCTTAAATTCGTCTTTAATATCTTGCTTTGACATTCTAATGTTTTTTTCATAATCAAAGCGTTGATATAGATAATCTAAAAAAGATAAGAATAAAAGAGCCCCAGCAGCAAACAAGCCCATCTGAACCGTAAGTTTTGCTATAACGATTAATGCAGCTCCGGCAGTTTTCAGTGAAAGGGACAAGATATCTTCCAAACGAAACCAAAGAATAGCAAATGTCACGCCACCTACTATGACAATTTTTAAGATAGATTTAATCATCTCCACAAGTGCACGAATTGAATAAATTCGCTTGAAGCCTTGAATCGGATCAAGCTTATTTAGTTTCATTTGAATAGCTTCTGTTGAAAATAAAAACCCAACCTGCATGAGGTTTGCTGCAATCCCAGCGATAAGGGCTACTAGCATTATTGGGGCTAAAATAATTGCAGCTTCTAAAGATAGTTCGATAAAAATTTCCTGAACACTTTGTTCAGTCGGTGTAATCGTTAAATAATGACTAAATGAATGTTTTAAAAACGTTAGTATCCGATCAAAAATAAAGCCTCCGAAAACAAGGAGAGTAAGGAAGATAGCTAGCAATAAGATAGCCGTATTTACATCTGTACTTTTTGCAACCTGGCCTTTATTCCTTGATTCTTGACGCTTTTTAGGAGTGGCTTTTTCTGTTTTTTCACCCGCAAAAAATTGTAGGTTAAGACGAACAAAATACATCTAGCTTCCTCCTAAAAGTTCCATTAGTCCTCTCATCGTATATAACATATTTTCCACCAGTTTACCGACAAGCATAAAAATCATCGACATTGCAATTATCATGACAACAAAACTAACCCCAATTTTCAATGGAAGTCCTACTACAAAGACATTTAACTGCGGAACTGATCTTGCGACAATCCCTAAGGCAACATCCACTAAAAACAAAGCGCCAACGACTGGCATTGACATTTGGAATGCAATAATGAACATTGTACTAAAAGCATTTAAGACAAATTCCACAACATTTTCATCACCAAAATGAAAGCTAGCTTGTTCCATTGGAATGAATTCATAGCTATAAAATATTCCGTCCAATAATAGATGATGGCCATTGATTGCTAGTAAAAAAAGAAGTGCAAATGTATATAAATATTGACCCATTAACGGACTTTGTGCTCCAGTTTGGGGATCGATAACATTCGCAATGGCAAACCCCATTTGAAAATCAATAAACCCTCCAGCAATTTGGATTGCTGCAAAAATCATATAGGCAACCAAACCAATCAAAAGACCTACCATGACCTCTTTAATAATCAGCATAATATAATCGCCATCAATTTGGAGAATCGGCTTTTCCATTGATAGGAACATAATCCAAGAGATAAAAAAAGCAAGTCCGACCCGATGTGAAGCAGGAAGAGTTCGATAGGAAAATAACGGCATGGTTACAAAAAAACTCGTTACTCTAACTAATACAAGCAAAAAAGCAGGGAAATAGGTATAAACCTCTATCATTTTTTCAACCTACAAATCTCGTCAAATTACTAAATATATCATGTGTATATGCGAGCATCTTTGAAAGCATCCAAGGTCCAAAGAATACCAAGCCAACAAGAACAGCAACGATTTTTGGAATAAAAGCCAAGGTTTGTTCCTGAATTTGTGTTGTTGCCTGGAACACACTCACAATTAACCCGACGACGAGTGCAACCAATAAAAGTGGTCCACAAATCATTAATGTCGTATATACACCTTTTTCTGCCAATGAAATGACTACTTCAGGATTCAATACTGTTCACCTACTTTGTCAAATGCGCCTTGGCGTAGTTGCGCCCGATTTTTGTGCCCACAGGAAGTGGGTCATAAAGACGTTGCCACAGGACGTTGCGTATTTAGTCTTTGATCTTATTCCTCGGAAAAATTTCCTTTAAAAAAATCGTGGCATCCGCCGGAGGCTTTAACTTTATTTAGCAGAAGTGAGGGCTTCTGATAAATAAAGTTAAAAGGTCTGTAATAAGGATTTAACGATTAAATACCATCCATCTACAAGAACAAATAAGAGTATTTTGAATGGCAAGGAAATCATAACAGGCGGAAGCATCATCATCCCCATTGACATCAGGATACTCGCTACAACCATATCGATTACAAGAAACGGAATGAAAATCATAAAACCGATTTGAAATGCTGTTTTAAGTTCACTAATCGCAAAAGCTGGAACTAATGCTGTTAAAGGAATATCTTGAATAGTCTCCGGCCTATCTGCACCAGAGTAATGTAAAAACAACTCCAAGTCCTTTTGCCGTGTATGTACACTCATAAATTCCTTAAATGGTATAGCTGCACGAGTATAGGCTTCCTCTAAATTAATTTCCTCATTAAATAACGGAGTTAAAGCTTGTTCATTCACTTCACTAAATGTCGGAGCCATCACAAAAAAAGTTAAAAACAAAGCTAGTCCAACGATAACCTGATTTGGTGGCATTTGCTGCGTCCCCAATGAAGTCCTAACAAATGAAAGAACAACAATAATTCTTGTAAAGCTCGTCATTAAAATCAAAATACCAGGTCCTACTGAAAGTACTGTTAGAAGGAGAAGCAATTTAACTGATGTCGAAACATTTTCAGGGGCACTAGTATTAAAAAATTCCATAAATTCATTCATTCTTTGCTAGACTCCTTATTTTCAAGTTGCTCGACAATTTTCTTTCTCCCTTGTTTTAGATCTGTTAACTGTTTCTGCAGCACTGAAGAAAATAAAGACTGGTCCGTATCCTTCGCTTCTTTTCTTTTTTCAAGAAAACGGTTGATGATATCTTTTGGTTGAATCATGGATTCTAATGACGAATTATGTTGTTCTAGTATTTCATTTATTTCATCTGTGTCTTCGATTTCCTTAAGAAGCTGAATAGAATCTCCTACTCCCACGACTAGGATCCGCTCTCCAATCTTTACAATTTGAATCGAGCGGTTAGTTCCTAAACTGGTTCCACCAAGGTTTTCGATGAACCTATGCTGGTTAAACATGCGATTTCTTTTGTTTATAAATTTTAACAAAAAATAAATAAGTGCAAGAACAAATAAAGTTGTAAAAATCATTTTTATGAAATCGCCGGCTGTTAGTTCATTGACAGGTTCCGGATTTTCAATCGGATTCGTTTCCTCTTGTTCATTGGTTTTTTTATTTTGATTCCCAATTACGTCATTTACACTTTTATCTACATGACCTTCTTCAGCTTGTACAGGGAAAGTGACAAGCAAGGCATGAAAGAAAATCAGTGCTAAAACCACTTTTTTTATGTGTTTCACTTTGTTGCCACTCTCCTAGGTTTGGGGTTCTTAGCTTAGGGTTTTACTAATTGCTTCAATAACTCGATCTGCTTGAAATGGCTTTACAATAAAATCCTTTGCTCCCGCTTGGATTGCATCAATTACCATCGCCTGTTGCCCCATTGCTGAACACATAATTACTTTTGCATTTGGATTGATTTTTTTAATTTCTTTTAATGCTGTAATCCCATCCATCTCTGGCATTGTAATATCCATTGTTACAAGGTCTGGATGATGTTCTCTATACTTATCTACCGCCTGTGCACCATCTGCTGCCTCAGCAACTACCTCATAACCATTTTTAGTTAGGATGTCCTTAATCATCATCCTCATAAATGCCGCATCATCTACAATAAGAATTTTATGTGCCATTTGAATTGCCCCCTACATTAATTCAATTTTTTAATTCGATCACTTTGGCTTATGATATCGGTAATTCTGACACCAAAGTTTTCTTCAATAACAACTACCTCACCTTGTGCGATGAGTTTTCCATTTACTAAAACATCTACAGGCTCACCTGCAAGCTTGTCTAACTCAATAATTGAGCCCGCTGATAATTCAAGAATCTCTTTAATAGTACGTTTTGTCCTACCTAATTCAACAGTAACTTGGAGCGGAATATCTAATAGCATATTTAGGTTTCTAGATTCAGATTCCTGTAGATGGACAGATTCAAACTCTGAAAATATTGCAGGTTGAATTTCAGGCTGCTTCACCTGAATTCCACCAAGATGCTGTGGTCCACTATTTGTCACTGGTTGTTTAATTTCAGGTTGATAATATTGCTGTGTCTGTTGGTATGGTGTTTCTATCTGTTGTTCAACATAAGGCAAAGAATAATTTGATTGCTGAACTGGCATTTCAACATCAACATGCCCAGTTGAAATCCCCATAGCCGAAGCTTGATTTTCAGGTTGAGGGGAAAGGAGCTCTCCAACAAGCTCTTTCGCAAACTCAACAGGAACTAACTGCATGATCGTTGAATCAATTAATTCACCAATTGTTAGACGAAAAGATATTTTCACTAACATATCATCAGATGGAAGGTTTTCAGCTCCTTCACCATGTTTAATATCAAGAATGTCAATACTTGGTGGAGAAATATCAATTTTCTTGCTAAATACAGTTGACATTGAAGTTGCGGCAGAACCCATCATTTGGTTCATTGCCTCCTGTACAGCACTCAATTGTAATTCGCCTAAGCTTTCGGGCACGACTTGCCCATTTCCACCAAGCATCAAATCAGCAATGATAGCTGCATCACTTTGTTTTATAACCAATAAGTTTGTTCCTGTAAAACCAGCTGTATAGTCAACATAGATTGCCACATAAGGGTGTGGAAACTCATCCGCTAGTTCAGAGCTCAGAACAAGTGAAACATTTGGTGTCGTAATTTCAACCTTTTGATTGAGTAATGTGGATAGCGCAGTTGCTGAACTCCCAAAAGAGATGTTCCCAATCTCCCCAAGCGCATCCTGTTCGATTAAAGATAAAAAATCTTCGACAAGGGGTTTCTTTTCATTTGCTACCGGTTCTTCATTGTCTAAGTCTGCTGTACCTCTTAATAATGCATCAATTTCATCTTGTGATAGCATATTGCCATTATTCATCTACACTGTCCCCCCCTTTAATCTCCTCTAAGATTTGTACGGCTTGCTTCTTATTAACCTTACCAACCTGGGCATAAAATTTTGGTACACCCTCAACCTTTAGCTCGATTGGTTGTTGGATCATATTGTCAAGTTGAATCGTATCCCCAACATCTAATAAAAGGAATTCCTGGATGGCGATATTGGCTTCACCTAATTCCGCAACGATTGGCAGTTTGGTACCGTTAAGATTATTTTTAATGTATGAAAGTTCTTCAACATTTCGTTCTTTTTTAGGTGTTGATTGCATCCAGTAATGTGCTGATAATTTCGGAATAATCGGCTCAAGGAACACATGTGGAATACAAATATTGATCATCCCACTTGTTTCTCCAATTTGCGTATTAAGTGAAATGACTACCACAGTTTCATTTGGTGAGACCATCTGAAGAAACTGTGGATTCACCTCAAATTCGGTTAAAATTGGGTCTACTTCAACCAAATTAGCCCAGGCTTCCCTAGCTTGATCAAAGGCCTTCTCAAACATATTGCTCATTATTTTCGTTTCAATTTCAGTTAAATTTTCGATTTTATTAATACCTGTTCCTCTACCACCAAGCATTCGATCAAGCATGGCATAAGCAATATTAGGGTTTACCTCTAAGATAATACGCCCTTCTAAAGGAGGCATTTCAAATACATTCAAAATTGTCATATTGGGAATTGAACGAATAAATTCCTCATATGGCAATTGATCGGCTGTCCCTACAGTGATTTGCACATAAGTTCGAAGCTGCGCTGAAAAGAACGTTGTTAATAATCGGGCAAAGTTTTCATGGATTCGAGTGATACTACGAATCTGATCCTTCGAGAAACGAAGGGCTCTCTTAAAATCGTATACTTTTACACGACGTTCACTTTCTTCTTTTTTTAGTTCTTCTGGATTCATTTCTCCAGTCGAAATTGCTGAAAGTAAAGCATCTATTTCACTTTGGGATAATATTTCACTAGGCAAGGTTCCACCTCCGCTCTTTAAGTACTTAAAATTCTATCGGTTACTGCGGAAGAAAGGATGTCGCATATACTTTAACGACAGTTCCATCTTGCATTAATTCATTGATTCGATCCTTTAATCTAGTTTCAAGATTGACGATTCCTTCTTCACCTTTGAATTCTTCAGATGTCATGTTGGAAAGCTCTTTTATAATGATATTGCTCACCTGGAATTGACGTTTTTCTAATTCCTCTTTTCCCTTTTTACCATCTGTCTGAATGTTAAATGATATACGAATATAATCATCACTGAGTAGTTTTGTTGTGATCTCTGGAATTTCGACTGTTGCTTTTAGTACTTGGTCAATAGACGGTTCCTTTTCACTATTACTTGCAGTTACTTTTGTTAAAATGACGAATGCAGTGGTACCGACTAAAGTAATTGTACTTAAAATGATGACCATTATCACAAGTAGCTTATTTTTCATAGCACTATATCCCCCCAAGCTTTAACGAAGGCCAAGTACATTTATTTTTTGATAAAATTCAAGAGCCTTCACGTGTACATCCTCTTCTGTTTCCTTCACAACAAATTTTTTGCCATTTGTTAAGGTTATCGTTGTATCAGGAAATGATTCAACCTGCTCAATATATATTGCATTTAATGTAAATGTTTTATTATTTAATTTCGTTAACGTAATCAAGATTAATCGAGGTTTTAGTTAAATACTAAAACCCCTCCCCCCTTAACGTTTAAGGTTTACGAGCTCTTGTAGAATTTCATCAGAAGTTGTGATGATACGAGTATTTGCTTGGAATCCACGTTGAGCTACGATCATTTCCGTAAATTCCTCTGAAAGGTCAACGTTTGACATTTCAAGGGCACCAGATTCGATAGAACCAAGTCCAGATTCGCCAGCAAAATCAAGCACTGGGATACCAGAGTTCGCTGATTGCTGGAAGAGATTACCTCCCACTTTCTCTAAACCACCTGTATTCGGGAATTTCGCTAATACAAGCTGACCGGCCCATTGTAATGTACCGCCTGCATCTACATAAGTAACCGAACCATCTTTACCGATACTCATGCTTTTTGCATCAGTTGGGATTTGGATTGGTTTAAAATTAATAACTGGTTCACCAGCAATACCAGCAGGATTATATAGAGGTGGGGATACAGTGAAATCAAATAACCCTGAATCCACATCCGTTGGCTCAATGACTGTATTTGGTGAAAAACCTTGAACATACATACCAGCACTTGTCACTAAATAACCTTCCTGATCCATATAGAAGTTTCCAGCTCTTGTGTATACTGCATCCTGGGAAAATCCAGTTGCAGGTGTATCTGTTGGTGCTACTTGGAAAAATCCATCGCCAGCAATCGCTAAGTCTAGAATTCTAGCAGTCGTTTGAGTACTTCCGCTATTATGGATTGTATCAATAGCTGCTAAAGATGAACCAAGTCCAACCTGTTTCGGGTTAACACCACCTAGTGATTGTCCAGGAGCTGTTGCACCGTTGATTGTTTGACTCATAATGTCATTAAAGATTGTTCTACCTTTCTTAAATCCATACGTATTTACGTTTGCAATATTATTTCCAATTACATCTAGCTTCGTTTGAAAGTTTTTCATTCCACTGATTCCTGAGTACATTGAACGTAACATTTCATTTTCCCCTTTCGATTGTAGGTGGCTTCTGTCGGTCCGCACACCATGGGCTTCCTGTTAAGGTCCAGCCTGTAAAAGTTTTTTAATCTAAAATAATGGTTCCATTAATATTCGTAAAAATCTGTGAGCTTGCTTCATCTCGATTCATTGCTGTAATTACTGTGTTATTTGGGACATTTACAATTAACGCCGCATTATTCGTAACAACCAATGAATCTCTTATTCCCTTCGTTTTAGCTTCAGAAATTTTTATTTGGATTTCTTTCCATTTTGAATCCTGAATACTAATATTCCTCTCATCCAACCTCTTTTGTGCATGCTTACTAATAACTAAGCTTGTCTCTTTTTCTAATGCTTCTTTAAATGATATTTGAGATGGTTCGGTTTGCTGAACTTTTTTTCGAGTTTGCAAGATATAAGGATGATTTTGTATTTGTAAAATTCGATGGTCCATGTTTTCACCTCCTATTCTTCTTCGTTAGAAGGTTCCTTCACTTTCAAAATTTCATCACTATAGATCTTCGTTCCATCTTTTAACTCTAGCTCAATATATCCTGATTTTTGTGATACGGAAGTGACAATACCTTGTCCATTTTTTAAGATTTCTCTTCCATCCTCATCTTCAGTTTTAAAGCTGTATTCTACTTTTTTACCAATCATATTGCTATATTTTAAAAGCTGCTCACCTTGCTGACCACTCACAAATTTCTCTAAAGTACTATTCATATTCGTCATTTGCTCTAATGAAGTAAAGGTCGCCATTTGAGCGATAAAATCTTTGTCTTCCATCGGATTCATTGGGTCCTGATTTTGAAGCTGAGTCATTAATATTTTTAAAAAATCATCTTTTCCTAAAATATCATTACTCGTTTTTCTTTCAGGTTTTAAATTTGATAGGTAAAGATTTGAATCAATTTTAGTCGCCATTTCAGTCACCACCTATACTTTAAAATTAACAAGTTCATCAAGTAGAA
Organism: Bacillus sp. JJ1562; assembly: GCF_036962705.1. Classification (NCBI taxonomy): domain Bacteria; kingdom Bacillati; phylum Bacillota; class Bacilli; order Caryophanales; family Bacillaceae; genus Bacillus; species Bacillus sp. JJ1562. The sequence goes on from NZ_JBALOQ010000003.1 coordinate 69,877, forward strand.
CAGATGTAAAAGATTGGTCGTCATTGGTTGTTTCTTGTTGGTCACTCTCTTCCGGCTGTTTCCCTGATTGTTGTCCTTGTTGCTGTTCATTTCCTCTTTGTAAGCTTCTTTCCGTTTGATACTGAAGTTGCGTGGAGACTTCAATTTTTTCCACTGAAATGTTTTGGGCTAAGAAAGTTTGTTTTAGGTTCGTTAGTTGTGATTCAACTAATTCCTTAGCTTGAGTCGATGAAGCCAAAATTCTAGCAATCATTCCTGCTTCACTTTGAAGTAGTTCAATTCGTAATGACCCAAGATGTTCTGGATATAAATTGATTAATAGTTTTTGCTGTCCTCCACTATTCAAAAAACTACTTCTCGCAAGGATATTTTGAAATTGCTTAATAAAATGTTGCTGGTTTGGCAACTGCTTTCCATTTTGTTCAACAAACAACGAATATTGTTGCACCTTAGATAATTGGTTTGAACTCACATCACCTAATGGAATGGCCTCTGACGGTGTTGTTTTAACCTGGGTTGTATTGTTTGTCTTTTGCACCAACTTATTGGTTACAACCGTTTGTGGTGCTTCCATCCCTTTTGGTGGTGCGAAATATCTTGCATGAACTGATTGTAAGTATTGATGCCTGATCTGTGATTCAGTTAAGGGCTTATCTATTAGCTTGTTTTCTAGATTTTGTATCATATCCTGAACAATCTTATTGGATCTTAAATCGGTCGGTTCCTTAACGCCCTGTTGGTTAGTCGGTATAGTTTCGTTAAAATTTAATTTCAATTGCTTCAGCAGACTCGCAAGTTCTTGCTTATTTGTAAATGAGGGTTCCTCTGCATACCTTGCTGTTACTAAAAGCAATCCCATGAGCTCCACTATTCCATTTACCTGCTCAGGTTCCATCTTTGTATCCCCAACCTGAATATCAGCAATAAATGTTTTTATTTGTTCTACCAAATCAGGTGGAAGTGTTAATAATACATCTTCAAGATCTGATAAGTTGAGGGTCTCTTTTGTATATGTTTCAATGTCAGCTAATAAATGCTCAATAGATTCGATTGAAATGTCTTCTTCTACTTTTTCTTGAGCCACACGAAGTGAACCCATTTCCTGAGCATTTACGATTAGTTCTTGATTTTTACTTGCTAATGCATCTAAGCTTTCTCGAAAAGACAATTGCGATGAACCATTTCCTTGTAAAAATCCATTACTCACTGCCCCTGTAGCGACGGCCTTTCTTATTGAACCCATTGAGAGATCAAGATTTGCTACCATATTCACGTCATTTCACCCCCTTTCAGATACAAAAATCTATTATTGAGTAATTAATTCGGTAAACTTCGCTGCATCCTCAGGAGACATTTTTTCAAAGATAGCAGCTAGTTTTTCAGTGTTAATACTAGAAAGAATCTCCCTTGCTGCGTTATCTTCTAGATTCGGAATAATTTTCGCAGCATTTTTTGGGGACATTTGTTCATACATTTTGGTTAAATCATTTAACGATTTACTTTTCGCTAAGCGTTCTTCCTGAAGTTTTACTATCTCATCTGATAGATTATCGATTTCAAACTCTAATGACTGAATCTCACCGTTTTTTGTTTCCAATTCACTTTCTAGTTGCGTAATCTTTGATTCCTTTACTTGTATTTCAGCCTCTAGATCTGAAACCGATATTTCATCTTCTTTTTGTATCTGTGAATCATTACTTTCCTCATTAAAAAGAGTAGAAATAACGGGAACCTTGGATGAAAAGTCCTTCACGGCTCCAAGCGGATTAAATCCAGCTACAGACAATAGGACAAAAATGACAATTAAGGTAAAAAAGGATGGAATAAGTACGACAAATAGAAACCACTGGATTTTGCTATATTCTTTTTCGTTGGGCTCCATTTGATCACCTATCTTCCTTTTGACATGTATTGTTGGATTGAAATCTCATCCATCATCTGGCTTTCCTGCATTTTTATTTGTCCTTCATAGATAGCAAAATCCTTTTCATTCATTACCTCATATTTTTTAACCTCAATATTTTTTTCGGTTAACAATGCTTGCAGCTGCTGCATTTTAGTTCTTGCTCGTATAACCAAATTTTGGTAATACATAATCGTCTTTTCTAAGCCAGTAATGAAAGACTGCTGATGCCGAATGCTCTGGATGGATAAGCCACCTTGTAGCTGCTGTCTTTGATTTTCTTCTAAAGTTTCTTTCTTCTTTAATGATTCATATAAAGCTTCTGCCGCTTCTTCAAATTCTTTAACTGATGTTTTATAATCCGCCAGAACTTGATTCTTCTCATTTTCTTTTATCGACATAACTTTTTGAAACTTGAACTTGTAGCTCATTTGTTTTATTCACCTTTTTCAGCCAATTGTGCCAATAAGTGTAAGCTTTCTTCAAATGTAAATTTCTCATCCGTCTGCTGTTTTAAAAATGAAATAATTTTTGGATAATACCTTATAGCTTCGTCAACTTCAATAGAGGATCCCCTTTTATAAGCACCAATATTGATTAAGTCCTCGGAATTAAGGTAGGTTGCCATAATTCCTCTGAGTTTTTCAGCATAGGTCTTATGTTGACTTGATGTAATCTGGTTCATGACACGACTGATTGATTTTAAAACATTAATTGCAGGATACTGTCCTTTATTAGCAAGACCTCGATCGAGTACGAAATGCCCATCAAGTATCCCCCGAACTGTATCCGCAATCGGCTCATTCATGTCGTCTCCATCTACAAGTACTGTGTAAAAGGCAGTTATTGAACCTAAATGATTCGTTCCAGTTCTCTCCAATAGTCTCGGAAGTGTCGTAAAAACACTAGGTGTGTATCCTTTTGTAGTCGGTGGCTCACCGATAGCTAGACCAATTTCACGACTCGCCATTGCAACACGAGTGACCGAATCCATCATTAACATGACATCAAGACCCTTGTCTCTGAAATACTCGGCTATTGCTGTCGCGGTCATTGCTGCTTTGATGCGAAGTAATGCTGGCTGATCGGAAGTTGCTACAACTAAAATTGATCTTTTAAGACCTTCTTCACCTAAATCTTTTTCAATAAATTCCCGTACCTCGCGTCCACGTTCCCCGACAAGAGCAATCACATTAATGTCGGCTGTCGTATTACGGGCAATCATTCCCAAAAGTGTACTTTTACCAACGCCACTTCCTGCAAAGATACCGACACGCTGTCCTTTTCCAACGGTTAACAAGGTATCTATCATTTTCACTCCAACCTCTATTGGTTCACGTATAGGAGGACGAGATAATGGATTAGGAGGATCTTGTTCAGTAGATGCGGAAGTTAATCCCCTTGGCAGTCCGCTTCCATCAAGTGGATGGCCAAGGGGGTCTAATACCTTTCCTACTAATCCAGCTCCAACTTTTATATCAAGCGGTTTGCCAGTTGCCTCTACAATGCTTCCTGGTGAAATATCCTTTACATTTGAAAATGGCATGAGGATGACATGTTCTTCACGGAAACCGACAACTTCGGCTTGAATACATCTTTTATGGTTAAATCCCACATAAATATGGCATAATTCTCCAATCGAACATTCTGGTCCGCGCGATTCAATCATTAAGCCTACGACTCTTGTAACCTTACCGTACCGTCTATAAGAATCGATTGACTGTATTTCATTAAGAAGTTCGATTGCCTTCACAGCCTATTCCTCCAATAGCAAAGAAAGTAATTTTTCTTTAATCTCAGAAAGCTGGGTATCTACACTCGCATTAATCTTTCCAAAGGAAGATTCAATTACACAATCAGCTTCTCCAAGATCTTCATTCGGATAAACAAACAGATTGGTTTCTCGGTTAAGAACAGCGGCTAACTCTTCTTTTTGTTCAATCACAAATGGGTAAAATCGTGGATTTACTTGAATCGTGATTTCAGAATGCTCCTTTACTTCTTTTAGCGCCTTTTTTACGAGGTAATTAAAGTCTGTCGGTTGTTCAGATAAATGAATCCCGATAATTTTTTCTGCTACCGTCAATGCAAGCCTTAAAATGACTTCTTCCGAAGAATCAAGATATCGATCGTAATCATGCTTTGATTTATCAATAATTTGGCGAGCTTCAGAAAGTAAATCAGAATATTCTTGATAGCCCTGTTCTCTACCTTCAGCTTTCCCAGCTTGAAAGCCTTCTTCTGATGTTTTTTGGACAAGTTCTTGTTTTTCTTCTTCCCATTCACGTTTTTCAACTAATATTTGTTGCCTAACTGAATTAGAATAGGTAATTGCATCTTTGACGATTTTGTCAGCCTGTTCTTTAGCTTCATCAATCATTTTTTGCGAAACAAATTGCAGATTTTGCTGTTCTGGTTCAACTTGATTATTTTCTGAAGTCTGTAAAACTTTAAGCCCGATAACTCTTTTTGGAATATCCTTTGACTGAGCAGAACTCGACTTAATAACATTAGACAATAATATCATCTCCTCCACCACGAGCGATGACTATTTCCCCAACCTCTTCAAGTCTTCTAATAACCGCTACAATACGTGATTGGGCTTCCTCAACGTCACGTAAGCGAACTGGCCCCATATATTCCATTTCCTCTTTGAATGTTTCAACCATCCGTTTGGACATATTTTTAAAGACAATTTCCTTCACTTCTTCACTCGCAACACGAAGTGAAAGCATGAGATCCTCATTTTCAACATCACGGATAACGCGCTGAATGGCACGATTATCAAGTGTAACAATATCTTCAAAGACAAACATTCTCTTTTTGATTTCTTCAGCAAGCTCTGGATCTTGAATCTCAAGCGCATCTAAAATCGTTCTTTCCGTAGACCGGTCGACTCCATTTAATACCTCAACCACAGCTTCTATTCCACCAGTTTGGGTATAATCATGTGTCACTGTAGCGGAAAGCTTACGCTCAAGAATTTGCTCAACCTCATTAATAATTTCTGGTGAAGTTCGATCCATAATTGCGATTCTTCTTGCGATATCAGCTTGAACCTCTTGTGGTAGCTCCGATAAGATTTGTGCTGCTTGTCTTGAATCTAAATAAGATAAAATTAATGCAATTGTCTGTGGATGCTCATTTTGGATAAAGTTCAAGATTTGTCCAGGGTCGGCCTTTCTTGCAAAATCAAAGGGTTTAACCTGTAGAGATGAGGTTAATCGGTTAATGATAACTCCTGCTTGTTCTTCACCAAGCGCTTTTTCAAGTACCGTCTTTGCATACCCAATTCCACCTTGTGTAATATAATCCTGAGCAATCGCAATTTGGTGAAACTCTTCCATGATTTGTTCCTTTGTATTTCCTTCAACCTTGCGGACGCCAGAAATTTCTAATGTTAATTTTTCAATTTCTTCCTCTGACAGATGCTTATACACTGAAGCCGAAACATCTGGACCTAGTGAAATGAGGAGAATGGCCGCTTTTTGTTTCCCAGTAAGACCATTTTGCATATCTCGTTTTGCCATTTCTCCACCTCCTACTCGTCTGCTAACCATGAACGTAATAATTTTGCAAAATCCTCTGGTTTATCCTTGGCAAGTTTTTCTAATTGTTTTCTTCTGACAGTTGCTTCTGATTCTTTTTCTTCATTCACATCTGGAATATGGTCAAAGAATATAGGTTCTGATTGAGGTAGTTCCTCCTCGATTTCAGTATCTTTCTTTTTACGTAAAAATAAGAATAGTAGAATGATAAGCCCAAGTACCAAAAGGCCACCGACAATATAAATCCATAAAGGGACGTTTGAGATTGCTGGTGTATCAGTCACTGTTGTTGTTTTTCCATTAAATTCTTGAACCGAAACGACAATTTTTTCTTGTATTTCTTCCTGTGTTAATTGATTGTTCACGTCTTGATTGATACTGGTACTTACAATCGCGCTTAGTATTCTCTCAATATCTTCCACACGTTCCTGTGGCATTGACGCAGGATCTTTGGGGTCTGGCGCTTCGACCATAACCTGAATTCCTAAATCTCTTATTTTATATGGAGCCTCTACGATTTCCTTTGTGATACGATTCACATCTTTATTGACACGTTCTTCAATACGTTCATAATCCCCATTACCGGCTTGTCCATTTGCATTATAAGTTGGGACATCAGTCTCTCCTGTACCAACAACTCCACCAGCTGCAGCACCTTCACCAGTAAAGGTCTCGGTAATTCTTTCAACACTGATTTCAATACCTTCCATGTTTTCAGGATCAACAGGTGTCACAAGGTTTTCCTGGCGATTTTCTTGTGTAAAATCTATATCAGTTGTAACAGAAACAACTGTTTTTTCTGGTCCCATCATCGTTCCAAGCATTTGTTGGACTTGTCTTTGGATATCTCTTTCAATTTCACGTTTTAATTCAAGCTGTGACGCTACATTTCCAACTACCGACAAATTTTCTTCATTTTCCAAGTCGAAATACTCAAAATTTTGGTTGGTGATGACGATATTATCAGTAGGTAGGTTAGGAATACTTTTTGAAACCAAGTGATATAAGGATTTTATCTGCTGTTGTTCAAACCTATATCCAGGTTTCGTGTTTAGAACGATTGAAGCGGACGCTTCTGCCTGGCTGTCCTTAACAAAAATCCCCTCGTTCGGCATGGTGATCATAACCTTCGCATCGTTTATCCCATCGATGCCCTTGATAAGGTTAGCTAACTCAGTTTGAGTGGATTCGAGTTTGAGCATATTAAATTCATTATCCGTCATCCCAAAGCCTGCATTTTGACCAAAAAATGAATAATCGATATTACCACTGTCTGGTATTCCTTCTGCCGCAAGATCAACCATTAAGGTTTCTACCATTTCCTCTGGTACCTTAATGGTTGATCCATTATCTGCTATTTCGGATTGAATTCCTCTAGAATCTAAAGTTGCTTTTATTTGCCCTGTTTCCTGTGGAGATAGATTACTATATAAAGGAACAAGAGTTGATTTTGTTGTAAAAAACACTGTAAGTGAAATTACGAAAATTAAAAGCAATGGCAATCCAATAATCGTGGTTTTTTGAAGACCAGATTGTTTCTTCCAATATTCACTTATCTTCGTTCTATATAAAAGAAGTTTCTCTTTCATTTACATACCCCTATCAAGCTGTTTTGTTTCAGATTAAACCTGCATCCTCATGATTTCTTGGTATGCTTCTATTACCTTATTTCGAATTTGAAGTGTCGCCTGCAATGAAACACTCGCTTTCTGAGAAGCAATCATCACTTGATGCAAATCAACGTTTTCGCCTTTCACCAGCTTTTCGGTCATGATATCCGAGGTCTTTTGTGATTCATTCACGTTATTGATGGCATCTTTTAAAAAATGGCTAAACTCCTTTTGGACAGTGCTTGCTGTCTTTGACTGTACGCCAGGCTTCGAAAAGATTTGCGGTGTTTCAATATTTATCCGATCTATCACGATTCATCACCTATTTTCCAATTTCTAAAGCTTTCATTAACATTCCTTTTGACGCATTAAAGACCGTCACATTCGCCTCGTACGATCTTGTGGCGCTAATTAAATCGACCATTTCCTTTAGTGGGTCTACATTCGGAAGAGCGACATAGCCTTCTTCATTCGCATCGGGATGATCCGGATTATATACTAGCTGAAAAGGAGTGTTATCCTCAACAATTCCTGTCACCTTAACTCCATTTCCTATTTTCGATTGATTCATCGCTTTTGATAAATGGGAGGAAAAACTATTACCTTGTGGTTGCTGAACAACCATTTTCCTACTATATGGCTGCCACTGTCCATCGACAAGTTTACCCCTTGTTGTATCAACATTAGCCATATTTGAAGAAATAACGTCCATTCTAAGTCGTCCAGCAGTTAAAGCAGAAGCGCTAGTATTGAGGCTATTAAAAATCGACACTCTTAGTTCCCTCCTTTAATTACTGTTGTTAATGTATTAAACTTTCCACTTATTCTTTCTGTTACGGCATTATAATAAATTTGGTTTTCCGCTAATAGTGCCATTTCTTTATCAATATCCACGTTATTACCGTTGTGGTTATATTCTGTGTCATTCTTAGTAGATATAACAGGACCATTTGCGCGTTTGCTGCTAGTAAATTCGAGATGTTTTTCATTCGTACGATTTGCTTTCAATTGACTATTCATTTCGTTTGAAAGAAGGTTCTTAAAGCTAACGTCCTTTGCTTTGTAATTCGGTGTGTCTACATTTGCAATATTATTTGAAATAACCTTCTGTCGTAGAGTTGAATTATCTAAAGCTTTCTCTAGCGAATGTATGGTATTAGAAAAAAGTTTCATCTTATCCCCCACAAAAAATATAGTACCTTCGAATAAATATAACGTATTGTTATAACTCTTTTCTTATTGTAATGAAATTAAATCTATCTGTCTATGAAGCTTGCGATAAAAAGTGAGGAATTTCGACAATTTAGGACTTTGTACTCATAGTTTACACTTTTAATTATAGGGATTAAGTTGTGGAGTTTCACGTTTTTTTTACAATAAAAGACAAGTACTTATTTCCACTACAAAAAATCGACAATTTATGATAACAATACAATCCCCATTTTTGGGAGATTTTCTAGCAAGCGATAGCTAGTTAAATAAAAAACGAAGATGGAAAAAACCATCTTCGTTTTTTTACTTAATGTGATTTTAGTTTTTCTAATTCCAATAAGAATTTATCATTTAGTACTTTAATGTAAGTTCCCTTCATTCCTAATGAACGAGATTCGATTACACCAGCACTTTCAAGCTTTCTTAATGCGTTAACGATAACTGATCTTGTGATTCCAACGCGGTCTGCAATTTTACTTGCAACTAATAACCCTTCGTTGCCATTTAATTCTTCAAAAATATGTTCAATAGCTTCAAATTCACTATATGATAATGAGCTGATCGCCATTTGAACAACCGCTTTACTTCTAGCTTCTTCTTCAATTTCTTCTGATTTTTCACGTAGAATTTCCATACCAACAACTGTTGCACCATACTCAGCTAAGATTAGATCATCATCTTCAAAGCTTTCGTCAAGTCTTGAAAGAATAAGTGTACCTAAACGCTCACCACCACCAATAATTGGTACGATAGTTGTTAGCCCACTTTTAAACAACTCTTTGTTTTCAACTGGAAATGCAGTATATGCACTTTCAATATCAAGGTTAGATGAAGTTTCCCGGATATTGAATAGGCTTTGAGTGTACTCTTCTGGGAAATGACGATCCTCAATCATTTTCTTCATTCTTTCATTTTCAATCTGCTGATTGATCGCATATCCAAGAAGTTTTCCACGGCGACTTAATAAGAAAATATTTGCTCCAATTACATCGCGTAGCGTTTCTGACATTTCCTTGAAGTTAACTGGTTTACCTGCTGCATTTTGCAGCATAGCATTAATTTTTCGTGTTCTTTCTAATAATGGCATTTTTTGTTCCTCCTGATAATCTTACAAAATAAATTGACTTAAATCTTTGTTTTTCACGATTGTGCTTAATTTCTCATCCACATATTGTGGCGTAATCGTGATTTTTTCCATTGTAATATCCGGTGCTTCAAATGATAAATCCTCTAAAAGTCTTTCCAAAATCGTATGTAGGCGACGAGCACCGATATTATCTGTGTCTTGATTCACTTGGAAGGCAACTTCAGCTAGCTTACGAATAGCATCGTCAGAAAATTCAAGTTGTATACCTTCTGTTTCTAATAATGCTGAATATTGTTTCAATAGGGCATTATCTGGCTCAACTAAGATTCGATAAAAATCATCGACAGTTAGTTTAGTGAGCTCTACACGAATCGGAAAACGACCTTGTAATTCAGGGATTAAATCTGAAGGCTTTGACATATGGAAGGCACCTGCTGCAATAAATAACATGTGGTCAGTTTTAACAGAGCCATACTTTGTTACAACGGTTGAACCTTCAACAATCGGTAAAATATCACGTTGCACTCCTTCTCTTGAAACATCCGCCGAAGAAGAATTATGACTTTTACCTGCTACTTTGTCAATCTCATCGATAAAAATAATACCTGACTGTTCTGCACGGTTTACTGCTTCTTGAGTAACCTCATCCATATCAATTAGCTTCGCTGCTTCTTCATTTATCAGGACCTTGCGAGCTTCTTTAACCGTTAATTTACGCTTTTTGCGTTTTTTCGGCATTAAGTTGCTTAGTGCATCCTGCATATTCATTCCCATATTCTCCATACCGGAACCTTGAAAAAGATCAAACATTGATGGCTGCTGTTCTTCCACTTCGACCGTAACATAATAGTCTTCAAGTTCTCCAAGTGCTAGTTTGTGCGCCATTCGCTTTCTACTTTCACTTGAACTTTCTTCTTCCGTAGATTTTTCTACCTCTGGCTCATTAGTATTCCCACCAAACAGCATTTCAAGTGGATTTTTATATGTTGTTTGCTTTTTAGAACCTGGGACAAGCAATTCAACAATGCGTTTATTGGCATTTTCCTGAGCTCTTTCAGACACCTCCGCCATTTTCTCCTCTTTTACAAGGCGAACTGCTGTCTCGATTAAATCGCGAACCATTGATTCTACATCTCGACCAACGTAACCCACTTCAGTAAATTTAGTAGCTTCTACCTTAATAAATGGAGCTCCCACAAGCTTTGCAAGTCGTCTAGCAATTTCGGTCTTGCCAACACCTGTTGGTCCAATCATCAAGATATTCTTTGGCACGATTTCATCTTTAAGCTTTTCGGTAAGTAGACTGCGACGGTATCGATTTCTTAATGCTACTGATACGGCTCTTTTTGCTTCATTCTGACCAATAATGTATTGATCTAATTTTTCTACAATCTGTCTTGGGGTTAAATTCGTTTTCAAAGTAATCCCCTCCTTATAGTTCTTCAACTATAATATTTTCATTTGTATACACACAAATCTCACTTGCTATTTCTAATGAAGCTTTTGCAATTTCTTTTGCAGTTAAATGATCACCTGAATATTTCTTCAATGCACGTCCTGCAGAAAGAGCGTAATTTCCACCAGAGCCAATTGCGAGTATTCCATCATCTGGTTCGATCACTTCACCTGTTCCCGAAATTAGGAGCAGATCCTTCTCGTCCATCACAATCAGCATGGCTTCTAATTTGCGAAGAACTCTGTCACTTCTCCATTCTTTTGCAAGCTCTACCGCTGCCCTTTGTAAATTCCCATTAAACTCCTCTAGGCGTCCTTCAAACATTTCAAAAAGAGTAAATGCATCTGCAACAGAACCTGCAAACCCTGCAATCACTCTGCCTTGAAATAGCTTGCGTACCTTTCTTGCGGTATGCTTCATAACAACTGCATTTCCAAAGGTTACTTGACCATCTCCTGCCATTGCTGATTTTCCTTTGTGCTTTACAGCAAATATTGTCGTTGCATGAAAATTTGACATTTTATAGAACAACCTCCTTATGCACGTGGATGTGAGGATAGATAAATATTCCGCAAATGATCCTTTGTAACATGCGTATAAATTTGTGTAGACGACAGATTTTCGTGCCCGAGCAGTTCTTGTACAGACCTCATATCAGCGCCCTCGTTTAAAAGGTGTGTAGCAAATGTATGTCTTAATACGTGTGGACTAATATGAATCGTGGATGAAGTCTTTTTAATCATATTATTTAAGATTAACCGGACTCCCCTAGTTGTTAAAGGTCCACCTCGAAAATTAAGGAATAAATTGTTTGTATGTACTGAGGCTTTATCGAGCAATTCCTTACGGCCATTTGATATATAGCTTGTAAGTGCTTGTTCGGCATAGCTTCCAAATGGGACATAGCGTTGTTTATTTCCTTTTCCATGAACAAACACAGTTCCTAATGAAAAGTCCAAATCGGCAAGTGTAAGTTTACAGCATTCACTTACACGGATTCCAGTAGCATAAAGCAATTCAAGCAAAGCTTGATCCCGCTGCCCCATACTTGTAGAAACATCAGATACTCCGAATAGCTTTTCTAATTCTTCCTCATATAAAAAATGTGGAAGCTTCTGTTCCCTTTTTGGCATTGAAACTAACGTAAATGGATTTTGAGAGATAAGCTTCTCCCTTAGAAGAAAATTAAAAAAACTGCGCAATGTTGAGATCTTTTTTGCAACAGTACGTCTTGCATATTGTTTCTTATAAAGCTCCGTAAGATACAATCGCACATCTGAATAGGTTACATTAGATAAATTTGAGATGGATTCTCGTTGCAGAAATAAGAAAAAATGTTCAATCGATTGTTCATAATGGACAATTGTATATTCTGAATAATTTTTCTCGATTTGTAAATAATCTTTGAACAACTGTAACGATTTGTTCACATTTTCCAATCTTTTCACCTCACAAGGGCTACTAAATATTATCATAATTTAGTAGCCCTTGCAAACAAAAACTCTTATTTTTTTACAAAATTCTGAATTGCGCAAGAAATCTCATTAAAATCCTTTTGTTTAAACATAGAAAGTGGTGAGCCATAGTAGAGCTCACCACACTAGTTATTTTTGAGGTTCCTCTTTGTAATCACACTCAATACATTGCACTTGAATTCCTTTTTTGAGCTTTTTCTCAACTAATAAATTTTCACATTTTGGACACTTCCTTGGAAGTGGCTTATCCCAGGAAAGAAAATCACATTCAGGGTATTGATCGCACCCATAAAAGATTCTCTTCTTCTTGCTTTTTCTTTCAACAATGTTCCCTTTATCACATTTCGGGCAAGGGACTCCAATTTCCTTAACAATTGGTTTTGTATTGCGGCAATCAGGAAAATTGGAGCAAGCCATGAATTTCCCATAGCGTCCCATCTTATAAACCATCGGATGTCCGCAATTTTCACAATCCACACCTGCAGGTTCATCCTTAATTTCAACTTCCTTCATTTCAGCTTCTGCAATTTCTAATCTTTTTTCAAAATCTTTATAGAATTCATCAATAATCTTGATCCATTCTGTTTTTCCTTCTTCTATTTCATCAAGATCATGCTCCATTTTTGCCGTAAACTCAACATCTAAAATTCTCGGAAAGAACTCAAGCATTAACTCATCGACGATTTCTCCAAGTTCTGTAGGTATGAATCGCTTGTTATCTAAAGCCACATATCCTCTTTTTTGAATAGTATCTAGAGTTGGCGCATAAGTAGAAGGTCTGCCTATCCCACGTTCTTCAAGAGTCTTAACAAGTCTCGCTTCTGTATACCGTGGAGGTGGCTGTGTATAATGTTGCTTTGGATCAATATCTTTCGAAAATACCTGATCTCCCTCTTTTAAATCAGGAAGCATATTTTCTCTTTCTTCGATATTATCATCGTTACCCTCAACATAGACCTTCATAAAACCAGGGAATTTAACTTTTGATCCAGTTGCTCTAAATACAACATCCCCATTCTTAAGATCAACACTCATTGTATCCATTACTGCAGAAGCCATTTGACTTGCAACAAAACGCTCCCAAATAAGCTTATACAATCTTAATTGGTCTCTACCTAAGTATTGTTTCAGACTATTTGGCTCCTTAAAAACGGAAGTTGGACGAATACCTTCGTGAGCATCCTGGGTATTTGCCCCTTTTTTCTCTTTTCTTTTTGTATCCGTTAAAAATTGTTTACCAAAAGTCTTTTCAATATATTGTGAACCTTCTTCAATTGCTGTATCTGAAATTCGTGTTGAATCCGTACGCATGTATGTGATTAGACCAACGGTTCCTTCCTTGCCTAGGTCAATACCTTCATATAACTGCTGTGCCAGCATCATTGTTTTCTTAGCACGGAAATTCAACTTACGAGCTGCTTCCTGTTGTAAAGAAGAAGTAATAAACGGTGGTGCAGGATTTCTTTTTCGTTCCTTTTTAGTGACAGCAGTAATAGTAAATGGTATAGCTTCGTTTCTAGGAAGGTCAAGATTATCCTCATCATCTCTTAATGAAAATTCAGCATTAATTTGAGAAAGTATATCTTTAACTTCAGCTTTATTTGTTAACTCTACTTTTTTACCATTTACACCGTAAAATTGGCCTTCAAATTGGTTAGTTCCCTTTAAAAAATCTGCTTTAATTGACCAGTATTCTTCCGGCTCAAAATTTTGAATTTCTTTTTCTCGATCAATGATTAGTCTGACAGCAACGGATTGTACCCGCCCTGCACTTAAGCCTTTTTTTACTTTCTTCCAAAGAATCGGACTAATATTATAGCCTACTAATCTGTCAAGAACGCGTCTTGCTTGTTGTGCATCGACTAAATCCTGATTAATCGGGCGCGGATGCTTAAAAGACTCTTTAATAGCGTCTTTCGTAATCTCGTTAAAAACAACTCTACAGTCTGAATTAATATCTACATTCAATGAGTGAGCAAGATGCCATGCAATTGCTTCACCCTCACGATCGGGGTCAGCCGCCAGATAGATTTTTTTTGCTTTTTTCGCGGCTGTTTTTAATTCCTTTAATACTGGGCCCTTACCTCGAATTGTAATATATTTTACTTCAAAATGATTTTTCGCATCGACACCCATTTGACTTCTTGGAAGGTCTCTAACATGACCCATTGAAGCCTTTACCGTATATTTTTTTCCCAAATATCTTTCAATTGTTTTTGCTTTTGCTGGTGATTCAACTATGACTAAATAGTCCGACATGTATCGCTTCCTCCTTAGAGGTTAAAATTATATCCGGTTAATTTTTAATTTCCAGTTGTTATAATAAATCCTCCATATTATTAAATATTCAAGGACAGTTTGTCAAACTGTTATGATTATTTTTTTTCATTATTAATTTATTTTTTAAGGATTTGAAAAGATTTCTGATAAAATATCCTCGCTGTTAAGCACCATTTTTGCTCCTGACTGAATTAATTTATTCGTTCCAACACATGAGTGTTCTAAAATAGATCCAGGAATCGCAAAAACCTCTCTGCCCTGGTCTAGTGCTTGATCAGCTGTGATTAATGAACCACTTCTTTCCTTGGCTTCTACAACTAATGTGCCCTGTGACAAACCACTAATTATTCGATTCCGCATCGGGAACTGCCATTTCTCTGGCTTTGTAAAAGGGGGATATTCAGAAATAAGTATATGATTTTGAGTGATGGTAGTTGCCAACTCTTTGTTTTCAAGAGGATAAATATGTTGAAGGCCACCAGCGATAACCGCAATGGTTTTCCCATTATGTTCGATTGCTAGCCTATGAGCCATTGTATCTATTCCACGCGCCAAACCACTAACCAATACCCATTTTTGCTTGATTAAAGGCACCAACACCTTTGACATACTTTGCCTGCTTGTTGCTGTTGGTGTACGAGAGCCTACTACACTTAATAATTTTTCACTGTTTAATAAAGTCTTGTCTCCAGCAGTATATAACACCCATGGTGGGTCAAAAATTTGTTTTAGAAGTTGAGGATATTCTTGATCAAATATGGTAATAATCCCTACATTATTATTGCTATATTGTTTTAGCATACTTTGGATTGATAAAGAATGCAAATCTTTTAAAAAGATACTAACCTGATTTTTTGTTAATGGAAGGATTTTTTCATAAAAAGCTGAGGGGTAGTTATAAATAGAAGTAAGTGTAGGATCATGCTGTAGAATTCGAAAAATAGATTTCCAGCCTATTCCCCGACAATGGTGAAGATGTATTAAATTTTCACGAATTTTTTCCATAAAGTCTCCTTATTTTTCATCAGAAAGAGACAGTTCCTCAAACAGAACTGCCTCAAATCATATATTTTATTAATGGGTTTTACATTTTTCGTATAAACCATTTTCTTTAAGAACAGAAATTAATGTTTCACCCATAACTGATGGTGTTTCAGCAACCTTAATTCCACATTCATTCATTGTTTTAATCTTTTCAGCAGCTGTACCTTTACCACCAGAAATAATCGCACCAGCATGTCCCATACGCTTTCCTGGAGGTGCAGTTTGCCCACCGATAAACCCTACTACTGGTTTAGTCATATTTGCTTTAACCCACTCAGCAGCTTCTTCTTCGGCCGTACCACCGATTTCACCAATCATGATAACGGCATATGTTTCATCATCTTCATTAAAAGCTTTTAATACATCGATGAAGTTTGTTCCGTTAACAGGGTCTCCACCAATACCTACAGCTGTTGTTTGACCAATTCCAGCTTGAGTTAATTGATGTACAGCTTCATATGTTAACGTACCAGAACGCGATACAACACCTACATGACCTTTTTTATGAATATATCCAGGCATAATACCAATTTTACATTCGTCAGCTGTGATAACACCAGGGCAGTTAGGACCTACTAAACGAGTCTTCTTGCCTTCCATATAGCGTTTCACTTTCACCATGTCTAACACTGGAATATGCTCTGTAATACAGATTGCTAGATCTAGTTCTGCATCAACTGCTTCCATAATTGCATCCGCAGCGAATGGAGCAGGAACATAGATGACAGAAGCTGTTGCGCCTGTTTGAACAACTGCTTCTTTTACAGTATTGAAAACAGGAACACCTTCTACCTCAGTTCCACCCTTACCAGGTGAAGTACCACCTACAATTTTTGTACCATATTCTAGCATTTGTTTAGTATGGAATAATGCAGTAGACCCTGTTATCCCTTGAACAATTACTTTTGTATCTTTATTAACGAAAACACCCATGTTTGTCCCCTGCCTTTCTATCCTACTAGTGATACGATTTTTTGTGCGCCGTCTGCCATTGATTCAGCAGCAGTTATGTTAAGACCAGACTCTTGTAAAATCTTTTTACCTAAATCAACGTTTGTTCCTTCAAGACGTACTACTAGAGGAATTTCCAAGCCTACTTCCTTCGTTGCAGTTACTACACCTTCTGCAATTACATCACACTTCATAATTCCACCAAAGATATTTACGAAAATACCTTTAACGTTTTCATCAGATAGAATGATTTTAAATGCTTCAGTCACTTTCTCAGCAGTTGCGCCGCCCCCAACATCAAGGAAGTTCGCAGGATCACCACCATAGTGCTTAATGATGTCCATTGTTGACATAGCAAGACCTGCACCGTTAACCATACATCCGATGTTTCCATCTAGTGAAATATAGCTTAGATCATATTTTGATGCTTCAATTTCTTTTACATCTTCTTCGTCTAAATCACGGTATTCTAATACGTCCTTTTGACGGTATAATGCATTAGCATCGAAGTTTAATTTCGCATCAAGTGCCATTACTTTACCATCGCCAGTTACAACTAACGGGTTGATTTCAGCAATTGAGCAATCCTTTTCAACGAATGCAGTGTATAAAGCTGTCATGAATTTAACTGCTTGATTCACTAATTCTTTCGGAATGTTAATGTTAAATGCGATTCGACGAGCTTGGAATGGTAATAATCCAACAATTGGGTCGATTACTTCTTTGAAAATCTTTTCAGGTGTTTTTTCAGCAACTTCTTCGATTTCTGTTCCACCTTCTTCAGATGCCATTAAAACAACGCGTGAAGTTGCACGATCAAGTACTAGACCAATGTAGTACTCTTTTTTAATATCGCAGCCTTCTTCAATAAGAAGACGTTTTACTTCTTTTCCTTCTGGACCTGTTTGGTGTGTAACAAGGGTTTTACCTAGGATTTCACTAGCATATGTACGAACCTCATCTAGGTTTTTCGCTACTTTAACTCCACCAGCTTTACCACGGCCCCCTGCGTGAATTTGTGCTTTAACAACACAAACTTGGGATCCAAGTTCTTTTGCAGCTTCAACAGCCTCATCAACTGTGAATGCTACCTTGCCATTAGGAACAGCTACCCCGTATTTTCTGAGGATCTCTTTTCCTTGATACTCATGGATATTCATTTCCCATCCTCCATTTCTGATGTAAAAAAGCAAAGAAATTTTGTCAGTCAAAATGTTATTATACATTTTCTTTTTTTAACTTTCTATGACAATTATAATTTTTCCGAAAAATCTTATTTGCATAGAAAATTACATCATTTAATGATTGAGCTAATCCCCAATCTTAATGACGGAATAGACAAAAATTAGACTGCGCTTTCATTTTATATCTGAAAAGACTGCTTGTCTACCATTTAGCATGAATTTGTTCTTTTTTCTGCTAATTTTAAAAAATACTATATCAAAAAACTATCCATCTCTATTTTCATAGCTTTTATCCATCTTATAAATAAAAGCAAAGATTTCCGCAATAACTTGGTATAAATCCTCGGGTATTCCCTCGTTTAATTTTAGTTCTCCTAATAGCTCGACTAATGCGGTATCCTCCTGAATTGGAATATCATGAGCCTCGGCCATCTCGATTATATTTTGAGCAATGGTGCCCTTACCTTTTGCAACAATCCTGGGCTCTGACTCATTTTTTTCATTGTATGACAAAGCAACAGCCTTCATTTCAATATTTGCCGGTGATTTTTTCATATTTTCAAATCCACTCTTTCATGAAATCCTTCAAACCCTGTACTCTCTAGATGTTTATCTCGCTCTGTCGTATTAACAATTTTAATTGATGAAAGCAGATACCCTTGTTTTTCTAAATTGTTTAGAAGAATAGGTTTTAGTTCTTCAACTATTCCCCCAATTCCTTCAGTGTCATTAAAGATAGCAATTGATAGAATACGATTTTGAACCTTAACATCAATTACCACCTCTTTTAAATATTCGAGTTCTAACGAAAAAAGGAGATGACAAAAATCCGGATCGATTTTACCGTTTTTCTTCTTTCCATCCATTCGAATCGAAAAACTTTTATAAGCTGGGTTTTGAAAGGTAATTTGTTGTTGGTGAAGTTGGTTTGAATCATTCGATGTTAATTCAACCGTGTCAGTTTGAAGTGAACGGCTATGATGAACTACCTTTTCGGTTATTTCACCATCTAATGCTGGTAATAAGCTAGATGGACTAATGTTAGGATTTTGAGTCTTTTGTTCACTTTGATTTACATTTGAAAGAGAGTGAAGCTTTTGGAATGCCTCACTCTTCATTAACGCTCGAATTAAGTGGATTGGTATCATTATTTTACCTCTATTAACTCTCGTATTGGGGCAAATGACCGACGATGTTCACTTGTAACACCGTATTTTTTTAGGGCCTCGAGATGGAATGCCGTTCCATATCCCATGTGTTTTTCAAAACCATAATGTGGATATTCATGACTTAAGCGTACCATTAGACGATCTCTAGTGACTTTTGCAATGATGGAGCTTGCAGCAATGGATACACTGTTCGCATCCCCTTTTATAATTGATGTTTGCGGTATATCAATTGGTAGTTCCATTGCGTCGATTAATAAATGGTCTGGCATTACAGACAAACCAAAAATAGCTTTTTTCATTGCCTGCTTTGTCGCTTGATAAATATTAACATCATCTATAACATTAGCTGGTATAATCCCAATCCCGACCGAAATGGCACATTCATTTATTTTTTGAAATAGCTCTTCTCTTTTTTGTTCAGACAGTTTCTTCGAATCATTTAAACCTGGTAAATAAGCATCTTGAGGCAAAATGACGGCTGCAGCCACAACTGGTCCTGCCAATGGTCCTCGACCGACCTCATCAACACCTGCTATATATGAGATGCCTTTATTATAATGAGCTTGTTCATAATGTGTCATTTCTTTATATTGTTGCTCTAAAGCCTTTTCTTCGGCCTTTTTCTTTTTCCAGCGTTGCAACAGTACCTGAACCCCTTTTCGGGTATCATGATCACATTCATTTAGAAACGTATCATCTTCGTCACTTATTGTGGACAGTCTTTGTTCTATTTCTTTGATTGTTAGTTGTGACATTCTTTCACCTTCAATTTCGATTGCTCTTTGTATTTTATATCGTCAATAGCAAAAAAAAATGAAGGCTCGCTATAATGCGAGCCTCTACGGTCTTTCAAATGTGAGCCTACCTAATTTTTCAGATCGAATTTCTCGAATAATTAATTCAGCTGTTTTATCGTAGTCTGTTACTCCACCAGACATCCTAGTGCCACGACGCTTTGCAATTTCATCAAAAAGCAATACAATATCATCCGGAATCTCTTCAAGGGTAAAACGTTCCTTTACATGTTCCGGGTAGTTTTCCTCTAAAAATCTAAGTGCATATACCGCAATATCTTGTAGGTTTAAGATTGTATCTTTAATCGCACCAGTTGTTGCTAGTTTCAAACCAACTTCTTGATCCTCGAATTTTGGCCATAATATACCAGGAGTATCAAGGAGTTCTAGTTCTTTACCAACCTTGATCCACTGCTGCGCCTTAGTTATACCTGGGCGATTACCTGTTTGTGCGATGTTTTTCTTAGCTAACCGATTGATTAGAGTCGATTTTCCTACATTAGGGATTCCAACGATTAACGCACGAATTGCACGTGGACGAATTCCTTTTGCCGCCATTTTATCGAATTTCTCTTTTAAAATTTCCCTTGCTTCGCTCACAATTTGTTTCATTCCATCGCCTTCTTGTGAATTTATAGCGAGGGCATGTACACCATTTTTTTTATAATACTGGATCCATTCCTTTGTTACTTTTGGATCGGCCATGTCGGCTTTGTTTAAAAGGAGAAGTCGCGGTTTATTTTTAATGATTTCATCGATCATTGGGTTTCGTGATGATGCAGGGATTCTGGCATCAACAAGTTCGAATACGATATCGATAAGTGAAAGCTTTTCTGTAACCTGTCTTCTCGCTTTTGCCATATGGCCTGGAAACCATTGAATTGTCAAATTCTTCACCAACTTACATGGTTAAATTTATAAATGCTTTTGCTTTTAAATTATTTTACAATACCAAAATCAGATAGTGGCCAGTAGATTAGGCTTGTTTCTCCAAGTACTTCGCTTATAGGGACTGGGCCAATATGGCGTGAGTCTTTACTGTAGCGACGATTATCCCCCATAACAAACAGATGCCCTTCTGGAACTTTCTCTAGTACAAACGGGTCAGTAAGCGGACCATCAATTAGATCTTTCTTATACTCATCAAGATACGGTTCATCATACGGTTCACCATTGATATAGAGGATATCGTTTTTATATTCAATTCGATCACCTGGTAATCCTATTATGCGCTTAATGTAATCTTTTTCTACTGTTGCATGGAATACAACAATATCAAAGCGTTCCGGTTTACCGACCTTATAGCCAATTTTGTTGACGATCATTCGGTCTTGGTGATGAAGAGTTGGCATCATTGATAGCCCATCTACTACAATCGGTGCAAAGAAAAAATAACGTATAACAGCCGCTAAAATAACAGCAATTGCTAACGCTTTTATCCATTCCCAAAGTTCATTTTTTTGTTTGGCCATCATTGCTCCTCCACCTGTTCTTTTCTCATCTACCAAAAAGCTTTTATTAAAAATGATTATGTATTATTCTTCTATTATAATGATTGCCTGAGCAAATGTAAAAGGAGCTTGTTATTTTTATACAAGCTCCTTTCATTTTTATTATCGAATTTCTTTAATACGTGCTTTTTTACCACGAAGTTCGCGTAAGTAGTATAATTTCGCACGGCGTACTTTACCACGGCGTACTACTTCAAGCTTCGCAATTTTCGGTGTATGCACAGGGAATGTACGTTCAACACCAACTCCGTAAGATACCTTACGAACAGTGAATGTTTCGCTGATTCCTCCACCACGACGCTTAATCACAACACCTTCGTATACCTGAATACGCTCACGAGTACCCTCGATAACTTTCACGTGTACACGTACAGTATCTCCAGGACGGAATACAGGAAGGTCAGTTCTTAATTGTTCTTTTGTGATTTCTTCAATAATGTTTTGCATCGTCTTTTCAACTCCTTCCAACAGATGCTCTTACCAATATCCAATCATTGCAGCGGAACATCTTAATAAGACAACGGACAAAAAGTCCTAAGTCACAAAGAGTATGTTACCATAATCCTGCTGCTGTTGCAATACCTACTCTTCATCTATTTTAAATTCTTCTACCCATTTTTCTTGCTTAGGTGATAGCTCGTAGTTTTCAAATAAATCTGGTCTTCTTTTATAAGTTCGACGAAGTGATTCTTTTTCTCGCCATTCCTCAATATGCATATGATTTCCTGATACTAACACGTCCGGGACGGTCATCCCCCTAAAATTTGCTGGCCTTGTATAATGGGGATGCTCCAATAATCCTGTACTATGGGAGTCAAGTACAGGTGATTCCTCATTTCCCAAAACACCTGGTAAAAGGCGGACAACACTATCGGAGATAACCATTGCTGCAAGCTCGCCACCAGTTAAGACAAAATCTCCAATTGAAATTTCTTCTGTACTCAAGTGTTCGCGTATTCTTTCATCATAGCCCTCATAATGTCCACAGATAAAAATGAGGTGTTCTTCTTTTGCCAATGACTCCGCCTTTTGTTGGGTAAATCTCTCACCCTGTGGGCATAGAAGAATCACCTTAGGCTTAGATTCTGTTTGTTTTGTTAAATCCTCAACTGCATCAAAGATCGGCTGTGGCATTAATACCATTCCAGCTCCGCCACCATATGGATAATCATCAACTTTTTGGTGTTTGTTATCCGCGTATTCACGGAAATTCACAACTCGAAACGAAACCTTTTCTTTCTCTTGAGCCTTTTTTAAAATGGACTCACCTAGTACACCATTAAACATATTAGGGAACAAGGTTAAGATATCAATTTTCATGTTACATTAACCCTTCCATTAGGTGAATGGTGATTCTTTTTTCATCTATATCAATGTTCTTCACGATATCATCAATATACGGAATTAATATTTCTTTACCTCTTGCACCCTTAACAACCCAAACATCATTTGCACCTGGTGTTAAAATCTCTTTGATTGTCCCTAACTCTTCGCTTTCCTCTGTAACAACTGTACAGCCGATTATTTCATGGAAGTAATATTCTCCGTCGTCTAATTCCCCAAGCTGGCTTTCATGAACTTTGACAAGTGCTCCTTTAAAACGCTCTACATCATTTACGTTGTCATAACCCTCAAAGGTAACTAAATCAAAATTTTTATGAGTTCGGTATGATTGGACTGTAACTTCAATTGGCTCTTTATCTTCAACAAAAATAGATAATGTATTTCCTATCTTGTATCGTTCCTCAGGAAAATCCGTTCTCGAGATAATGCGAACCTCACCTTTGATTCCATGTGTGTTCACAATTTTTCCGACGTTATACCATTTGTCCATTTCTTTCACCCCTAGCGAATTTCTTCAACTATTCCTTCTTTGATTACGATTGTTCGTGCAGTTGTTACTTCATCCCAGTTGTCGCCTACATTTATGTCAATAATAGATTGGACTTCTTTTTCTTTTAATTCACTGCCTAGTGGTAGCATATGTATTTGTTCGATTTGAAACTCAAGTTGTTTAACTTTTTCCTGTCTGAGGTCAATTTCGTTAGTAAAATATAGTTTGATTTTAACAGGATCGAATTTCTTAAGTTTTTCCATTTTTTTAAGTTCAAATTTAAGCTGATCGCACTCTTTGAGAAGTTGGTCCTTGTTCGTTTGCAATGAACCAATGAGCTTCGCTCTACTATTTTCCGTTAAAATTTGTTTCACTTCAACTGTCTGGATGATCTTCACACACCACACAACCCTTACAAGTTAATTCAGAAGACTTTTCCTTAAGTGTTAATCATCTATACAGAAAAAAGGGGGAGGTTGCCCTCTCCCTTTTCCTTTGTTGTGTCTAGTTCAAGCGGCTAGAAACTCGAGAATCTTCAACTCCTCCAGCAGAAGCAAAAAACGCTTCTTCGTCGGAGTCTCCAGATTTCTCGTTTCTGACCAAGCCGCCTTCACTTTTCTTTTCATTCGTTAATTTCTAGATGAATTCGTTTATTATGACCTGTTCCTGCTGCATAGACAACAGTTCTAATCGCCTTAATGACACGGCCTTGCTTCCCGATAACCTTACCCATATCGTCTTTATTTACACTTAGTAAATATGTGATATTACGGTTGTCGGTAGTTTCAGTCACTTCGACTTCCTCAGGATGATCAACAAGCGGCTGTACGATTGTTTTAATTAACTCTTTCATCTGTAGGTTACCCATTACTTACCGTTTTTTGCGTTATGGAATTTCTCCATAATTCCTTGTTTTGAGAACAAGTTACGAACAGTATCAGATGGTTTTGCACCAGTTTGTAACCATTTTAATGCTAATTCTTCATCAATTTTAACCTCTGCAGGTTGAACAACTGGATTATAAGTTCCAAGTGTTTCAATTTGACGTCCATCACGCGGTGAACGTGAATCAGCTACTACGATACGATAGAAAGGAGATTTTTTTGCTCCCATGCGTTTTAAACGAATTTTTACTGCCATTTTATATAGCACCTCCGAAAATATTTCAACAAGATATAATATTACCTGTTCCATATCTGTTTGTAAAGTGTTTTTTCTTTACATCTATGAAATGGTTATTATTACTACGTTTTTTCAAGAAAAGTGATGCCTTTTCTTGTTTTTTTACTTACATAAAAGGAAACTTTAATCCTTTTTTCTTACCTTTTGTCATGTTTGTCATTTGCTTCATCATTTTCTTCATGTCTTCAAATTGCTTTAATAGACGGTTTACTTCTTGAACTGTACGACCGCTACCTTTTGCAATCCGCTTTTTGCGACTAGAATTAATGATTTCAGGTTGTTCTCTTTCCACTTTTGTCATGGATCGAATGATCGCTTCAACATGGCCAATTTGTTTATCATCAACCTGAACATTCTTTAGACCCTTCATTTTGTTAGCGCCTGGTAGCATACCAAGGATCTCATCAAGAGGACCCATTTTACGCACCTGTGCTAACTGCTCTAGGAAATCATCGAATGTGAAAGACATCGACTTGAATTTCTTTTCTAACTCTTTTGCTTTATCTTCATCAACAGAAGCTTGGGCTTTTTCGATGAGTGAGAGAACATCCCCCATCCCTAAAATACGTGAAGCCATTCGTTCTGGATGGAATGGTTCTATCGCATCTAGTTTTTCACCAAGACCCACAAATTTAATTGGTGTATTTGTAACAGCCTTAACGGATAATGCTGCACCACCACGGGTATCTCCATCAAGCTTTGTTAAAACAACACCAGTTAAACCTAATAATTCATTAAAGCTTTGTGCCACATTGACTGCATCCTGTCCTGTCATTGCATCGACAACAAGGAAAATCTCATCAGGCTGTGCAACTTCTTTGACTTGCTTAAGCTCATCCATCAGTTCTTCATCGATGTGCAAACGACCGGCAGTATCAATTAATACATAGTCGTTATGCTCTTCTTTCGCCTTTTCGATTGCCTGCTTTGCAATTTCAACAGGGCTGACTTTGTCTCCAAGAGAAAAGACCGGCATATTAAGTTGTTTTCCTAAAGTTTGCAATTGGTCAATCGCAGCTGGACGATAGATGTCAGCAGCTACAAGAAGTGGTTTACGATTATGTTTTTTTCGTAATAGATTTGCAAGCTTGCCGGTAGTAGTTGTTTTACCCGCACCCTGTAAACCAACCATCATAATAACAGTTGGCGGTCTTTTGGCAACCGCAAGTTTGCTTTGCTCGCCACCCATTAATGCGGTAAGCTCCTCCTGAACGACTTTAATAACTTGCTGTCCTGGAGTTAAGCTTTTCATTACTTCTTGTCCAACAGCTCTTTCACTAACACGCTTTACAAAATCCTTGACAACTTTGAAGTTTACGTCTGCTTCAAGTAGGGCAAGACGAACCTCACGCATCATTTCTTTTACATCGGATTCTGATACTTTTCCTTTACCGCGAATTTTCTGTAGAGTTCCTTGCAGTCGGTCGGCTAATCCTTCAAATGCCATTCTTGCCGCCCCCTATTCTAATTTCTCAAGCAACTGTATCACATTCTGAAGCTGTAGGCTATCATCATATTTATGTGAAAGTCGTTTTAGCTCAGTAATCAGTTCTCTTCGCTCTTGAAATTTCTGAAATAGTAACAGTTTTTCCTCATACTCTTCAATCATTGTCTCTGTGCGCTTGATATTATCATAGACCGCTTGACGACTAATCTCATATTCCTCTGCTATTTCACCAAGGGAAAAGTCATCTAGGTAATATAAAGACATATAGTTTCTTTGCTTTGGTGTTAACAACGATTGATAGAAATC
This sequence comes from Bacillus sp. JJ1562, assembly GCF_036962705.1. Taxonomy (NCBI): domain Bacteria; kingdom Bacillati; phylum Bacillota; class Bacilli; order Caryophanales; family Bacillaceae; genus Bacillus; species Bacillus sp. JJ1562. The sequence goes on from NZ_JBALOQ010000003.1 coordinate 95,870, forward strand.
GAAGAGATAATTCATTCTCGTTGTTTTTTCAAGCATAGTATCTCCCCCTTGTTAAGTGAAATACCTTTACAATTCACTAGTTTACCTACTTTCAAATAGGTTGTCAAGTTAATTTACTTTACTATCAAATACGCCTTGGTGTATTTGCGCCCGATTTTTAGGCCCACAGGAAGTGGCGTTCTTAGACTTTGATCTTATTGATCGAAAAATTTCCTTTTAAAAACCGTGGCATCCGCCGGAGGCTTTAACTTTATTAAGCAGAAGTAGGGACTTCTGTTTAATAAAGTTAAAAGAGCCAATCGTTAGGCTCTTTTTTTAATACGTTTTATTCTTCTGTTTTTTCGACTAGATCAGCGAATAAGCCGTAGACGTAGTTTTGTGCATCAAATTCTTGGAGGTCGTCGACTTTCTCTCCTAATCCAACTAGTTTAACAGGAATGTTTAGTTCATTTCGAATAGCAAGGACAATTCCGCCCTTTGCTGTTCCGTCTAATTTTGTTAATACAATTCCTGTTACATTTGTAGCCGCTGAGAATGTTTTCGCCTGTGTTAAAGCGTTTTGTCCAGTTGTCGCATCAAGAACGAGTAATACTTCGTGCGGAGCCCCTGGTAATTCACGTTCAATGACACGTTTTACTTTTTCAAGTTCTTTCATTAAGTTAACTTTGTTTTGAAGACGTCCCGCTGTATCACATATTAATACATCAACATTACGAGATTTAGCCGCTTGAACCGCATCATACATAACTGCTGCAGGATCTGAACCTTCTGATTGTTTAATGACATCTACACCAACACGTTCGCCCCAAACCTCAAGCTGCTGAATCGCACCAGCACGGAATGTATCACCTGCAGCTAATAGGACTGATTTACCTTCATTTTTTAGACGATTTGCAATTTTTCCGATTGATGTTGTTTTACCAACACCATTAACACCAACTACTAAAATAACAGTGAGTCCTTCATCCTGAATATTTAGCTTTGGTGATTTTTCCTCACCGCCTTGGTATATTTCAACGAGCTTTTCTGAAATCACACTTTGAACCTCTTTTGTGTCCTGAATGTTTCTTTTCTTTACTTCCATCTTTAATTCATCAATTAGTTCCATAACAGTTGAAACGCCGACGTCAGCAGCAATTAAAATTTCTTCAAGTTCTTCAAAAAAGTCCTCATCGACCTTTCGATAGCGAGCAACTAAATCATTCACTCGTTCGGAAAAGGAATTACGAGTTTTTGATAAACCATCCTTAAATTTTTCAGTAACTGCATCAGTCTGGTTTGTAATCTTTTCTTTTAATTTCTTAAAAAAACTCATGTCAATCCCCTTTCAATCTAGTTCTAGGTAACCAATTCCTTGGTTTCTTCAAGACGAACTGAAACAAGCTTGGAAACTCCTGATTCCTGCATGGTCACACCATATAATACATCTGCTTCTTCCATTGTCCCTTTTCGGTGTGTGATCACAATAAATTGAGTTTCTTTACTATATTTCTTTAAATATTGCGCAAATCGGAATACATTTGCTTCATCAAGCGCTGCTTCGACCTCATCCAATACACAAAATGGAACAGGACGAACTTTAAGGATTGAAAATAACAGCGCAATTGCGGTCAATGCCCTTTCTCCACCAGATAAAAGACTTAAGTTTTGTAGCTTTTTCCCTGGTGGTTGAGCCACAATTTCAACTCCTGTATTTAAAAGATCATTAGGATCTGTTAGTCGAAGATCTGCTCGTCCACCACCAAACAAGGCTTGAAAAACTGTTTCAAAATGGGAGCGAATATTTGTAAAAGTAGATTCAAATCTCTTTTTCATTTCATCATCCATTTCGTCTATCACCTGGAACAATGTATCTTTTGCTTCTTGCAAGTCATTTTGCTGTTCAGTTAAGAACATATATCGCTCAGAAACCCTGTCATATTCATCGATTGCGCCAAGGTTCACAGTACCAAGCTCTTCAATCGCAAGCTTTATTAGTTTGACCCTCTTTCTTGCTTCGGAAACTTCAATTTGAAGTGGAAATTGTTCTTTTGCAGCTTCATAGGTTAATAAATATTCCTCGCGAAGATGTGTTAAACAATTTTCCAATTCAACATCTAAGCGATTCACCCTAACTTCCTCATCCTGTAAGATATCAACAAGCTGCTTATATTGACGTCTTGATTCCTTCAATTCACGTTCAAGATCTTCAAGTGTCATTTGTAGTTTCAGGCGATACTCTCTTTTATTGCTGATCATTTGAATGGTTTCATTTTTATCATTGGATTTTTGCATTGCTGCTTCTTCGAGCTCTAATTCCCCTGAGTTACTTGAGGTCATCTCGTTATCAAGTAGCGCTAAATCCTCTTTTAAATCAGTAAGTCTAGCATAGTCGTCATTGACTTCTTCTTCTAAGCGATCCATTTTCTCTTGTTGATGTTCAAGCGCTTGTTTTTTTCTTGCTAAAATTACCTTTTGATCAATAATTTCTGTTTGCACTGTTTCCCGTGAGGTCTGCTGGGCAGATTTTTGCGAGTTAAGCTGTGTGATGGTTTCATCTAATGAGTGAAGCTCCTCTTCAAGAGTAGCTAATTCAGATTTCAGCTCTTCTAAACGGCCGGTCATTCTTTCCTTATCTACTTGATATTGCTGCTTCTCATCATCATACAATTCCAAATGCTCATTCACATTTTGCTCTTTTAAAGCAACTTCACGGTATTCACCTTTAACAGTTTGCTCTTTTAAGCGCAATGTTTCACCAGCTTGACGAAGTTTTTCAAGCATATCTTCTTGTTCAACGATAAGCTTTTTCTTATCTTTAACCGTTTTTTCTAGTTCAGCAGTTTTAGCTTCCATATCAGCAAGCTTTTCTGTAATGCCCTCAAGCTCACGACCTCGGCTTAGTAATGAATTTGATTTCTGTTTAACAGCCCCCCCTGTCATCGAACCACCCGGATTGACAACATCACCCTCAAGTGTTACAACACGATACCTATGTCCTACAAGGGAAGCAAGTTCATTCGCACCTTTTAAATCTGTAGTAATCAATATTGTACCCAGCAGATTTGCAATAATGGAATGATATCTTCCTTCAAAGGTAACTAATTCAGAAGCTACACCAATAAACGCTGAATGCCCATTGATTGCTACAAGCTGTGTTGCCGGAATCGAACGTTCTTTCATAACATTCATCGGTAAAAATGTCGCTCGGCCAAAGGAGTTTTTCTTTAAAAACTGGATTGCAGTTCTTGCATTTTTTTCGTTGTCCACAACAATATGCTGCGTCGCTGCACCTAATGCAATTTCAATGGCAGTTTCATAATCCTTTGGAACGTGAATGAGCTCAGCAATTGCCCCTTCAATTCCTTCTAGCTGGTCGTTTCTTGCTTTTAGAACTTCCTTAACACCCTGGAAGAAACCGGAATAATCATCCTGCATTTCTTCAAGCATTTCTTTTCTTGATTTCGTTTGTTGCAGGTATTGATATGCCTGGTAGAGCATACTCTCTTGCTTCTGATAGTTTTTCTTACTATTTTCTAGCTTAGCTTGAAGCTCTCTAAAAGAAACAATTTGATGATTGATTTCTTGCTCGATAACGGAAAGCTTTGTTTGAAGTCGTACCTTTTCATCAAGTATTTCCTGGCGCTCCGTTAAGTATTTTTGATTTGATTCATCGAGTCGATTTACTTTTGCTGTTTGTTGTGAAAGCTGTTCCTTAATATAGCCCACTTCATTCCGATAAGAGGCCTGCTTATTAAGCAGCTCAAAATAATCGCTTTTTAAGTTCTCAATTTTTTCTTCGATGTTTTGATCATACGAAGCAAGTAAAATTTGTTTTTCTTTTAGCTGTTGTTCAAGTTCTTTTACTTCTTCAATCAACTTGGAAAGCTCATGTTGTTCCGACTGTTTTCTTTCGCATAAAATCTCTAGCTTTTGTGATAATTCATGAATCGAATTTTCAAGCTGACCTTTATTTTGCGTCGCATTTTTTTTGCGTTCTTTTAATACTTCTTTTCGACCCTCTAATTTTTCTAGTTCCTCACTAGTACGTAAAAGAAGTTGTTGAAGTTCATGAATTGAAGAATCTGTAGCTTCGATTCCAGTTCTTAGCTCTTCAATTTTCGCTTCCTTGCTTTGGAGTTTTGTGTTTAAAGCAAGTTCCTGCTCTTTATGCTCTTCAACAAGCTTTGATAGCTTTTCCCATTTTTCGTGAAGATCCTCAATTTCAAAAACGGTTAAACCAACTTCGATTGTTTCTAGTTCTTCTTTTTTCTCGAGATAGTCTTTCGCAATTGAAGACTGGATTTGCAGCGGTTCAATTTGCGATTCAAGTTCATGGATAATATCGTTAACCCGATTTAGATTTTCCTGTGTTTCAGCTAGTTTATACTCTGCTTTCTTTTTACGGGTCTTATATTTTAAAACACCTGCAGCTTCTTCAAATATGCTTCTTCGTTCTTCTGCTTTACTGCTTAGAATTTCTTCTACTTTTCCTTGACTGATGATTGAAAAGGCTTCACGGCCAAGTCCGGAATCCATAAATAAGTCAACAATATCCTTTAGTCGACATGTTTGTTTATTTATAAAAAATTCACTTTCACCAGACCGATAGACACGACGTGTTACGCTCACTTCATGATAATCGATTGGTAAAAAATGGTCCTCGTTATCCAATGTTATTGTTACTTCAGCCACATTCAATGCTTTACGGCTGTCACTTCCTGCGAAAATAATATCTTCCATTTTCGAGCCACGCAGTGATTTTGCCGACTGTTCTCCAAGAACCCATCGGATTCCATCTGTAATATTACTTTTACCACTACCATTTGGTCCAACTACAGCTGTTACACCAGGTACAAAATCTACAGCAATTCTTTCAGCAAACGATTTAAATCCTACTATATCTAAACGTTTGAGGAACATATACTTCCCCCTCGATTCGAAATTCAAGTCCTACATATTTTAACACAAACTAATATTTTATTGGATTACTTTTTAATTCAATACTATATAGACAAAAATATAACCCCACGAAGATCGTGAGGTGCGCTATCCTATTACTGTTTGTTTTTTATCTTTTTTAAAGCAATCTCTGCTGCATGCTGTTCAGCTTCTTTTTTTGATCTACCTGTACCCGTCCCAAGTTCCTCCCCATTTAGAGATACCCTTGAAACAAATTCACGACTATGAGCTGGCCCTTTTTCTTGGAGCACCTTATACTCAATAATTCCTGTCCCATCACGTTGGACAAGCTCTTGTAGCTGACTCTTATAATCCATCACATGAGAAAAAGCACCCGCATTAATTTTAGGAATTACTGTTTGATCTAAAAACTGGTTAACAACGTCTAGACCTTTATCAAGGTATAATGCACCAATAAATGCTTCAAACACATCTGCAAGTAGGGCAGGTCGTTCTCTTCCACCAGTCATTTCCTCACCTTTTCCTAGTAAAACAAGTTCCCCAAATTTTAGGTCATTAGCGAATGTGACTAAAGACGGTTCACAAACAATGGCTGCACGCATCTTCGTTAATTCACCCTCGCTCATAATTGGAAACTTTTTAAATAAAAACTGGGAAATGGTTAGCTCTAAAACAGCATCTCCTAAAAATTCAAGCCTTTCATTGTCTTCATGCGGCTTTTTTCGATGCTCATTCACATAAGATGAATGTGTAAATGCTTGAATAAGTAGACTTTCATTTTGAAAATGAAGCCCTAGTCGCTCCTGAAAAGCTTTAAATTTTGGAGTGAACTTATTGCCTTTATCTTTATTTATCCTTTTCACCTTATTGACCTCCAATTAGAAAAGTGCAGGCGCCTTTGGAGTGGAACGTCTACTAAGTACCGCCACGTCCTTTGGCAAACAACGTAGACGTCAGCACATCCTCGAAAATGCTTTGCATTTTCTTCGTGCGATGATTATGCTGTCGAAGCATTCCTTGTCCTGTGCAAGTCCGACAAGCTAATGTTCTGTGGCAAAAAAAGTCGCTCTTTGACTTCTTGCCACGGGTTTTAGACCCCGAGGGGCTAGGCGCTTGCACTAGACATTGAGAAAGCCCCGTTAATATAACGGGACTTTTTACTCTAAGAAATATTATAGCTGGCTTTTTATGTAATTCACAGCGTCACCAACTGTAGAAATTTTTTCAGCCTCATCGTCTGAAATTTCCATGTCAAACTCGTCCTCAAGTTCCATAACTAGTTCAACTACGTCTAGTGAATCCGCTCCAAGATCATCTTTAAATGAAGCCTCTAATTTTACTGCTGATTCTTCAACACCTAGGCGGTCAACCACGATTTTTGTAATTCTTTCAAAAACATCTGCCATTTCCATTCACCTCCCCTCAAAGTATTATATTTGGTTTTACTAGAAAAGCGCAAGCACCTATAGGCGAAAAGATAATAGTTTGGTTTATTTTTTCGATTCAGACTTTGTGCATTTCTACTTACATAACCATTCCGCCGTCAATATGAAGTGTTTGACCTGTCATATAATTACTTTGATCTGATGCTAGGAATAAAACAACGCCAGAAATATCTGTTGTTTCACCAAATCTAGCAAGAGGAATTAATTTTAACATATCATTTTTCACATCTTCAGGAAGTTTATCTGTCATATCTGTCGTAATAAAACCTGGCGCAACTGCGTTAACGTTAATATTGCGGCTCGCTAATTCTTTTGCAGCTGTTTTTGTTAAGCCTATTACACCAGCTTTGGCTGCAACATAGTTAGCTTGTCCAGGATTTCCACTTACCCCTACGATAGAAGCGATATTAATAATTTTACCAGAACGCTGCTTCATCATTTGTCTTGTTACAGCTTTTGTACTGAGGAACACACCTTTTAGGTTGATATTAATAACATCATCCCATTCTTCTTCTTTCATTCTCATTAGTAGATTATCTCGTGTTATTCCTGCATTATTAACAAGAATATCAAGACTACCAAAAGATGCGATTACCTCTTTTACCATATTAGCAACTGAATCTGCATCTGAAACATTTGCTTGAATTGCAAAAGCTTCTTGTCCTAATGCTTTGATTTCATCGACAACCTCATTCGCTTTTTGCTCACTGCCCGAATAGTTTACCGCAACCTTCGCACCCGCTTTTGCAAGTTCAATCGCAATCGTCCGACCAATCCCACGTGAAGCACCGGTAACCAATGCTACTTTTCCATTTAACATCTTAATTTCCCTCCTTTAATGCACGAATTGTTGCTTCAAGTGTTTCTATATCGCTTATTGCATATGTTGCAACTCGACGATTTACTTTCTTAATTAAACCTGAGAGTACCTTACCAGGTCCAATTTCGACCAAGGTGTCTACACCTTGGTCGAGCATGTATTGAACTGAATTTTCCCAAAGTACAGGTGAATACAATTGCTTTACTAGGTTTTCTTTTATTTGTTCTGCTGATGTCATTTCCTGTGCATTCACATTTGCTACGACAGGTACAGCTGCATCATTGATTTCAATTTGATCTAGTACTGACCGTAATTTCTCAGCTGCAGGTTCCATCAATGATGAATGGAAGGGTCCGCTAACCTCAAGTGGAATTGCACGTTTCGCACCTTTTTCCTTAGCTAATTCACAAGCCTGCTTAACACCTTCAGCAGCCCCTGAAATCACAATTTGACCCGGGCAGTTGATATTTGCAAGTTGAACTGGATGACCTGCCGCAGAAATTGCATCTGTTACCGCTTGTAAGTCCTCACTAGTCATTCCAAGGATTGCTGCCATTGTCCCTTGACCTGCTGGAACGGCTTCCTCCATAAATTCACCGCGTTTACGAACCGTACGTACAGCATCTTCAAAACTTAGTGCACCAGAAGCGACTAATGCCGTATACTCACCAAGACTATGTCCAGCAACATAACCTGGTGTTATATTTGCTTCCTTAAACTTTTCTAAAATTGCAATGCTTGTTGTTAACAGTGACGGCTGTGCGTTAACTGTTAATGTGAGTGTGTCCTGTGGTCCGTTAAAGATGAGTGAAGAAAGCTCTTCTTCTAAAGCTTTGTCAGCTCTGGTGAAAATATCCTGAACCACTTCTGAAGAGTCAACTAATTCCTTACCCATTCCTACAATTTGAGATCCTTGTCCTGGAAAAACGAATGCAATCTTGCTCATTCTACATTCCCCCTATTCATCTACTTTTGGATTGATTGTCTCTAATGTTTTACGTATTGTTCCTGAAACATCTTTTTCAACCATCTCGTATGTTTGTCTTACCGCACTAAATACACCATTTGCATCTGAAGAACCATGTGCTTTAATAACAGGTGCCTTTAAGCCGAATAGTCCCGCACCACCATATTCTGAGTAATCCAGGGTTTTTTTCAAGCCCTTTAACTCAGGCATTAAAAGTCCTGCCGCTATTTTACTCTTTAGATTGCTTGTAAAAGCCGTTTTAAGCATTTTAAACATGGAAAGGGCCGTACCTTCGATTGTTTTTAAGGCTACATTTCCTGTAAATCCATCTGTAACAACAACATCCGCCACTCCGTCTAGCAAATCTCTCGCCTCAACGTTTCCAACGAAATTGAGATTTGTAGCTTTGATTAATTCAAAAGCATGTTTAGTAAGTTCATTCCCTTTTTTATCTTCAGTTCCAACATTCAATAAACCGACTCTAGGATTTGCAACTCCACGAACCTTTTCAGAGTAGATGGATCCCATGATCGCATATTGAAGCAAGTGTTCAGGCTTTGCATCAACATTTGCACCCACATCTAACATAAGAAAGCCCTTTTTATCTAAAGTAGGGAGAGTAGGTGCTAATGCAGGTCGGTCAATTCCTTCGATTCTTCCAACGATAAAAAGTCCTGCCGTCATGAGAGCCCCTGTATTTCCAGCTGAAATACACGCATCGGCACGTCCTTCACTAACCTCTTTCGCCATTAGGACCATGGATGCATTCTTTTTTCTTCTAACGGCCCTTACAGGTTCGTCTGTTCCTTCAATTGTTTCTGTAGTATGTATGATCGTTATTCTCTCTTCTTCGGTTATGTATTGACGAATTTTTGCTTCATCACCAATGAGGACAACTTCAAGGTCTTGATAATGCTTTAAAGCAGTCATCGTTCCCTTTACAATTTCCTCTGGAGCATGATCTCCACCCATTGCATCTATTGCAAGTTTCATCTTGTATCATTCCTTTTGTTAGCTTTTAGGTAGTAAAATAATCGTATTGTACACTTTTATGAATCAGTTTTTGCTTGTTTATTAGAACGATACATTGTAAATTCACCAGAAAATACTAGTTCATTTCCAACATAGCTATTGACGTCAACGATTGTTCTACCTTTTTCCTGTGAACCTGTCACTTTTGCTTTTGCGACGACCCTCTCCCCTACTTTTACCTGTCTCGTAAACCGAATATTGGCTTTGGCAGTAAGGGCAAGTTCATCATTAATCACAGCAACCGCAAGTGAATTTGCTTGAGCAAAAAGATGATGTCCACGAGCAATTTGGTTTCGTTTAAACACATGCTCATTTGTTACATCAAAGATTGAAATTGCACTTTGGTCTAGTTCAATATCTATAATTTCACCAATGATCTCTTCAATTGGCAGAGCTTTTACTTCATCATCTAGTTTTTTCTCAGCAACAGTTTTAATTCGTTCACGAAGTTCAGGAATAGATAATTCCAAGCGGTCCAAACGAATGGTTTGAACACTCACCATAAATTTTTCAGCTAAGTCTTCATCCGTAATAAATGGATTTACTTTTATCGTTTCCTGAAGCAATTGTTGCCGTTCTTTTTTATTCCTTCTCATTAAAAATACACCGTCCGCACTCTTAAGACTAGGTACTAATAGTTAGTATATAATTAAAAAAAGCAGATTGCAAGAAGAAAAACTCCTCACAATCCGCCTTAAATTAAGAAAGTTAATCCAGCTTTTCTCCATCTAAAATACCGGTTTGTAATAAATCCTCGCGGAGGTGCTTGTAAGATTGATCCTCCCAAAATGACTGAGAATTGATTAGTTTTGTTGCATCATTTCGCGCTACCTCTAAAGTACGATAATCATGGACCATATCTGCTACCTTAAATTCTGGAACACCACTTTGTTTACGACCGAAGAAGTCACCAGGTCCACGAAGCTCTAGGTCTTTTTCTGAAAGTACAAATCCATCATTAGTTTCTGTCATAATCCGCATTCTTTCCTTTCCAACCTCAGACTTTGGGTCAGCAAGTAGAATACAATATGACTGTTCACTACCTCTTCCGACACGTCCTCGCAATTGGTGTAGCTGTGATAGACCGAATCGTTCCGCATCATAAATCACCATCATTGTTGCATTTGGAACATTCACACCTACCTCGACAACGGTTGTTGATACGAGAATTTGAACTTCATTTTCACTAAATTGTCTCATCACATCTTCTTTTTCATCCGCAGACAATCTGCCATGCATTAAGCCGACTTTTGCTTTGTTTTGAAAATGAAAGGAAAGCATGCTATGAACATCAATCGCATTTTGAACATCTAACTTATCAGATTCCTCTATCAGTGGACAAATGACATAAGCTTGTCTTCCTTTAGCTAGCTCTTTTTCAATAAATATCAAAATCCGTTCTAGCATCTCATGCTTTACCCAATAGGTTTCAATTTTCTTTCGTCCTGCTGGCATTTCGTCGATCACTGAAACATCCATTTCACCAAATACCGTAATTGCAAGTGTTCTTGGGATTGGAGTTGCTGTCATGAAAAGGACATCAGGATTTTCACCTTTCTCCCGTAAAATTCTGCGTTGCTCAACACCAAACCGATGCTGTTCATCTGTTATTACGAGTCCAAGTTTATGAAAATTAACTTCATCCTGGATAAGTGCATGGGTACCTACTAAAATATGAATTTCTCCGGCTTTGAGCTGTTCAAGGATTACTCTTCTTCGTTTTCCTTTTACAGAGCTTGTTAACAGTTGAATATTTAATCCGTAATCTAAGAATAGCTCCACAAGTGACTGTGAATGCTGTTCAGCCAAAATTTCTGTTGGCACCATTAGCGCTCCCTGATATCCCGAAAGGATTGCAGCATATAAAGAGATGGCTGCTACGACGGTTTTTCCTGAACCCACATCACCTTGAAGCAATCGATTCATTCGATACGGGGAACGTAAGTCATTGATAATCTCAGTAACAACCCGATTTTGGGCATTTGTTAATGGAAATGGTAATCCATTCATGAAATCTTCTAGTTTCTTTGACAGAAATTCCATGGCTGAACCCATCGATTGTTCCCGTTCAAACTTCCTTAGCGCCTGCATTTTTAGTTGAAAAAGGAGAAATTCTTCATACACAAAACGTCTTCTCGCTTGTTTTAAGTCCTGATGACTTAATGGGTGATGCATGATTTTTATAGCTTCCTTCTTAGGTAAAAGCCGATACGACGCTAATAATTGTTCAGGAAGGTTGTCCTCAATTTGATTACCAAACTGTTCGAGAGCAAGCGCAATAAAACGCTTCATTCCTTTTACCGTGATTTTTCCTTTTATTGAATACACAGGCTCTATGCGGTTATCTTTTATCATCGGACCAAAAACAATCTCACTGACAGTTATGGTTTGCCGATGCTGATCCCATTTTCCTGTAATTGATATAGTATCGTTAAGCGAAATCTTATTTTTATAATATGGCCGATTGAAACAGGTCGCTGTTATTAAATAGCGACCCACTAGGACTCTGAAGGTTAAGCGAGATCTTTTGCGATTGTAATAGGTCAACAGCGGTTCACTGTGAACCTTTCCCTCAATCGTTATTTTCTCCTCATGCTTGACCTCTGCAAGGTCTCGTAAACTATAATCTTCAAATCGATATGGAAAGTATAAAAGTAGGTCAACAATGGAAAAAATATGCATCTCGTTAAGATGTATTCCTGTCTCTTCACCGATTCCTTTAATTTCTGTGACAGGCTTCTGTAGATTACTATTCACCTTGTTTAGCGCTAATCCCAAAGATCTTTGCCTCAAGTGCACGACCTGTTGGGGTTGCCGCTAGCCCTCCCTGTGCTGTTTCTTTTAACGCCGTCGGCATCGTCTGACCTATTCTATACATTGCATCGATTACTTCATCACATGGAATTCGACTTGTAACACCTGCTAATGCCATATCTGCAGCAACCATTGCATTTGCTGCTCCCATTGCATTACGCTTAACACATGGCACTTCAACTAGCCCAGCTACTGGGTCACAGACGAGCCCAAGCATATTTTTCAGCGTAATTGCCATTGCCTCAGCAGATTGCTGTGGAGTACCTCCTGCCATTTCAACAATTGCCGCTGCAGCCATTCCAGCAGCAGAACCAACTTCCGCTTGACAGCCACCAGCAGCACCTGAAATCGATGCATTGTTCGCCACAACAAATCCAAATGCCCCAGCTGTAAATAAAAATTGAACCATTTGCTCTCTTGTTGGATTCAATTTCTCCTTTACCGCAAACAAAGTTCCTGGAACAACACCAGCAGAACCTGCAGTAGGTGTTGCACAAATTGTTCCCATTGCAGCATTGACTTCATTTGTGGCAACAGCCTTACTGACAGCATCTAGGACTGTTTTACCAGTTAAGAAGTTTCCTTTTTTTATATAATCTTGTAATAGTACGGCATCTCCACCCGTTAATCCTGAATGAGATGAAACGCCAGCTAGTCCTCTTTCGACGGCCTTTTCCATTACTTCTAGATTTCGTTCCATTTGAGCGATGATTTCTTCACGGCTTTTTCCTGTTACTTCAATCTCTTGTTCAATCATTACATCTGCTATTTTCATATTTTTAGTAGTAGTAAGTTCTACTAATTCAGCAACATTACGAAACATAAAAAAACCTCCTGTCGAATAAACACGAAAACGTTTTAATAATGATACTTAGTCGACAATTTTGGCTACTTTTAAGATGTTGGGTAAGGTAGATAGTTCATCTAAAACCTGCCCGTCGATGTTTTGATCCACTTCAATTGTCATAAGAGCTTGCATCCCTTTTTCTTTACGTGCCACTTCCATATGGCCGATATTGATGGCGTACTTTGCTAACACATTCGCCACACCTGCAATGGCACCATAGCGGTCATTGTGGACAACAAGAATAGCCGGATGGTTCCCAGATAAACGAAGCTGAAATCCGTTTAATTCGGTAATTTCAATTTTTCCGCCACCTATAGAAATACCGACAAGCTCCAATTCCCCTTCATCATCACCAATTGAAACTCGAGCTGTATTAGGGTGTTCTGGAATTGCTTCCTCTTCAATAAATTTTATCTGCATACCTGCTTCTTTAGCTATTTCCAATGATGTTTTTATTCTTTCATCAAATGTGTCAAAATCAAGCAGTCCACCTATGATCGCAACATCTGTCCCGTGACCCCTATATGTCTCGGCAAATGATCCATAGAAGGAGATATTAGCCCATTTTGGTTCTCGACCAAACAAGCTTCTTGCAACTCTTCCGATGCGAGCTGCCCCAGCTGTATGTGAGCTTGATGGACCAATCATAACTGGACCAATAATATCAAAAACACTTCTATATTTCATATATTCTCCCCCCTACTTACTTAATCAAATACGCCTCGGCGTATTTGCGCCCAGATTTTTTTCGAGCATGCTCGAAAAACTTCCTTTAAAAAATCTGTGGCATCCGCCGAAGGCTTAACAATATACAGTCAGATTTTTATCTGACTGTATATTGTTATATGGAGTAAGGCCAAACTGTGTTCCTACATATTACTCTATTTCTCATTAACTTTTTTAACAACAGGAAATTGTCCCCAGACATTGAAATAGAAGGGATAAATCCCTTCTATTTTGTAGCCTTATTCAACTGAGAAAATGAATGCGTAAAGTGGTTGTTCACCATTATGCACTTCAATTTCAAGGTCTTCATACTCTTCTTCAAGATATTGGACTATTCTCTTAACCTCATCCTCTGAGGCATCCTGACCATAAATAATAGTCACTATTTCATCGTCATCAGCGGAAATAATCTTTGTTAATAGGTCTTTTGCAGCTGTTAACTTATCCTTATCTGTAACGGCAATTTTCCCATCTGCAATTCCCATAAAATCATCTTTAGCAATATCGATTCCATCAATATTGGTATCACGTACCGCATATGTGATTTGACCCGTTTTTACATTACTTAATGCACCTGTCATAGTCGTCTGATTTGCTTCCAATTCACCAGATGGGTTAAATGCAAGTAATGCAGACATCCCTTGAGGTACGGTTCGTGAAGGAACAACTACCACATTGCCTTCAATGACAGAAGCTGCCTGTTCAGCTGCCATAATAATATTCTTGTTATTTGGAAGTAGGATAAAGTTTTCTGCATGTACTGATTCGATTGCTTTCACAAAATCCTCAGTACTTGGATTCATTGTTTGTCCACCCTCAATAACAACTTCTGCTCCGATACTCTTAAATAATTCTGTAATTCCCGCACCCATTGCAACAGTGATGATCGCATATTTCTCTTTTTCTTTGTTACGTTTCTCTTGTAATGGAGCCTGTGAATCATCTTCATTTAGAATCGCAGTATGCTGCTCGCGCATATTCTCAATCTTCATGTTAATTAAGCTTCCATAACGTTGACCGTATGATAATACGTCACCAGGTTTCTCGGAATGGATATGTACTTTCACAATATCATCGTCGGAAATAACTAATAATGAATCACCGTAATGACTTAAATCATTTTGGAACTGTTCTTCGGAAAATGGATGTTTGTTGGTTTTTTCCTGTTCAAACTTCACCATGAATTCTGTACAGTAACCAAATACGATATCCTCTGTATTCATATGACTTTGAACACTTTTATGATGCTCCGCACTTACAAGTTCATTCATAGATGGTGCTGCAATTGACATATTCTCAATTGTTTCACCTTTTAGTTCTGACAGGAATCCTTCGTAAACAAGTACTAATCCCTGACCACCGCTATCTACAACCCCGACTTCCTTCAATACAGGTAGTAGATCAGGTGTACGATTTAATGACGCTTTCGCTTCTTTTACAAGCTCCTCCATCACAACAATGATGTCTGTCTCATTTATTGCAACAGCAACAGCTCGTTTTGCTGCATCTTTTGCAACTGTTAGTATAGTTCCTTCAACAGGTTTCATTACAGCCTTATATGCTGTTTCCACCCCCATTTCAAAAGCGTGGGCAAATTCAGCAGCGCTCAAAGTTTCCTTTTGATCGATTGCCTTAGAGAATCCTCTGAATAACTGAGATAAAATAACCCCAGAGTTACCTCTTGCACCCATTAATAACCCTCGCGCTAAGGATGCTCCGACCTTTCCTATATGTGGGGTAACATTATTTTTTACTTCCTTTGCACCAGACGTCATGGAAAGATTCATATTCGTTCCGGTATCTCCATCTGGTACAGGGAAAACGTTAAGGGCATCTACCATCTTTGCGTTATTAGATAAATGTGCAGCACCTAATAACACCATTTTTGCAAAACGTTTCCCATCTAATGTAGTAATTGACACAAAAATTTCCTCCTCTTTATGGGTTCGTAACGCGAACTCCTTGCACGTAAATATTAACCGAGCTCACAGCAAGTCCTACTGTTTGGTCTAATGTATATTTCACCTTTGATTGAACATTGTGGGCAACCTCAGAAATTTTAGTGCCATAACTTACAATTATGTACATATCGATATGCACTTCATCATTTTCTTGACGAACAATAATACCGCGGGCAACATTTTCTTTTCGTAAAAGCTCAGAAATACCATCTTTAATTTGCTTTCTAGAAGCCATTCCGACGATCCCGTAACAATCGATGGCTGCTCCTCCAGCAACTGTTGCAATAACATCATTCGATATATCAATTTGTCCGTATTTCGTATTTAACTCGATGGACATGAAAGTCTCCCCCTTTATATTTGTTCACCTTGGCTACAGTAATTTTACTATAACATCGCATATTTTAAAAGTAATTCATTGGGTTTACTGTGTGGATTCATTATCTTTTATTATATAGCTTTTTAAAATTTCTATGTCTTGACAAGTATTTTTCCTTTAAAGCATAGCTTTGAAGTATTGCAATATCCCATTAGTTATGATAAATTATATAAGTATTTCTATGAAGAAAGCGATATGTTTGATTGTTGCTGTGCAAGTTAGGAGGGAAATAGAATGGCACGTAAATGTGTAATCACAGGTAGAAAAACTACTACTGGTAACGCTCGTTCCCATGCAATGAACGCTTCTAAGCGCAAATGGGGAGCTAACCTACAAAAAGTCCGTATTTTAGTTGATGGTAAACCAAAACGCGTATACGTTTCTGCAAGAGCATTAAAATCTGGTAAAGTAGAACGCGTGTAATAAAGAAAAGCATTTAGCTCTTACGATATGTAAGAGCTAAAAATATGCACAAAAAAAAGCACCTAAGGGCGGTGCTTTTTTTATCCTTTTTTAAAAGATCCTAACATCGCACGGACGATACCGCCTAAGAACTTTGGTAACTTAATTGTATAAAATTTCATACTTTCCCTCCTCAATGCAATCTCCACGTACTTTCATTGAAATCACACGGTCTACTTTATTAATAATATTCAAATGAAAAAAAATAGTACCATAGTACATATAAATAAAAGCAATTTCATGTGAACCTTCTTAAAACATTCTTATGCCTAATTGATTAAAAAAAGTACAGTTCAATTGAAGTTCATTACTAAAAGATAGTGGTAAGCCATTTAATATATGCAAAAAAAGCAAATAAAAAAGAGCAGAGATTTCTGCTCTTTTTACAGACTACGAATTTTTTCGATTGCTGTTTTCCGATCTTCTTGATTATAAATAGCTGAGCCTGCAACTAGAACATTTGCACCAGCACGAACGCAAAGTTTTGCTGTTTCTTCATTGACTCCTCCGTCAACTTCGATTTCAACATTCAAGTTCTTTTCTTTTACCATCCCGGCAACTTCCTCGATTTTAGGAAGGACAGAATGGATGAACTTTTGCCCACCAAATCCAGGATTCACTGTCATTAATAACACTAAATCAATATCCTCAATCACATGCTTAATCGTATCAACAGGAGTGGCTGGGTTTAAAACAACACCTGCCTTAACACCATGAGATTTTATTAATTGAATGGTACGATGAAGATGTGGACATGCCTCAACGTGTACCGTTAAAATGTCTGCCCCTGCTTGTGCAAAGGTCGGAATGAATTGGTCAGGATTTTCAATCATTAAATGAACATCTAATGGCAATTTTGTAATGGGTCGAATCGCTTCTACGATAAGTGGACCGATTGTAATATTTGGAACAAAGTGACCATCCATGACATCTACATGAATATAGTCTGCTCCCCCATTTTCAACATCCTTAATGTCTGCTCCAAGCTTTGCAAAATCTGCTGAAAGAATGGATGGTGCAATTTTAATCATTATTAATACCTCGGCTTTCTTTCCTTTATTTCTTCATAAAAACTTACATAGTGATCATAACGAAATTGTTTAATACTTCCGTCTTCTACGCCCTGTCTGACAGTACACTTCGGCTCAGAAATATGTGTGCAGCCTCGAAATTTACAATTTGCACCTGCTTTATATATTTCAGGGAAGCAATATGAAAGTTCCTCTGTTTCAATTGTTAGAAATTCCAACGAACTAAATCCTGGAGTGTCTGCAACAAGCCCATTACCTACTTCAATTAATTCAACATGTCTTGTCGTATGCTTTCCTCTTCCTAATGACAATGAAATTTCATTTGTTTCTAACTCTAACTCTGGTCGAAGTGTATTTAACAACGAAGATTTCCCCACTCCAGATTGACCAGCAAAAACCGAAATTCGATTATCTAATAAGGGCAGGAGCTGGTCAAGTCCTTCCCTTTCCTTCGTTGATGTTAACAGGACATGATAGCCGATTTCCCGATAATTTCTAGCATATTCCTCTATTTCTTGAACTGCCTCATCGGATATTAAATCCGTTTTACTGATACAAATAATAGGTTCTATATCGTTTGATTCAACTAAAACAAGAAAGCGATCTAACAACAATGGACTGAAGTCTGGTTTAATTGCTGAAAAAACTAAAATAGCTTGATCAACATTTGCAATTGGCGGACGTACCAATTCATTTTTACGTTCCAATACCTCTAATATATACCCATCCGTTTCATTGTCTGCTTGATATACCACATTGTCGCCAACCAAGGGGGTGATTTTATTTTTCCGAAAGACACCCCTTCCACGACATTGAATCAGTTCCCCATTTTCGTTTTGAACATAATAAAAACCGCTTAATGCTTTTATAATTTTGCCTTCTGGCATAGTTTCACTCCTTGTTTTATTTCATTCGTAACGACATATATCATGTAGTAGAAACATCCCACTACCCTTTCCAACCTATTCTTCTGAATAAGGAATTCTGTCTCTTTGATCAAGTACATCATCAATAGTCACCATATATTCAGCAGTTTCACCAGGATTAATGACAAACGAAAGATCTATTGAGTGTTTTTCCTTAATTTTAATCTCTTTATAAACTTCCGTGATTTTATGCTGGGCATCCTGTATATAAACCTTCACAGTTTGTGGATTGCTTTCTTCATCAGGCGTGTAATCAATCGTTAAGGTACGTTTAACTGTAATCGGCTCTTTAGGTTCAGGACCTTTTGACATGATTACTTTAACCTTGGCACCTTTGGTTAATTCAGTGCCTTTTTCTACGGTTTGCGAAATAGCCTGGCCAGCAGGAATATCATCTGAAAATTGCTCCTCTGAATAGTCGATTATCAAACCAGTACTCTTTTCATATTCATCGAGTGCATTTGCTGGATATCTTGTTAAATCAGCAAGTTTAATAGTTTCAAGTCCCTTGCTTATTGTAAAGGTAACCTCTGTTTCCTCTGGAACAACCTCTTCTCCTTCATCAATTGATTGTTTAAGAATTGTTCCTGGGGCACTGTCATTATATTCATCTTGAGAATACACAGTATAATTTTCTTTATCTAATTTGGCTTTAACTTCCTCAAAATCTTTACCGACATAATTCTTAAATACCACTTTCTTTTTACCGGTACTTTCATATAAATCGATCGTGTTGCCTTCCTTTACAGAGTCCCCTGCTTCAGGATCAGTTCGAACAATATAGCCTTCTTGTATTTCTTGATCACTGATTTCAATCGTGTCACCAATTTTAAAACCAGCTTCCTTCAATTTAGAAACTGCTCGGTCATAGTCCATGTTTGAAACATCCGGGACTTCGACATCCTTCGGTAAAAATAATGCCGGAAAAACCGTAACTGCAGCTACACCAGCACCTATTATAAAGAAAAAGATGATTGCAAGCGTTACTAAAAGTCTATTCTTCTTCTTTTTCTTTGGTTTTGGCTCATCCTGTTCAGTCTGATTTGTATTCTTCTGAGAGTCTCTAACCATTGTTTCAGCTGATAATGGTCTATTATCCTTAATAATTGGAATAGCTTTTGTTACTTCATCATCCATGTCTGGTATCACAAATTTTTGTTCGTTTAATCGATTTGGAAAAAGCGCAGTCTGCAAATTTTCTTCCATTTCTTCAACCGTATCATAGCGATGGAATGGGTCTTTTGCAGTTGCTTTTAGTATAATATTTTCAACACTCTGCGGTATTGTAGCATTCCATCTTTTTGGTGATGGTGTATCCGTTTGTAAGTGTTTCAAAGCAATTGATACAGCTGATTCACCTTCAAATGGAACACGACCTGTTAAAAGCTCAAACATGACAATTCCAAGTGAATAGATATCAGACTTTCGTGTTGACATACCACCTCGAGCTTGTTCTGGTGATAAATAATGAACAGAACCTAGCACAGAGTTTGTTTGTGTAATAGTTGTTGAGCTTAGTGCAACTGCAATCCCAAAATCAGTTACCTTTACTGTTCCATCATGATCAATTAAGATATTCTGAGGTTTAATGTCACGATGAACAATTTGATTTTGATGCGCTTGTGTAATTGCTGATGTTAGCTGTAACATAATATTAATCACTTCTTTTGGATGAAGCGGTGCATTTCGCTGTATGTATTGTTTCAAGGTTTGCCCAGGAACATATTCCATTACGATATAATAAATATCCTCTTCTTCCCCAACATCATATATGCTTACAATATTCGGATGTGCCAAGCTTGTTGCTGCATGGGCTTCACGTCTAAACCGTTTGATAAATTCTTCATCATTTGAAAAATCTAAACGGAGCACTTTAATGGCTACATCACGTTCGAGGATTACATCACGTGCGAGGTACACATTAGCCATCCCGCCCCCACCTATGACTTCGAGAATTTTATAACGTCCACTTAATCGTCTTCCAATAAGCATAGAATTATTCGCCCTCACTTTCAGACGTGTAATCGACGATTACGAGTGTGATATTATCTTCTCCACCATGATCATTGGCTAATTGAACGAGTCTTTCACCCTTATTTTCGATAGAGTCGTCACTTTCTATAATGTTTTTTAATTCAGATTCTGAGACTTTATTAGACAAGCCGTCAGAACATATTAAAAGCATATCGCCTTCATCTAAAATTAGCGTTTTTAAGTCCATTTGGACATGCGTTTCCGTACCTAAAGCACGTAAAACGACATTTTTACGTGGATGATGCTCTGCATCTTCCTTAGAAATATGCCCAGAACGAACAAGTTCATTAACAAGTGAATGATCTTCGGTAATTTGTTGGAACCCATGACTATTAAGCAGATAGCAACGGCTATCGCCAATATGAGCAACCGTTGTAAAAAGGTCAGTACATATTGCAGCTACAACAGTCGTTCCCATACCTTTGCACTCATCATTTTCTTGTGAATGTGTAAAAAGGTTTGTATTAATTTTAGAAATATGCTCTTTCAGCCAAGTTTCTGCTGATTCTGAAGTGGTAATCTTTTCACTTTCTTCCCAGAAGGACTGGAGCTGTGATGTTGTCATACTACTGGCAACATCACCAGCTAAATGCCCGCCCATTCCATCAGCTACGACAGCTATTACTTGTCCATCCTTGTTATGATAAACACCACAGCTATCTTCATTGATTTGTCTTACTTTTCCCCGGTTTGTCAAAAAGAACGACTTCATAAGTTTCACCTCGTCTCCTCTTTACGCTCCTTTGCTCGTAATTGACCACAGGCAGCATCGATATCATGACCTTGTTCACGTCGAATTGTTACATTCACACCATGCTTCTTTAATGTCTTTTCAAATTCAAAGATCTGTTCTTTTGGTGTTCTCACATAATCGCGCTCAGGAACATAATTTACTGGAATTAAGTTAACATGACACTTAATTCCCTTTAATAGCTCTGCGAGTTCTTCTGCATGCTCAACTTGATCGTTGACACCACCAAACAACCCATATTCAAAGCTAATTCTTCTCCCTGTTTTTTCAATATAATAGCGAACAGCTTCCATTAAATCAGGCAGTTTATATGCGCGATTAATCGGCATCAGCCTGCTTCTTATTTCTGTATTAGGTGCATGTAAAGAGATTGCAAAATTTATTTGTAATTTTTCATCCGCAAATTTATAGATTTTTGGAATGATCCCACTTGTTGAAACGGTAATATGGCGGGCACCAATATTTAAGCCCTTATCATGATTAATAATTTTTAGGAATGAAAGCATTTGATCGTAATTATCAAATGGTTCACCAATTCCCATGATAACAAGATGACTGACTCGCTCATCAAGCTCATCTAATGCTTTTTGAACCTTTACAACTTGAGCAACAATTTCGCCTGCCTCAAGATTCCGCTTAAGTCCTCCTAATGTTGACGCACAGAAAGTACAGCCGATACGACAACCAACCTGCGTTGTCACACAGATGGAGTTCCCATAGCCATGTCTCATTAAAACGGTTTCGATTGAATATCCGTCATGGAGTTCAAATAAAAACTTCATCGTACCATCAGCAGATGTTTGCTGAATGATCGTTTTAAGAGTCGTAATCGTAAAATGCTCAGCAAGCTTTTGTCGTAGTGTATTTGATAAGTTTGTCATCTCATCAAAGGTTGTAACCCGCTTCGTATATAGCCATTCAAAAATCTGATTTCCGCGAAATTTCTTCTCTCCATTTTCGATGACCCAGTTTTCAAGTTCTTCTAATTGAAGAGAATATATAGATGGTTTTGAATTTGGTAAGTTTTGTTTTTTTCTTCTAGTTGTTTGTACTTCTTCCAATACATTACACCTGCTTTCTTAATCTTGCAATATAAAATCCATCCGTACCAAAATAATGTGGATAAAGTTGAAGTTGTCCATTATTAATATATGGTTTCACTATTTCAGGCAGGTAATTTTCGATTGTTTCATCTAGTATAAAATCTTTATTTTGTTCAATGAAGGTTTTGATCACACCTTCATTTTCTTCGTAATCTATTGTACATGTGCTATACACGAGTATACCATCTTTTTTTAATAAAGATGAAACCTCAGTTAAAATGTCTAATTGTATTTTTGCAAGGTTTGCATTGTCTGATTCTGATTTTGAATATTTAATGTCTGGTTTTCTTCTAATAACGCCAAAGCCTGAGCAAGGTGCATCAACTAGAATTTTATCAAAGCTCCCGGCTTTGAAGCTTTCCCTTAATGTTCTACTATCAGTGGCTTTTGTTTCAACGTTTTCAAGCCCTAACCGTCTTACTGCTTCATTAATTAACTTTATTTTATGTTCATGAAGGTCGATTGAAAAAACCTTACCTGTAGTTTGTAGCAATTCAGCGATATGTGTTGTTTTCCCCCCAGGCGCAGCACAGCTATCAAGAATTTGATCACCTTTTTCTACTCCAAGTGCACGAGCAACGAGCATAGAGCTTTCATCCTGAATGGTTAAATAACCTTCCTTAAAGGCCTTAGTATTAACTAGATTTCCACGAACAGCTTTAATTGCATCAACAGAGACGCTTCCCTCTTCCGCTTCAATACCGTCCTCTTTTAGCATGTGAACAAGCTCTTCTTTCGTTGTTACCGCCGTATTAACACGGGCTGTTTGTTCTGGCGGGGTACAATTTACCTCACACATTTTTCGAGTTTCCTCTAGCCCCATTTGATTGACCCAACGCTTGATAAGCCAAATCGGATGACTAGTTTCAATTGCTAGTCTTTCCACTTCATCTGTAAGTTGATCTAATGATGGCAAGCCCTCACGTTGGATGGAACGTAGCACTCCATTTACAAGTGAAGCCGTACCTTTATGCCCTCTTTTTTTGGCAATTTCGACCGCTTCAAAAAAGATAGCTCGTTCTGGTACTCGGTCTAAATAGACCATTTGGTAAAGGGAAAGCCTCAATAGAATTCTTACCCATGGATCAAGTTTTTTGCTCTTTTTTAAAAATGGAGCTAGATAAAAGTCCAATGTATCACGGCGTTGGATTGTTCCATAGACAATCTCTGTGAGTAGACCTACATCCTTGCCTTTCACGTCATGCTTTTTAATCATTTGGTTCAAGAGGAGATTACTATATGCTTGATTTTTTTCAATATGCAGTAAGATTTCGAGCGCTACATTTCGAACATTAGTCTTCGTCATTATTGTCTCCTAACTGAGCCCCTACCTGTAAATCTGTACCCAACAAGAATTGCTCTGCACTCATCTTTTTCTTTCCTGCAGGCTGAAGCTGGGTGATTTTTATAAAGGTAGTATTCCCAGTCGAAACAATAAACCCATCCTTTTCGATTGAAACAACAGTGCCAGGATTTTTCGATATGGAGGATGATTCCTTTTCGCCCCACCATATTTTTATTACATCCCCATTTAAAGTGGTATAGGCAACAGGCCATGGATGTAGACCGCGAATATGGTTATAAATATCCTCCCCATCTTTTGTCCAGTCTATCTTTTCTTGATCACGTTTAATATTTGAAGCAAAGGTAGCTTTGGAATCATCTTGTTTAATCGGTGTTATTTTATCATCTAAAAGTAATGGAATTGTTTCTGATAAAAGCTTTGAACCAGCCACACTTAATTTGTCATGTAATGAACCAACATGGTCTGTTTCTAAAATTGGAACTTCTACCTGTGTTAATATATCCCCTGCATCTAATTTTTCGACCATATACATAATCGTAACACCTGTTTTTTTCTTTCCTTGAAGGATTGAATAATGAATGGGTGCTCCACCTCGTAGCTCAGGAAGTAATGAGGCATGGACATTTATACACCCAAACTTAGGAGCTTCTAATAATTCTTTTGGCAGGATTTGTCCAAATGCCGCGGTTATGATTAAATCAGGCTTATAGCTTAATACTTGTTCTATTTCTTGTTTTTCTCTTATTTTATTTGGTTGTAGAACTGGGATATTTTGTTTTAATGCCTCAACCTTAACGGGTGGAGGAGTTAAAACTCTTTTTCTTCCAACAGGTCTATCTGGTTGTGTCACCACAGCTACAACCTCGTATCCATCCTCTATTATTTGACGTAAAACAGGTACTGAAAAGTCAGGTGTACCCATAAATACAATTCGTTCCATATCATTACCTACCCTTCAATTTCTCCTTCTTCATAAAAACGATTTACCTTTGAGGTAAATAAAATCCCGTGAAGATGATCAATTTCATGCTGAATTGCACGCGCTAAGAAATCTCGTGCCTCGAATATATATATTTTTCCTCTTCGGTTTTGAGCTCTTACTTTTACGTAATCATTACGTGTTACTTCACCAAAAAGGTCCGGAAAACTGAGACAGCCTTCTGGACCTACCTGTTCACCTTTGCCCTCGAGGATTACAGGATTAATTAATTCAATAAGTCCGCTTTCGTCTCCTATATCAACGATGGCGATTTGTTTTGCAATTCCAACCTGAGGGGCGGCTAACCCAACCCCGTCCGCCTCAAGCATTGTATCATACATATCTTTTATTAGTTTTGCTAGTTTTCGGTCAAAGGTTGACACGATTTCACATTCAACCTCAAGTATTTCATTTGGATATTTAACAATTGGTAATAAAGACAAGCGAGTTCCTCCAACATTCTACTTTTTTATTAGTCTCTCTCTTTTTCCGTAACTTTAAACTACATCATGATATATGGGTTTAAATCAATTGATAATGTGAGTGAGTTTTGTGCAATTTCTCTCTGGTAGCGATCCAAAATTCCTTTTAAAAGCTTATTAAGATTTGGCTCATTTTTGTATTTTATCATGCATTGGTATCGATATCTATTATTAATCCGTGCAATCGGTGAGGTAACCGGGCCTAAGATGATGGACTGATTTGATAAAGACTTTCGTAAATAGATTGCAATTTTCTCAGCAACATCTACCGTTTTTGTTAGCTCCTGGTGTGTTATAGTGACTAGAGCAAGATAATAAAAAGGTGGATAAGCATGGGCCTTTCGAATGCGCATTTCATTTTGATAGAATCCATCATAATTATGATGGCTCGCTAATTCAATGCTATAATGCTCCGGAGTATAGCTTTGAATCACCACTTCACCTGGGAGTTCATGACGTCCCGCTCTTCCGCTTACCTGGGTAAGTAGCTGAAATGTTTTTTCTGACGAACGAAAATCGGGCAGATTGAGCATCGTATCTGCAGTTAATACGCCGACTAATGTGACATTTGGAAAATCTAAGCCTTTTGCAATCATTTGTGTTCCTAATAAAATATCTGCATTCCCGTCACCGAATTCCTTCAATAATTTCTCATGGGCACCTTTTCGGCTCGTTGTATCAACATCCATTCGAATGACCCTTGCCTCTGGTAAAACCTTCGCTAGTTCCTCTTCCACTTTCTGTGTGCCAGTCCCAAAAAATCGGATATGCTCACTTCCACACTCATTACATGTAGTAGGCATAAAGGTCTCATATCCACAATAATGGCATTTTAAACGGTGATGGGGTCTGTGATAGGTTAGTGAAATATCACAATGCGGGCAGTTTCCAACATACCCACAATTTCGACACATGACAAAAGAGGAATGACCACG
Organism: Bacillus sp. JJ1562; assembly: GCF_036962705.1. Lineage (NCBI taxonomy): Bacteria > Bacillati > Bacillota > Bacilli > Caryophanales > Bacillaceae > Bacillus > Bacillus sp. JJ1562. Next base: position 121,772 of record NZ_JBALOQ010000003.1, read on the forward strand.
TTTATTTAAAAATAAAACCGACTGTTCGTTTCGTTCAAGTCTTGCTGTTAATTTTTCAAAAAGGGGAGCTGAGAACATCGAACGATTCCCGTTACGTAATTCCTCACGCATATCAACAATTTCAACAGTCGGTAGAGGCCTTTGATTGACCCTTTCCTTTAATGTAATAAGTTCATAGACATTTTTTGAGGCACGTGCAAAGGATTCGAGAGTAGGTGTTGCACTTCCTAAAATGACAGGAGCATTATGCGACTGACCACGAAAAATCGCTACATCCCGCGCATGGTATCTCGGATTATCTTCCTGCTTATAGCTTGTTTCATGTTCTTCATCAATAATAATAATCCCGATATTTTCAAATGGAGCAAATATTGCGGACCTCGCTCCAACTACAACACTTACTTCCTTACGATAAATTTTTCGCCACTCATCATATTTCTCGCCGATTCCAAGCCCACTATGCATCACTGCAACTCGGGAACCAAAGCGCCCCTTGAATCGACTTACCATCTGTGGAGTAAGTGAGATTTCAGGGACAAGGACAATCGCTTCTTTTCCTTTTTTTAATACCGCATCAATCGCCTGCATATAAACCTCGGTCTTTCCACTACCTGTAACTCCATACATTAAAAACACCTTATGTAGTACATCTTCGATTGAGGCAAGAATTGGGGATATCACATTTTGCTGTTCAATTGTCAATGGCATTGGTGTTGTCTGCTCAAAATGCTTGTCCGCATATGGATCTCGGTAAACCTCTACATTTTGTTCGGTGATAAGACCTTTTTTTACCATTGTTCGAATCGTACTGTCGGTAACGCCAACCTCCTGCAAAAGCTCCTTTAAAAAGATTGGCTTATTATTTTTCAGAAAAAACTCAAGCACTTGTTTCTGTTTTTTCGCGGTCGCGGGTAACTCTTGAACCACTTTTTCAGTTTCCTCTATCGAATGTGATAGTTGGACTTGTTTTATCGTTTTCTTATTGCTACGATTTTTCACATTGTAGACGACCTCAAGAAGACCTTTTTTAATATCCTTTTGGTAAATATGCAATAAATCGTTCTTTTCAGCATCCTCCCAGTGAACCTCATTATGCTGTTCAAAAGAAGCTTGGATTGCCGGTTCCAATTCATTTCTTTTTGATGGATCTAGAAGTCTTATTTCCTTCTCATATTTCGCACGCATTGCGGATGGAAGCATCACTTGTAGAGCAGATATCGTAAAGCAAAGTGTTTTTTCCGTTAACCACTTTCCAATATGAAGAAGCTCTTCATTCAAAGCAGGTGTGAGATCAAGTAAGGAGTGAATTTCCTTCAGCTTTGCTACTTCGCCCTTTTTTGATAGACTCATTACGAAGCCTTGGACTTTACGAGGACCAAATGGGACGACGACCCTCATTCCTGGTACAATTACGTCACTCCATTTATCAGGAACGATATAATCATATGGTTTATCTGTTTGCATTGCAGGAACATCAACAATTATACTGGCAATATTCATTTCTTTTCGCCATCCATCATCTGTTTCACTTCACGAAGTAACGCTTTTGCAACATCAAGCTTTGTCATCATCGGCAGTTCGTTATGTGTTCCATCCTTTTTATAGATGGTTACAAGATTTGTATCCGTACCAAATCCCGCTCCTTGTGTAGTCACATTATTTGCAACAATCATATCAAGATTTTTCGATGATAGTTTCCGTTTTGCATATTCATCAACATTGTCTGTCTCAGCTGCAAAGCCAACTAAAAATTGGTGTTCCTTTTGTTCACCTAATGTTTTTAAAATATCCGTTGTTCTTTCAAGCTCAAGTACAAGGTCTCCAGCTTTCTTTTTCATTTTTCCATCATAGACTTGTTTTGGACGATAATCCGCAACAGCTGCTGATTTAATCACGATATCACTTTGTTTATAAAAGTTCATAACTTGTGTAAACATTTCTTCCGCGGATTCAATAGGAATCATACTCACATTAGGAGGTACGGGAAGATTCGTTGGTCCAGAAACTAAGGTTACTTCAGCACCCATTTTAGTTGCCGCTTCAGCAATCGCATAGCCCATTTTTCCAGTTGAACGATTTGTAAAGAAACGAACTGGGTCAAGCTTCTCACGAGTCGGTCCTGCCGTAATTAAGATCTTTTTTCCTTGTAGTAAAGGTGGCTCTGAAAAATAAGCAGCAATGAGTTCGACTATTTTTTCAGGTTCTTCGAGGCGCCCTTTTCCAACATATCCACAGGCTAAATACCCTTCAGATGGTTCAATAAATTGATACCCACTACTAGCTAAAATATCAATATTACGTATTACTGCAGGATGGTCATACATATGGACATTCATCGCAGGAGCAATCCAGACAGGAGCCGTTGTAGCCAGCAATGTTGTGGTAATCATATTATCTGCGATTCCATTTGCAAGCTTGCCGATTGTATTCGCTGTTGCAGGTGCAACGACAACTAGATCAGCCCAATCAGCAAGATCAATATGTGCAATAACAGCAGGGTTTTTTTCATCGAAGGTATCAAAGTACACATCATTTCTTGAAAGTGCTTGGAATGTTAACGGAGTAACAAATTTCATTGCAGATTCGCTCATGATCACTTTTACTTGGGCACCAGCTTGAGTTAGCTTGCTTGTTAAAGCTACAGTCTTATATACAGCAATCCCACCACTAACACAAAGCAGTATTTTTTTGTTGAGCATTTGAATCCCCCTATTCTAAAAGCTATAGCGCCTTTAAATGAACGTCTACTAAAAACTGCCACGTCCTATGGCAAACGTAGACGTCAGCACATCCTGTGCAAGTCCGACAAGCATAAGACGAACACATTCGAAAAATCCCGATTTCTGGAGTGATTTAACTAGTCCAGAGAGGGGCTAGGCGCTTTGGCTAGACATCAAATATTCTTAAAAAAATAACAACCTACATGAGAGGTTGTTATTTTTGGTTATTCATTAGTTGTTGAATCAACATCAGCTTTTTTATCAGTTGAATAAAAAAGAAGACCGGCATCGATTTCTTCTAGTGCTTTACCAACTGATTTAAAAGATACAGGCTTCTGTACCATTCCGTCATTTTTTTCTTGCATAACTCTTGCCCTCTTAGCAGCAACAGTTACAAGAGTATATTTGGAATTTAATTTATTTAATAGTGAGTCAATAGATGGATTTAACATTAAAAATCAACCTCCAGCATTTGTTTATAGCGTCTTGCCACACGATCACGTCTGCAATGTTCTGCCGTAACGATCGCATTAATCCGTTGGCAGGCACGTTCAACCTGATCATTTTCAACAACATAATCATAAGCGTCCATCATTTCAATTTCTTCTTTTGCAACCTTCATTCTGTTAAGAATTAAATCATCAGTTTCAGTACCCCTCGTAACGATTCTGTTCTTTAATTCCTTCAGACTTGGTGGTGCTAAGAAAATGAAGAGACCTTCTGGGAATGCATTTCTTACTTGAAGTGCTCCTTGTACTTCGATTTCAAGAAAAACATCTTTCCCTTCTTGTAAGGTTGATTCGACATAGTCAATTGGGGTTCCATAATAGTTCCCAACATACTCTGCCCATTCAAGTAGCTTGTTGTTCTCAATTAAACCTTCGAACTCTTCTTTCGATTTGAAGAAGTAATCGACACCGTCCACCTCTCCTTCTCGAGGCTTTCTTGTCGTCATTGAAATGGAGTATTGAAATTTTGTATCAGGTTGTGAAAAAATCTCTTTTCTGACAGTTCCTTTTCCCACACCAGATGGACCTGATAAAACAATTAGTAAACCTCTTTCTTTCATTCGTTCTTAACCCTACCCTTCGTCTGTTAGCTCATCTTCTTTTGATAGTCTCTGTGCAACTGTCTCTGGCTGGACTGCAGATAGTATAATATGGTCACTATCCATAATCATAACAGCACGCGTCCTTCTTCCATATGTAGCATCAATGAGCATACCTCGATCCCTAGCATCTTGAATAATTCGTTTAATCGGAGCAGATTCGGGACTCACAATTGAAATAATTCTGTTGGCCGAGACAATATTTCCGAATCCGATATTTATTAATTTGATTTGCACTTGATCTCCCCCATATGTACCCCTTTATTTTTACCGTGAAAATGGCTTTATAATCAAGCTTATTCAATATTTTGAACTTGCTCTTTTATTTTCTCTAGTAAGCTTTTCATTTCCACAACATGTTTTGCAATTAAAGGGTCGTTTGCCTTTGAACCGATTGTATTGGTTTCTCTGTTCATTTCTTGAACGATAAAATCGAGTTTTCTCCCAATGGGCTCATTTGTTTTTTCGGTTTCCCTAAATTGACTAATATGGCTTTCAAGTCGTGTTAGTTCTTCACTGATATCAGCTTTTTCCGCAAATAATGCAACCTCTGTGAGAATTCGATTTTCATCAAATTCATTTCCCACATACTCTTTAATTCTTTTTTCAATGCGGTCGCGATAAAGGGTGATTACCTTAGGTGCATATTCTTTGATAATATGTACATTCTCTTCGATTTGCCCAAGAAATAAAAAAATATCTTCAATTAACTTCTTACCTTCAACTTCCCTCATTTGTCTCAATTGCAGTGCCGCACTTTCGATGACCTCAAGGACTATAGATTCCAGTTCTTGGTTCGCCGTTTCTTTTTCTTCGATGGAGAGAATATTTTCATTTGAAAGTAACTGACCAGTTGTGATTTGATCAGTAAGCTGGTATTTTTCTTGGATTTTTCTAGTAGAGGTAACTAGGGATTCTAATAAATCCCAGTCAATGGAGATCGTTTTCGTAACAAGTCCTTCATCTTCAATTGCTAGAAATACTTCTACACGACCTCTTTTTACATGTTCTAATATTGCTTTTTTTATTTTATCCTCAAGGAACAGTAGTTGTCTAGGTAATCTTATATTGATTTCACAGAATCGATGGTTTACAGATTTCAGCTCTGCATGTACGGAAGAAGCATTTGTTTCTTTTTTGGCACGCCCAAAACCTGTCATACTTGCTATCATCATATCACTTCCATTTCTAACATAACAGGTGTATCGCTAAATGTATTGTTTGTAATCACAATACTTATTTTACCATTGTTTTCTAAAATCGAATAGTTCTAAACAAATGAAAAAAGGTAATAGAGTATGAACTCCATTACCTCATGAATTATAACATAGTTTTATATCTAAATTCCAAGTCATTCGCTTTTTTAAGCTCGAGCCGCAGTTCTCTTGCTTGTTAATAACGATCCTGCTAGTAGGAATGTTGGGATTGCGGACATTCCTAACACTAGAAGCCAATCTCTTGGTGCAATAGCATATGTTTTAAAGATTGGTTGTAGTGGCGGATAGTAAATCACGATCAACATTAATAAAATAGATGAAACAACCGCCCAAACTAGGTACATATTTTGGAATGGGTTACGGTGGAAAATGGAACGTTCACTTCGACAATCAAATACATGGATTAGCTGAGCCATGACAAGTGTTGCGAATGCGATTGTTTGCGCATAACCTAAATTGTTAGGGTCTCGATGGTACACCACCAAAAAGGCAGCTAGAGTCGCAATACCGATTAAGAATCCACGGCTAATAATTTTCCAGCCCAGTCCTCTAGCAAACACCCCTTCTTTTGGATGTCGTGGTCCATGCTTCATTAAATTACCTTCTGGTTGGTCTAGCCCAAGAGCCATTGCTGGCAATCCATCTGTTACAAGGTTAACCCAAAGTATTTGAATCGGTACGAGTGGCAATGGAAGACCCATTAACATGGCAAATAACATAACTAGAATTTCACCGACATTTGAAGCTAATAAATATCGGATAAATTTTCTAATATTTTCATAGATATTTCTACCTTCTTTAATTGCTGCTTTAATCGTCGCGAAATTATCATCAAGCAAAACTAATGATGAAGCTTCTTTCGCAACATCTGTTCCAGTAATCCCCATTGCAATTCCGATATCGGATGCTTTTATCGCAGGAGCATCGTTAACCCCATCGCCCGTCATCGCAACGATATGTCCCCTGCTTTGAAGGGCTTTAACAATTTTTAGTTTATGTTCAGGCGATACCCTGGCATATACATAGACATCATCAACAATGTCCTCTAGTTCTTCGACATCCATCTTTGAAAGAGCATATCCATCTAACACTTTACCACCAGCTGGTAGAATTCCAAGCTGGGTAGCAATTGCTTTAGCTGTAATGAGATGATCGCCTGTGATCATTATTGTCTTTATTCCTGCATCCTTACACTCTTTGACAGCTGCTTTTACTTCTGGACGTGGAGGATCAATCATCCCTTGAATTCCAATAAAGGTTAAATCGCTTTCTGCCTCACGTTCAGATGCTAATTTTTGATTCGGCCTTAATGGTTTAAAGCCAACCGCAATTGTCCGTAGAGCATTTGAAGCTAATTCTTCAATTGCATTTTTAATTTTATTCTCGTAATCTACTGATAATGGTTGTTGTCTATGATCCCAAAGAACCGATTTACTTATACCAAGTAAGACGTCTGGTGCACCTTTTGTCACAACAAACTGATTTCCTGCTTTATCCTTGACGATAACACTCATCATTTTTCTTGCAGAATCAAATGGGAACTCATCAACTATTTCAAATTGCTCTCCTAAAAATTCATTAGTAAGACCTGCCTTAATGCCCGCTACAAGAAGAGCTCCTTCTGTTGGGTCTCCATCAATGACGATTGTCTCTTCCGTTCGCTTCAATAAAGCGTTATTACATAAAACGCCAAAGGTTAATAATTGTTGAAGAGTTTTGTGATCAGATGGTTTGATTTCTTTTTCCCCTGAAAAAAACTTCCCATCTACATCATAGCCTGTACCTGAAACAGACCAGGTTTTTCCGCCAGACCATAGATGTGTAACTGTCATTTTATTTTGAGTCATTGTACCTGTCTTATCTGAGCATATGACCGAAGCACAGCCTAATGTTTCAACAGCCGGCAGGCGGCGGACAATTGCATTTTTCTTGATCATACGTTGAACACCTAGTGAAAGTGCAACCGTAACAATTGCAGGGAGCCCTTCTGGTATTGCAGCAACAGCCAACGAAACCCCCGCAAGGAACATTTCATATAGTTCATGTCCGTTTATAACACCTACAACCACAACTAAAAGTGTTAAAATTAATGCAACTGTTATTAAGATTTTTCCTAATTGCTCTAATCTTCTTTGCAATGGTGTGATCATCGCTTGTGCTGATTGAAGAAGCTCTGCAATTTGCCCCATTGCTGTATTCATACCAGTTCCAACTACGATACCAATACCACTTCCACGTGTCACCATCGTTCCCATAAAGGCCATATTTTCTTGGTCACCAAGTGAAACTTCTCCTTCACGAATCGGTTCAACATGCTTTGTAACTGGAACAGATTCGCCTGTAAGTGCAGATTCTTCAATTTCTAAGCTTTTCACATCAACTAATCGTATATCTGCTCCAATACGGTCACCACTTGTAAATTTAATAATATCCCCTACAACAAGTTCTTTCGAAAGAATACGAACCCATTCATTTTTTCGGAATACATTTACTTGAGGTGCAGAAAGCTCCTTTAAAGCTTGAAGCGATTTCTCAGCTTTTCGTTCCTGGAAAAAACCTAAAAACCCGTTGATTAAAACAATTGCCATAATTGCGATGGCATCGATGTATTCTCCTAACAACCCAGAAACTAGAGTTGCAGCAAGTAATACAAGTACCATGAAATCCTTAAACTGAGCTAAAAAAAGCAAAAGTGCTGAAGGGCGTTCCGCTTCCTTCAATTCATTATATCCAAATTGCTTGTGCCGCTGTTGTACTTCTTGGTCGTTAAGACCTGTGGAAAGGCTTGTATTAACTTTTTTTTCGACCTCTTCTGACCTAAGCTCATACCACTTCATCCGTCTTTTACACACCCCTCACATAAATCGTTACATCTCTATGAAAGCTTATTCAGTCTCGTCCAAAAAAATGCTATACTTTTTCTAAGTTACCTATTTGTTGGTACAATTAGATTGAAAAGATTTAGAAGGCTTACCTTCTATTGAATTAGAAAAGAGGATACTTGTATGACATTTGATGGGATATTCACAAAGCAAATTGTGAATGAATTAAAACAAACACTTGAAAATGGGAGAATTTCAAAAATCTATCAACCATATAAAAACGAATTAATTTTTCAGGTTCGATCAAATGGACGGAATCATAAGCTATTGCTATCTGCACATCCTAGCTACGCTCGTATTCATGTGACAAATGAATCCTATGATAATCCACATGAACCACCGATGTTTTGTATGCTGCTTCGCAAACATCTTGAAGGTAGCATTATTGAAAATATCCGTCAGGTAGACATGGACAGAATCATCATCTTTGACATAAGAGGTCGAAATGAACTTGGAGATGTCTCATTAAAACAACTAATCATTGAAATTATGGGTAGACATAGTAATATCATCCTTGTTGATACGGAAAAGCAGACAATCCTTGATAGCATTAAGCATGTTTCACCAGCGGTCAATCGTCACCGCACGGTATTACCAGGAAATACATATGTTGCGCCACCTGTCCAAGAAAAGACGGACCCTTTTACAGTCGATGAAGAAGCATTTTTGAAAAAAATCGACTTTAATTCTGGCAAATTAGATCAACAAATTGTGAATAAATTTTCTGGCATTTCCCCGCTATTTGCAAAAGAAGTTGTATTTCGAGCTGGAATAGCCAATCGCAAAACACTGCCAGGACCATTTTTGTCGATGATTGAGACCATTAAGCAAAATCAGATTAATCCACACATCATCACCAAAGGTCAGAAAGACTATTTCTATATCCTTCCTCTACATCATATTGGCGGTGAGGCTAAAGAATTCGCGACGATTAGTGGGATGCTAGATCGTTTTTATTTCGGGAAAGCAGAAAGAGACAGGGTAAAGCAGCAAGGAAACGATCTAGAGCGATTTATTCTTAATGAAAAAACGAAAAATGAGAAGAAAATCAAAAAGCTTGAAGCAACGTTAGTGGAATCGGAAAAAGCTGAAAAATATAAGTTATTTGGTGAGTTAGTGACAGCAAATATTTATGCAATAACCCGGGGCGATAAAGAGATTGAAGTTTTAAATTACTATTCAGATGACAATGAGATGATAAAAATCCCATTAAATCCCCAAAAAACACCATCTGAAAATGCACAAAGCTATTTTTCAAAATACCAGAAGGCAAAGAATGCTGTCGCATATGTAAAACATGAAATTGAGAAGGCTGATGAGGAAATTGCTTACTTTGACTCTCTGTTACAGCAAATCGAATCTGCTGCACCAAAGGATCTACAGGAAATTCGTGAGGAGCTAATGGAGGAAGGTTATCTAAAAAACAAGCAACAAAAAGGACATAAAAAAATGAAGCCTACGAAACCATCCATCGAGCATTATGTGGCGAGTGATGGTACAGAAATCCTTGTTGGTAAAAACAATAAACAAAATGATTATTTAACAAATAAACTAGCAGCAAGAGATGATATTTGGCTTCACACGAAGGACATTCCTGGTTCACATGTCATTATTAGAAGTAAACAACCAGCAAATGATACGATTCTTGAGGCTGCGACTATTGCAGCGTATTTCAGTAAGGCTAAGAACTCATCCTCTGTTCCAGTTGATTACACATTAGTACGTCATGTCAAAAAACCAAATGGTTCAAAGCCAGGCTATGTTATCTATGACAATCAACAAACCGTATATGTTACACCAGAAGAAGATGTAATTATAAAACATAGAAAACCCTAGGAACTCTTCCTAGGGCTTTTTTTATGCTTTACTTGTATTCCATTCAACTGGATTTTCTCTCCAGCTTTGTAGGCTTTCGATATCATTTTCTGATACGACATTTTTTTCAAGAGCTACATTAATTAAAGTAGGATAGTCTGTTAATGTATGAGCACAAAGCTTTGCAGCTTCTAAGCTAGCTGTCGCTGCTGGAAGGTTATATGTGAAGATCGCAACGATTCCTAAAACTTCACAGCCTGCTTCGCGAAGTGCTTCAGCAGCTGTAATCGCACTGCCACCAGTTGAAATAAGGTCTTCAATCACCACAACTTTTTGTCCTTTAACTACCTTACCTTCGATTTGATTTCCTTTACCATGTGCTTTTGCTTTACTACGTACATAGCACATCGGTAAATTTAAAACATCACTTACCCATGCTGCGTGAGGAATTCCTGCAGTTGCGGTTCCGGCTATCACTTCAGTTTCAGGAAAGTGGGTTTGAATCATGTTGGATAATCCCTTAGCGATTTCCTGACGTACATGTGGGAAAGAAAGGGTCATTCGGTTGTCGCAATAAATAGGGGATTTCAATCCTGAAGACCAGGTAAATGGCTCATTTGGCTGTAAAAACACCGCACCAATCTCTAATAAATGACCTGCTATTTCTTTATTCATACTCGTACCCCTTCCCATGCTGCTTGCATTTGTTTATATGTTCGTAACGGGTTAGCTGCACGTGTGATTGAACGACCAACCACAATCGCAGTTGATCCTAATTCACGTGCTTTTTCAGGTGTAACCACTCGCGCTTGATCGCCGATTTCATCATTTGCCTGTCGGATTCCTGGTGTAACTGTCATAAATTTTTTTCCTAGCTTGCTGTTAATGACTGGAACTTCAAGCGACGAACAAACAACACCATCTAAGCCGCTTTTTTTCGTTAAGGCTGCATATTCAACAACCACATCTAATAAATTACGTTCTATTAGCAATTCTTTTCTCATCACATCTTCAGTTGTACTCGTAAGTTGAGTAACGGCAATACACTTAGGTCTTAATTGTCCTGTAATTGTTCCGGCTTCTAGACCCTCAAGAGCTGCTTCCATCATCCTAGACCCTCCTGCTGCATGTACATTAACTAGGTCAACCCCAAGACCTGCAAGGCGTTTCATGCTCGAATATACAGTATTGGGAATATCATGAAGCTTTAAATCTAGGAAAATCGAGTGACCATGCTCTTTTAAAAAATGAATGACAGATGGCCCTTCTTGATAAAATAATTCCATTCCAACTTTTACGAAAAGCTGTTCCTCTTGAAAATCTTTTAAAAAACCTTTCGCATCTGTTAGACTTGGAAAATCAAGAGCGATTATTAGTGGTCGGTGCATTACTTCCAGCTCCTTCCCTGACAATCAGATATATGACTAAATCCATATTTATCTAGTAAACCTGGAAGCTCCTCTATGATGGTAGGGCAGACAAATGGATCAACAAAATTGGCGGTACCCACTGCAACAGCACTTGCACCAGCATAAAAATATTCAAGCACATCTTCAGCCGTTTGAACGCCTCCCATACCGATGATTGGAATTGACACGGTCTGACTCACTTCATGTATCATTCGAATCGCAACAGGTTTGATTGCTGGACCTGATAAGCCACCTGTTTTATTCGCTAAAATAGGTTTCCCGGTTTTCAGGTCGATGCGCATTCCGATTAATGTATTGATCATGGTTAAACCATCTGCACCCGCTTCTTCAATTGCTTTTGCCATTTCAACGATGTTTGAAACATTTGGTGATAATTTTACATAAACCGGTACACTTGATGCTTCTTTCACATATTTCGTAAGCTCTGCCGCAACCTCTGGAATCGTACCAAAAGCGATTCCTCCTGTTTTAACATTCGGACACGAAATATTTAATTCGAGTGCTTGAACATTAGGTGCTTTGGAAATTTCTCTTGCGACCTCGACATAGTCTTCAATTTGTGAACCAGCTACATTAGCGATGATAGGTACATCAAATTGCTCAAGCCATGGTAGCTCTTCAGATAGTACCTTTTCAAGCCCTGGATTTTGTAATCCGATTGCATTTAACATGCCTGCACTTGTTTCTGCCACCCGGGGAGTTGGGTTTCCGAATCTAGGTTCTACAGTTGTTGCCTTAATCATAATCGCACCAAGCCTGCTCAATTCATAAAATTTCGCGTATTCTTTTCCGAATCCAAAGCAACCTGATGCTGGCATGATTGGATTTTTTAGTGATAAACCGGGTAGCTCAACTTGAAGTCTGTTCATAGTACCACCTCTCCAACCTTAAATACTGGACCATCACTGCAAACCTTTTTATAGGAAGAGCCATCTGGGTCATTTTGAAGATGACATACACATGCAAAGCACGCGCCAATCCCACAGCCCATTCTTTCTTCTAATGAGATATATGCATTACGGTCAGGATATGCATTTTCAAGTGCCTTAAGCATCGGTGTTGGACCACAAGAATAAAGAGTATCAAATATAATTCCGTAATTTGTGATAACATCTGTCACAAACCCTTTTGTTCCAACAGACCCATCTACTGTGGCGATATAAGTTTTACCTAACTCACTAAACTTATCTTCATAAAAGACAGCAGATTTTGATTGGAATCCAAGCACGTGGATGACATTTACACCTTTTCCAACTAATTGCTTTGATAATTCATAAAGAGGTGGAACACCAATTCCTCCTCCAACAAGCAATGCTGTTTCCCCTTTCGTGATTTCATCTACTGGAAATCCGTTTCCTAGGGGACCAAGGACATCAACTGTTTGATCGATGTTTTTTTCAGAAAGGACCCGTGTTCCGAGCCCTTCCTTTCTGTAAATTAGTGTGCATTCTTGTTTTTCTAAGTTAATATTTGCAATACTAATGGGTCTTCTTAATAGTGGGTCAATTCCATCACTTACTTTTACATGGACAAATTGCCCTGGCCCACCCATTTCTTGAACCAATGAACCCGCTAGTGTGAGCTCAAAAATATCCTTAGCAATTTGAATATGGCTGACAACCTTCATTTGCTCCTTTTTAATCATGAATGTACCACCTCACGCTTTTGCACGTGAGAACCCATTGATTCACTTGAGAATGTCATCGATTCTAGTACTTTCAAGATTGCTTTAGCTGTATCTAATGAAGTCAAGCAAGCAACCCCATTTTCAACGGTTTCTCGGCGTATTCTAAAGCCATCTCTTGCAGGCTGCTTTCCTTTTGTTAATGTATTAATAACGAAATGTGCTTTTCCTTGACGGATGACATCAATTAAATTTGGTGTTTCTGATCCAATTTTATTGACAACCGTAACTGGGATGTTTGCCTTTTGGATGAAGCTCGCCGTTCCACTTGTTGCAAGTAGTTGATAGCCAATCGTATGGAATCTCTTTGCGATTTCAAGGGCTTCTTCCTTGTCTTTATCTGCTACAGTTAATAACACTGATCCGTAGGTTGGAATCCTGATTCCTGAAGCCACTAGTCCCTTGTATAATGCTTTTTCTAGCGTATAGTCTTTACCCATAACTTCCCCAGTCGATTTCATTTCAGGACCAAGGGAAATATCTACATTGCGAAGCTTAGCAAATGAGAAGACAGGAACCTTTACATATACTCCTTCACTTTCTGGGTGTAATCCTGTTGTGTATCCTAATGAAGGTAAATATTGTCCGAGAATTACCTTTGTCGCGATATTTGCCATTGGTACGCCAGTAATTTTACTTAAAAATGGTACTGTACGGCTTGATCTTGGATTTACCTCGATGACAAATACTTCTTCGTTATACACAACAAATTGAATGTTTAACAGACCGATAATATTTAAACCTTTCGCAAGTGAGATTGTATGGTCAATGATTTGTTGTTTTACATGCTCTGATAACGTTTGTGATGGGTATACGGCAATTGAGTCACCTGAGTGAACTCCAGCACGTTCGATATGTTCCATGATTCCTGGAATATACACTGTTTCCCCATCCGAAATTGCATCAACTTCAATTTCTTTACCTGTTAAATAACGGTCAATAAGGACTGGATGCTGCGGATTGATCTTCACTGCATTTTCCATATAATAAAGAAGTTCTTCAGTTTGGTAAACAATCTCCATTGCTCTTCCACCTAATACATAAGAAGGTCTCACAAGCACTGGGTATCCAATTGCTTCTGCAATCACCACTGCTTCTTCTACAGATGTTGCTGTTTTTCCTTTTGGCTGTGGAATACCAAGTGAAATAACTGTTTGCTCAAATTTATCCCTGTTTTCTGCACGATCTAAATCTTCTAGAGACGTACCTAAGATTTTTACACCACGCTCATCTAATGCACTTGCTAGATTGATAGCTGTTTGACCACCGAACTGGACGACAACACCTTCAGGTTGCTCAAGTTCTACGATATGCATGACATCTTCGATTGTTAATGGCTCAAAATATAGCTTATCTGAAATGCTGAAGTCTGTTGAGACTGTTTCAGGATTGTTGTTAATAATGATTGCCTCATAGCCTGCTTGTTTAATTGCCCAAACAGAATGAACAGTCGCATAATCGAACTCAACTCCCTGTCCAATACGGATTGGTCCTGAACCAAGTACGATCACGCTTTTACGGTCTGTTACAATTGACTCATTTTCATCTGCAAATGTTCCGTAGTAATAAGGTGTTGCTGATTCAAATTCTGCTGCACAGGTATCCACCATTTTATAGACTGGAAAAATTCCCGCTTGTTTACGAGTTTCATAAATTTCAATTTCTGTTTTATTCCAAAGCTTTGCAATTATTGAATCGGCAAAGCCTCTCTTTTTCACAAGTTGTAATGTTTCAAGATTACCAACATTTTGTCGTAAAGTATCTTCAAGCTTAATAATATTTTCAAATTTTTGCAGGAAGAATAAATCAATTTCACACCATTCGTGAATTTGCTGAATCGTGATACCTCTTCTAATTGCTTCCGCAAGATAGAATAGACGTTCATCTCCTGCTTTACGAATTCTTTTTTCAATTGTAGCAAGATCAGCATTTGTTGCATCTTCAAGTTCGATATGAATTACATTTGCCTCAAGGGAACGAACTGCCTTTAAAATCGACTCCTCAAAATTACGACCAATCGCCATGACTTCGCCAGTTGCTTTCATTTGTGTTCCTAGTCGGCGATTAGCAGATTCGAATTTATCAAATGGCCAACGTGGAATTTTTGTAACAACATAGTCGATGGTTGGTTCAAACGCTGCGTATGTCGTACCTGTTACAGGATTTTTCATTTCATCTAAAGTTAGACCTACTGCAATCTTCGCTGCTAGTTTTGCAATTGGATAACCCGTTGCTTTTGATGCTAAGGCAGATGAACGGCTTACACGTGGGTTAACCTCGATAATATAGTAAGTAAAGCTATTTGGATCAAGTGCTAGCTGAACATTACAGCCGCCTTCAATTCCAAGTGCACGAATAATTTTTAAGGATGTATGTCTTAATAACTGATATTCACGATCAGTTAACGTTTGGCATGGCGCCACTACAATAGAATCACCTGTATGAATTCCAACTGGATCCACATTTTCCATGCTACATACAACAATTGCATTATCCGCTGAGTCGCGCATTACTTCAAATTCGATTTCTTTAAATCCTGCAATGCTTTTTTCTAATAAACATTGTGTTACCGGACTATTTTTCAAACCACTTGTTACAATTTCAATTAATTCTTCCTCATTGTTACAAATTCCTCCACCGGTTCCTCCAAGCGTGAAGGCTGGTCTTACAATTACAGGGTAGCCGACTCTTTCAACAAAACTGTATGCTTCTTCTAAGTTATGGATAATATCACTATCTGGCACAGGCTCATTTAGTTCATTCATTAAGTTACGGAATAAATCACGGTCCTCTGCTTTTTCAATGGCAGAAAGGGTAGTTCCAAGAATCTCAACCCCACATTCTTCAAGAATACCTGATTTTGAAAGCTCTACTGCCATATTTAAACCAGTTTGTCCACCAAGAGTTGGTAGGATGGCATCAGGTCTTTCCTTGCGAATGATTTTACTCACAAATTCTAATGTAATTGGCTCAATATATACTTTGTCTGCAATTTCAACGTCTGTCATAATAGTTGCAGGGTTTGAGTTAATGAGAATAACCCGGTATCCTTCTTCCTTTAAAGAAAGACAGGCCTGAGTTCCTGCATAATCAAATTCAGCCGCCTGACCAATTACAATTGGACCAGATCCGATTACTAATATACTTTTAATGTCTAAGCGTTTTGGCATAGCTCTTCGCCTTCTTTCTTGAAGTTTTCAATCATCTGCAAAAAGTCATTAAACAAGCTATTTGCATCGTCAGGTCCTGATGATGCCTCTGGATGAAATTGAACCGTAAATGCTGGATATTCTAAATGGCGTAATCCCTCTACTGTGTCATCATTAAGTGCAATATGTGTAACTTCAAGCTTTGTTTTTTCTAATGATGTTTTATTCACTGTATAACCGTGATTTTGTGATGTAATCGCAATTTTACCTGTATTTAGGTCCTTCACTGGGTGGTTTGCACCTCTATGTCCAAATTTCATTTTTTCAGTTTCTGCGCCATTTGCTAAGGCAAATAATTGATGTCCTAAGCAAACTCCAAATAGTGGTATCTTTCCTAGAACCCCTTTAATCATCTCAATTGCTTCTGGAACATCCTTTGGATCTCCAGGTCCGTTACTTAAAAGAATGCCATCTGGGCTCAAGCGTAAAATTTCTTCTGCTGTTGTATTGTATGGAACGACAATGACATCACAGCCACGTTTATTTAATTCATGTAAAATACTATGCTTCATTCCGAAATCTACTAGTACGATGCGATGACCTCTTCCTGGGCTTGGGTACGCACTTGATGTAGAAACTTGTTTCACTAGGTTTGTTGGTAAAGTCATGTCGTTAAGTTGCTTAACAACATCTTTTACATTGACGTCCATCCCACAAATCGCACCTTTTAATGTGCCATGTTGACGGATCATTCTTGTAAGCTTTCTCGTATCAATTCCTGAGAGACCAGGGATGTTTTTTGATTTGAAATATTCGTCAAGGCTAAATTGACTTCTAAAATTTGAAGGGTGGTCACAAACCTCATTCACGATAAGTCCGCTAATTTTTGGGTGGATTGATTCAAAATCATCTCTATTAATCCCATAGTTTCCAATTAGTGGGTAGGTTAATGTGACAATATGTCCACAGTTCGATGGGTCTGATATGATTTCCTGATATCCCGTCATTCCTGTATTAAAAATAACCTCACCAATATTATCTGTATTGCTTCCAAATCCTTCTCCGATAAATACTGTTCCATCTTCTAAAATAAGCTGTCTCTTCATGCTAAAACACTTCCTTTCTGCCAAACAATGCTGCCATTTACGAGTGTCATGACTGGCCAGCCTTTACATTCCCAGCCACCAAATGGTGTATTTTTTCCTTTTGATTCAAAATTTTCAGGATTAATTGTTTCTTTAGAATTTAGATCAATTACAGTTAAATCTGCATTGTTCCCAACTTCTAACCTTCCAAATGGTAGCTTAAATGTGTTTGCTGGTTTGTTAGTTAAAAGGTCCACTAATTGCTTTAATGTGATTTTATTCGTTTCTACAAAATGAGTATAAAGAAGTGGGAAAGCTGTCTCTAAGCCAACGATGCCAAATGGTGCAAGGGCCATTCCTTGTGCCTTTTCTTCACTTGAGTGCGGAGCATGGTCGGTTGCGATAAAATCGATCGTTCCATCAAGAAGACCTTCAATCAGTGCATCCAAATCCTCTTTCCCGCGTAATGGAGGATTCATTTTATAATTTGTGTCTAGTCCTGGGATATCTTCATCACACAGTAATAAATGATGTGGAGTAACCTCAGCTGTTACATGTATACCCGCACGCTTCGCATCTCTAATCACACGTACTGATTCCTTTGTACTTACGTGACATACATGGTAGTGACAGCCTGTGGCTTCAGCTAATAAAACATCCCTAGCAATATGTACGGATTCACATACAGAAGGAATTCCATTAATTCCATGCTTTTTTGAGAATTCCCCCTCATGAAGAGCACCTTTATTAATGAGAGTATTTTCTTCACAATGAGCAACGATCGGCATATCAATTGCTGCCGCTTGCTTCATTGCTTCTAGCATCATTCCAGCCGATTGAATTCCAACACCGTCATCTGTAAATGCGAATGCTCCAGCTTCTTTTAATCCTTTCATATCTGTTAGCTCCTCGCCAAGTTCACGAATCGAGATAGACGCATATGGAAGGACATTTACATGAGCCGTATCCTTAATTCTTTGTTGCAACCAGTTCATCTGCTCTACTGTATCTGGAACTGGTCTTGTATTTGGCATTGCTGCAATTGTTGTAAAGCCACCCTTTGCAGCTGCAAGGCTTCCCGTTTCGATTGTTTCTTTATGTTCTCCTCCAGGCTCTCGAAGGTGGACATGGACATCAACGAATCCTGCTGATACAAACATACCTTCTACATCAATAACCTCACAATTGGTTTGATCTAGCCCGGCACCTACCGCTTCGATTAAACCATCTGTGATTTTGATATCTCCAGCAATTAGTTCACCATGTTCATTAAGAATTTTTGCGTTTTTTAGTAATGTGCTCATATTAAAATTCCTCCTTCTACCTGCTGTAACACTCTTTTAAGTACTGCCATTCTAACAAATACACCATTTTCCATCTGCTTAAAAATTCTAGAATTTCCTGCTTCGACTAATTCACTTGCCATTTCAACACCACGATTTATTGGAGCTGGATGCATAATAATGCTTCCTTTTTTCATGTTTTTGCCTCGTTTGATCGTTAGACCGTATTTTTCATGGTACTCTTCTTTCGTTAAGCCCATGGATGACTCATGGCGCTCATGCTGAATTCGAAGTAGCATGACGACATCAGCTTCATTAAGTCCTTGGTCGAGGTCGACATATGCACCAAATGGATTTGTACGATCCTGCCACTCTAATGGAGCTGAAAAATGAACCTTAGCTCCGAGTCTTGTTAAACTTTCCGCATTTGATCTTGCTACACGGCTATGACGGATATCTCCAACAATTAAAACATTTAAATCTTGGAATCTAGTAAACTCTTGTTTAATCGTTAATAAATCAAGGAGAGATTGTGTAGGATGATGACCACATCCATCACCTGCATTAATGACTGGAATACTAATCCCATCTCTTAGTTCATTGAAATATTCATCCTTTGGATGACGAATCACGACTGCATTTGCACCGATTGATTGAAGTGTTTTTACAGTGTCATAAAGACTTTCGCCTTTTTGCACACTGGAGTTCATTGCTTCTAAATGCAATACATCAGCACCTAATCTTTTTTCAGCAACCTCAAAGCTAAAGCGTGTACGAGTACTAGGCTCAAAGAAAAGATTAGCTACAAATGTTTGTTTTTCAAGCTTCCATTTGCTCCCTTGGGCAAACAGCTCAGCATCAAAAAGTATGCGGTCAATGTCTTCAATACTTAATTCGGTCATCGTAAGTAAATGATTCATTTTCTCTCCTCCTAATTTTTCATAAAAAACACCCTTACCTAAATTGGTAAGGGTGTTTTAACAAGGTTTTTGGATAAAAAGGTACATCAAAGCTATACCCTTTCGCAAAAACCTTACACCCTTAATAACCTCTCTGGGTTATTTTAAAAGGTGTTGCATTATGCAACAGAGTTTTCATCCTCATGATGAGTCTCATATATATCTTCGTCTTCGTTCACTTCTCCACCAGGAAGAATGATGTTCAGTAATACACCAATTATTGCTGCTAAAGCCATGCCATGAATTTCAAAACCTAATACTTCGATAAATGCCCCACCGATTCCAACTACAAGGATGACCGATGAAATGACTAAGTTTCTGTTTTCACCAAGATCAACCTTGCTATCCACTAACATCCGTAATCCAGATGATGCAATGATACCGAAGAGCAGGATGGAAATTCCACCCATAACCGGAGATGGAATCGAACTAATTAAAGCATTAATCGTTCCACTAAAGCCGAAGAAAATTGCAACAACTGCTGCACCGCCGATTACATAAATACTGAATACACGAGTAATGGCAAGGACGCCAATGTTTTCTCCATACGTTGTATTTGGTGGACCACCAATTAGTGATGCAATCATCGTTGCAACTCCATCACCCATAATAGAACGATGTAAACCTGGCTGTTTAATCAAGTCTTTATGAACAACTTTACTCAAAACCATTTGGTGTCCAATATGCTCTGATAAGGTTACAATCGCTACTGGCACAATTAAGGCAATCATATCCATTGAAAAATGCGGTGTGTATGATACAAACGGGATAATAAAATCTGGCATTTCAATAAATTTTGCTTGTTTTACCGCCGAAAAGTCAACTAATCCAATGGCTAAAGCATATATATATCCACCGATAATTCCGATTAATACCGGGATAAGATTTAAGAAACCCTTAAAGAAGATTGTTGCGATAATCACGATGGCTAATGTTACTAATGCTACTGAAAAATGCTGTAAGCTGTATGCTCCACTTGCATCATTCATTGCCATTCCTACCGCTGTTCCCGCTAGGCTAAGACCGATTACGATGATGACCGGACCAACTACGACAGGTGGTAAAATTCTTACAAGCCATTTATGCCCTGTTGCTTTAATGATTAGAGCTACAACCCCATATACTAAACCTGAAAGTAAGCTTGCCATCATTGCAGCACCTGGACCATCGGCTGCAATTGCTGTTTGAAGTGGGATTATGAAAGCAAAGGATGAGCCTAAGTATGCAGGGACCTGACCCTTTGTAATAAGAAGAAATGCTAGTGTACCTAACCCGCTTGAGATAAGAGCCACCCCAGGACTGATTCCAACTAGATACGGCACAAGGATGGTTGCTCCGAACATTGCAAATAAATGCTGCAGGCTTAGTATTGCGAAGAGGCCTGCTGATGGTTTTTCTTTTATCCCTAAAACAACCTTTTGACGATCATTCATTATGTTTTTCCTCCTCATTTTAAAAACCCTAAAACAAAAAAATCTTTGTGTATTAACACAAAGAGGTACACAAATCCTTACGATACGAGAAGGAATGCTACCCCTTTGTTAGCCTCTCTGGACTACATTTAAAGGGTACTTATTTACTTTTTATGAATCGTTACTTGATCTACTTCATCAATTTCTTCTAATTCCACAACTATTTTTTCAGAGTTGGCAGTTGGAATGTTTTTTCCAACATAATCAGCCCTAATTGGGAACTCACGATGACCTCTGTCTATTAAAACAGCTAATTGTATCTGTGCTGGTCGTCCGATATCAATTAAAGCATCTAATGCAGCTCTTACTGTTCTTCCAGTGTACAAAACATCATCAACTAGGACGACTTTTTTATTAGTTATATCAACTGGTATATCAGACCCTTTTACAATTGGTTCACGGTCTGCTGTTTTTGTAGTTAAATCATCTCGATATAGAGTGATATCTATTTCACCGATAGCAATCTTTTTGCCTTCTATTTGTTCGATTCGACTTGCGATGCGCTTTGCCAAGTAAATTCCTCTTGTCTTGATACCAACGATCACACAATTCTCAATACCTTTGTTTTTTTCAATGATTTCGTGAGCTACTCTAGTTAACGCTCTTCTAATCGCTTGATTGTCTAGTACTACAGCTTTTTCGGTTTCAGCCATTTGCTCCACCTCACTTACATTGTTTACTCCCTCTTAACGAAAAAAGTCCTCCCACCGTTAGTGAGAGGACATAGACAATTAACACATGGGGGTATAGATATCCCTATGTATTTTTCCGTTTCCTTCTCAGCCTCACGGGACTGATTTTAAAGGGGCTCATTTAATTAAGTTAATATTACGATGCATATCGAATTTTGTCAATCCTTTTCTGTGACAAAATTCTAATGACGCAGTTTTTCGAGAAGTTCCTCAAAATATACAGGAAGTGGTGCTTCAAATTCAAGATACTCATTTGTTCTAGGATGAACAAAGCCTAATAGCCCTGCATGTAACGCTTGTCCACCTAAATCCAATGTTTTCTTTGGACCATACTTTGGGTCACCAGCTAGCGGATACCCGATATATTTCATATGAACACGGATTTGATGAGTCCTTCCTGTTTCAAGCTGACATTCAACAAAGGTAAAATCCTTAAATCGTTCTAGAACATTAAAATGAGTGACTGCTACTTTGCTGTTCTCATCCGTAACAGTCATGCTTTGTCGGTCCTTTTTATCTCTCCCAATTGGTGCATCAATCGTACCTTGATCATGTGGAATGACTCCATGGACAATTGCTTTATATTTACGGGTAACTGTTTTATCAACTAATTGATTTACTAGCGATTCATGGGCAATATCATTTTTTGCGACCATTAATAGACCAGAAGTATCTTTATCAATTCGATGAACAATCCCCGGTCGAAGAACTCCATTGATTCCCGATAAATCCTTACAATGGGCCATAAGGCCATTTACAAGTGTCCCACTGAGATGACCTGGCGCAGGATGCACGACCATCCCTTTCGGTTTATTGACAACAAGAACGTCTGCATCTTCATAATAAATATCTAAATTCATTTCTTCCTGAAGAACATCAAGAGGTTCTGGCTCTGGAATTTCAATTTGAATTTTGTCTCCAAGCATTCCTTTATAATTGGGTTTTGTTTTATTTCCATTAACCGTAATGTTTCCATCCTTAATCCAGGACTGAACTTGAGTTCTTGACCATTCTGAATTAACGGCAGAGACAATTTTATCAATTCGGTCATTTTGCTGGTGCTCCTCAATCGTTAGTTCGAATTGATTCATCTGTTTTCTCCTTTTCTAATTTCCCTTCAAATAGTGTTAAAATTAAGATCAAACCAACACCAATAACTAGTGCGGAATCGGCAATATTAAAAATTGGGAAATTATATGTAAAAATGTATGTATCTATAAAATCGACAACTTCCTTACGAAAGATACGGTCGATAAAATTACCAATTGCACCTCCTAGCATTAGTGAAAGCGCAATGCCAAACAGGCGCTGGTTTGGTTTGAGACGTTGAATATACAGAACGAGCATAACAACAACTATAATGGTGACAATATAGAAAAACCACATTTGCCCTTGTAAAATGCCCCATGCTGCACCACGATTACGATGCGAGGTTATGTACAAAAAGTTTGGTATGATTTCAATTGAATCTCCAAGCTCCATATAACGGACAATCACCCATTTTGTCACCTGGTCTAACAAAATCACAAATAAAGCTATTAAATAATAATACACGTAAACGCCCCCATGTTAACAAACTTTACCTTTCTGCATTTTAGCACATGATTGGACAGGTGTACAACGTAATTTGAGGGTTGAAGGAAGCAGAAGTAACAGGGGACCTCTACTTCTGCTCGACTAAATATAGATGGTTTTCGCGTTGAAGGGGTAGAGAATCGCTTCTGTCATATAAATCAGTGAAGGAAAATTCAAAAATGGTTCTAGCTGTTGGAAGAATCCGCAGCTTCTCAATTGGAATTTCAGCACCCGTCTCCTCACAGATTCCAAACATTCCTGAGTTCATTTTATTTAATGCTCTTTCGACATCGTATAGGTCTTCTTTAATATGATTGATTACAATTTTTTCTTTTTCAGATGGCTGGTTCTGTAAGAGTAATTCTTGACTAACCTCATATTGTGTTGACTGCATCAACCTTGATAATAGTTCCTTCTTCGTTAATTCTAACTCCGCTTTAATCTCTGCATACTGATCGTTCATTGGAACGCCTCCTTATCATGCTTTTGATTAAATGCATAAGAACATTTGTAAAGGTGAGTAAGGATAGTGTTACCGATAAAGGTTTCGGTTAAAGCCAACAACTTTTTCCTTTCAGATAAAAATGACGTCCTTTAGACTGTTTCTAATTACATAATACGTTATTCTTTTAGAAAATTGACGGTTGGCAAGCATGTTGTTCGTTTACAGTTATATTAACAAAATATTTCAGGTTATCACCTAGTTGCATAAAAAATGCCATGAACCTTTAGATTCATGACATTTTTTCTTATTTAGTTTGCGTAATTTTCTTTAACAACGGATGCACAACGTGAGCAAAGTGTTGGGTGATCTTGGTCTTCACCAACAGTTGGTGTAACGACCCAACAACGATCACATGTTTCACCTTCCGCAACGCCAACAACGATTTTAACCTGGTCAAAAGCCTGTGCGTTTGCTGGAGCTTCCTCATAAGAACCGCCAATTTCAAATCCTGATACAATGAACAATTGCTTCAAGTTTTCTTCTACAGAATCTAAAAGAGCTTTTGTTTCATTGTTTGGATATAATGTAATGCTAGCAGCTAACGATTTTCCGATGACTTTCTCATTTCTTGCTGTTTCTAGAGCTTTAAGAACATCGTCGCGAAGTTCCATGAATGAATCCCATTTTGCTTCTAATTGATCCGCATTTGGAATTTCAACTGAATTAGGCATATCAACCAATTGAACACTTTCTTCTTTAACAGAATCGATATGAGACCATACCTCATCTGCAGTATGAGGAAGAATTGGTGTTACAAGCCTAGTTAAACTTAATAATGCCTCATGTAAAACCGTTTGAATAGATCGGCGATCATGCTGATTAGCTGGTTCGATATATAAAATATCCTTCGCAAAGTCTAGATAGAATGAGCTTAACTCGATTGTACAGAAATTATGAACAGAGTGATAAACACCCGCAAATTCATAATTTTCATAGGATGTTTTTACCTTATCAATTAGTTTATTTAATTTAACAAGCATATAACGATCAACTTCACGCAATTCATTAACTGGAACTGCATCTGTTTCTGGATTAAAGTCACTTAAGTTACCTAGTAAGAATCGGAATGTATTTCTGATTTTACGGTAAACCTCTGCAACCTGTTTTAAGATTGCGTCAGAAACACGAACGTCTGATTGATAGTCAACAGAGGCTACCCAAAGACGTAAAATATCAGCACCTAGCTGTTTCATAACCTTCGCAGGAACAACAACGTTTCCTATTGACTTACTCATCTTTCGACCTTCACCATCTAGGGCAAAACCATGGCTTAATACCCCTTTATATGGAGCTTTTCCTGTTACCGCTACGGCAGTTGATAATGACGAGTTAAACCAGCCACGATATTGGTCTGAACCCTCTAAATAAAGGTCAGCTGGACGTTGTAGGTCATCTCTTTCTAAAAGGACAGCTTGATGGGATGATCCTGAATCAAACCACACATCCATAATATCTGTTTCCTTTGTAAAAATACCGTTTGGACTTGATTCATGTGTGAATCCTTGTGGCAATAAATCTTTTGCTTCACGCTCAAACCAGACATTTGAACCATATTCTCTAAACAATTCAGATACATGGTTAATTGTTTCATCTGTGATGATTGGTTCACCATTTTCACCATAAAACACTGGAATTGGAACACCCCATGCACGTTGACGGGAAATACACCAATCTCCTCTGTCGCGGACCATGTTAAACAGCCTTGTTTCACCCCATGCTGGAACCCATTTCGTTTCTTTAACAGCTTCCATTAGCTCGTTTCTAAAATCCTTGATGGATGCAAACCATTGGGCTGTTGCTCTAAAGATTGTTGGTTTCTTTGTACGCCAGTCATGTGGATAGGAGTGAGTGATGAAGGAAAGCTTTAATAATGCTCCAACTTCATTTAATTTTTCAGAGATTGCCTTATTAGCCTCATCATAAAATAGGCCCTCGAACCCTGGCGCTTCATCAGTCATATATCCTTTTTCATCAACAGGACAAAGAGCACCGATACCGTATTTTTGGCCAACGATAAAGTCGTCTTCCCCGTGTCCCGGTGCTGTATGAACACATCCAGTACCTGCATCAGTTGTTACATGTTCACCAAGCATCACAAGAGAGTCACGGCCATAGATTGGGTGAGTTGCTACAACCTTTTCTAATTCACGGCCTTTAAACGTCTTTACAACGGAAACATCTTCCCAACCAATTTCTTTTGTTACTGCCTCTAATAATGCAGAAGCAACAACATATTTACTGTTATCAACACTTACAACACTATATTCAAGATCTGGGTGAACGCTAATTCCAAGGTTAGCTGGAATGGTCCATGGAGTTGTTGTCCAGATGATGATTTTTTCGTCACCTTCTAACACTCCTTTACCGTCCTTGATAGGGAACGCTACATAGATGGATGGTGAACGCTTATCTTGATATTCAATCTCAGCCTCAGCAAGAGCAGACTCACTTGAAGGAGACCAATAAACAGGCTTAAGTCCTTTGTAGATGTAGCCTTTTTTCGCCATTTCTCCAAATACTTTGATTTGCTGTGCTTCATATTCTGGTTTTAATGTGATATATGGGTTTTCCCAATCACCACGAACCCCAAGACGTTTAAATTGTTCTCTTTGGTTATTGATCTGCTCGTATGCATATTCTTCACATAGCTTACGGAAGTCTGCAACGCTCATTGCCTTACGATTGACCTTCTTATTCTTTGTAAGTGCTGTTTCAATTGGCAGTCCGTGCGTATCCCAACCTGGCACATATGGTGCACAATAGCCGTTCATTGATTTAAAACGTACGATCATGTCCTTAATAATCTTATTTAAGGCATGCCCCATATGAATATCACCATTCGCATAAGGAGGTCCATCATGTAGAACGAATAATGGACGCCCTTTTGTGCGTTCTTGAACCTTTTGATAAATGTTCATATTTTCCCATTGTTCTTGAATCTGTGGTTCACGGTTTGGAAGATTTCCGCGCATTGGAAAATCTGTTTTTGGCATTAATAACGTGTCTTTGTATTCCATTACCATTTCCTCCTAATAAATAGTTCCAACTTATTTGCAGCTCGTTACAGTATGGATATCTTCGGGTACCTTTAATCAAAAAAATACAAAGAGACCTTCTCATCCCAAAAAGGGACGAGAAGGTCTCTCGCGGTACCACCCTTATAGACGAATATATCTCATTCGTCCACTCGACATTCGTAACGTGAATGATTCGCGAAATGCTTACTTAGAAATGATCAAAAGGAACCTCTTGTACCATTTTTATGTGTTCAGCACCGAACTCCAGGGTGATCTTCATTCTTACTTCTTATATCAGGCTTCCACCATCCCTGACTCGCTTTCAAAATTGATAAGAGTTATAAGAACTACTGTCCCCTTCTTAGCTGCTAGTATATAATTTTTAGTTAAATTAGTTGTTTTAAAATTATATTCGTATTAAACAAAAGAGTCAAGTGTTGAAATTAGTTTTCTTCTGATTCCGCAAAAACTGGCTCAACATTATACTCCATAAGATGATCCCAGTCATCATTATTAAGCATATCTAGCTGTGCTTCAATTAACATTTTAAATCTATTTCTGAATACTTTTGACTGTTTCTTCAATTCTTCGATTTCAATTGATATCTTTCTAGATTTAGATAGGGATTCATTAATAATACGATCCGCATTTTTCTCAGCTTCTTTAATAATCAGCTTTGCTTCTTTTGAAGCGTTGCGTTTCACATCTTCAGCTGTTTCTTGAGCAATTAATATCGATTTATTTAATGTTTCTTCAATATTTGTAAAATGTCCTAGTTTTTCATTTAGCTCGGAAAGCTTTGATTCAAGTTCTTTTTTCTCACGAATAACCATTTCATAATCTTTAATGACTTGATCGAGAAATTCATTTACTTCATCTTCATCATAGCCACGAAAACCTTTATTAAATTCCTTATTATGAATATCTAATGGCGTTAAAGGCACGAATGCCACCTCCAATAATTAATAGATAAATTAGAAATCATTACCTATATGTATGATACTTTACATTTCGACAAAAAAGAAGGATATCCTGCATTCTTTTCAATTATTTTTGTCTTCCTACAACAATTCTCCATTTTTCCTTTTTCGTTTTTCCTTCAATTGAATTGAGTTTACTTCTTCCGAACCCACGAACAGAAAGCATATCCGCTTCCTTACATTCAAATGAAGATTGCTCGATTTTTTTCCAATTCACTTTTACAAGCCCATTCTCAATTAAGACTTGTACTTTTTGTCTGGATAAATTTAAAACGGTAGACAGAACCACATCCAATCGTAAGGAAGAAACAGTGACTGTTTGCTCTGTCCATTCTTCATTTCCCTCAAGTAAATCAATAGTAGCTATTTCGGATAGTGAAATGGTTGCTTTTCCAACAGCCGTAAAATTCATCCGAACGTAATCTGCAATCTCATTTGCAACTACAATTTGAATACGCTCATCCTGAGTTAGAATATCGCCAAATTTGGAACGTTTAAGTCCGAGTGACATCAATGAACCTAGTACTTTGCGATGGTCTACCGTAACAAATTTAACTGGGTACTTCACTTCAAAAAAGGAAAGATTATAATCTGTTTCATTTGGTTCAAAATAGGTTGGATACAATAATGCACGCTTTCGTTCAAGCCCTTCTTTCCCACCAAAAAAATCAACAAGGATTTCCCCATTTGTTCCAATCACTTGTTTTACGATTTCTTGTTCACGTGGATCAAGAAAATCGGTTAGCTTAGGACTATACTGGTTCTCTACAGTCTGCTTCCATTCCAAAACTTGATCAATGAACGCATGCTCTTCTTTTCTAAAATGTTGATATAAATTCATATGTTTAATACCTCGGGTTGAAATAAAGAAAGGGACCTAGAAATGATGGTCCTTTTCCTTAGAACATGGTTTGTAGTGCATGAATTCCTCTACTAGCGAAATTAAGAACTAGAATTGCGACGATTGGAGAAATATCAATCATCCCTAGTGGTGGAATAAATTTGCGGAAAGGCTCTAGATAGGGTTCACAAATTCTTGCTAAAAATTGACCAATTCCTGATTCCCGTGCATTTGGAAACCACGACATTAAAATATAAATGATAAGCGCATACGAATAAAGTACGATCACTTGACTTAAGATACCGAAAATAATACCCATTTTCGACTACCACCCCTTTTCAGCGTATTCTTCGTTGGAAACAATCTCAGAGATATTTCCTGAAACATCAATATTGTCAGGAGTACATAAGAAAATATTTGAACCTATGCGTTGAATATCCCCACCTATTGCATAAACAGTACCACTTAAAAAGTCAACGATTCGTTTAGCTTGATCATGTTGAACTCTCTGTAAGTTAACAACCACCGCTCGTCTATTTTTCAAATGATCAGCAATTTCCTGTGCCTCTGCATACACACGAGGTTCGAATAAAATAACCTTTGAAGACTTTTGAACACTTTGCAAACTTACCACATTTTGCTTTGTAGCAGCTCTTGTAGGCTTTGTAGGCTCAATTTCCTCTTCGTCATATTCTTCCTCATCATAATCATATTCATCTTCTAGTGCAAAAAAACTTTTAAATTTTGTCTTAATGCTCATTTATAACACCTCTCTATTATCAAATGCGCCTTGGCGTATTTGCGCCCAGATTATTTTGGCCCACACGTTGTGGGTCACAAAGACGTTGCCACAGGATGTGGCGTTCTTAGTCTTTGATCATAAACTCGAAAAACTTCCTTTGAAATATCTGAGGCATCCGCCGGAGGCTTTAACTTTATTCAGTCTCTTATAAAATTCCAACTGACTTAAATACTTTTTATCACATTTATCCCTTTTAAAAGCAGTGACTTGTGCTGAATAAAGTTAAAATTCCTTACCAACTAATGAAGTACCTATTCGTATGAAGGTAGCTCCTTCTTCAATTGCAATTTCGTAATCATTCGACATACCCATAGATAGTTCTGTACATGGTGCATCTGGGAAACCTAGAGCTTGTACATTATCTCTTAGCTTTCGAAGACTTTGGAAGCATTCACGAATCTTGTTTTTGTCTTCAGTTAATGGAGCCATTGTCATTAATCCGACAACTTCAATAGAAGGGAATTTTTCCAATTCATTTATGAAAGGCTCAATTTGTTCCGGTATCATTCCATGTTTGGACTCCTCTCCAGACACATTAACTTGTACAAAACATTTTATTTTTCTGCTAGCCCGCTTATGTATTTCCTCTGCTAAGGTAATTCGATCAAGTGAATGAATGTAATCCACCTTATCGATGATGTTTTTTACCTTTCTTGTTTGAAGCGAACCGATAAAATGCCAGGTCGGCTCGTCTCCAATCTCCTCTCGTTTCTTTAACAGACCGTCATCACGATTTTCTCCAATATGCTGAATACCTACTTCAATTGCTTCTTTCGCAGTTTCAACACTTACATATTTCGTAACTGCAATTATTGAAACAGCGTCTGCAGAACGGTTTGAACGTTTACATGCTAGTTCAATGTTTTCATGTATGTTTAAAAGATTTTCTTTTATGCTCATTTAAAAATTAGTCCTCCTTAAAGCCAATAAAACTCATCATTCTTCCCGTCTTCCCGGCATCCCTTCGATGCGAAAAGAAGAGCTGATTCTCACAAGATGTACAATACGAGGAAACTTGAATATTTTCAGGAGGAATTCCTGCTCTAACCATTAGCTGGTAGTTCAGCTCTTTTAAATCTAGCCGATACTGGTTATGACCTATTTTATCGTATGGTTTTGAATCGACATGGTCCAAACCTTTTACGAAATTCATAACGTAATCATCAACAATGTAGCAGCATTTACCAATTGATGGTCCGATGAGAGCTTGGATTTCATCTGGCCTGACATCTTCAGCTCCCCAAGCTCTAACCATTTCACCAGCAATATCCTGAACAGTTCCCTTCCATCCCGCATGCGCAATCCCAATGATTTGTTTCGAAGGTGTAAAAAAATAAAGTGGAACACAGTCCGCAAAGCACAGGGTTAACAGAATATTCTTCTCAGCCGTATATAATCCATCAGTATCCTTGATGCTATCTTCGTATGTAAAAGTGCCTACACCAAGATCATTTTTTGTGACCTTAGCAATTTTATTTTTATGTGTTTGTTCAGAGCATACCCAGGTTTCAAGCGGAAAATGAAGATTGTCTGCAAGTTTCTTACGATTGGAGATAACTAAAGTTTTCTCATCATTAACATGCAGCCCTAGATTGAGGGATTCATATTCCGCTTTACTTTCTCCACCATTTTTAGTCGTAAACCCAACAACCAGTTTTTCTGAAAACTTTCTTAGGGTCCGGACCTCTAAAACCTGTTCTGATTCCTGAATAAATGGTTCAAGCTTCATAACAACATCCTTTATTCGCATGTTCAACCCAGATTACGAAACGGGTTGACAGTATTTTATTTTTTTGAAAAATGAACCCTTCTCCTGCCTATTTTATCACATCTTGGCAAAAGAAAGGAGAATATGTTAGGAAAAATGTCAAAATTTAGCCGTGCTTATTCTATATTATTATGTGATCTTACTAAAATGACATCCTTACCGACTTTTATAATATTCTTCCATGGAATAACAACCTCTTCATCGCGCCCAAATAAACCTAATACTTTTCCATACCCGCCAATAACAATGGATTCGATTTTACCTGTTGTTAGGTTAATATCGATATCACCAATATTGCCAAGTCTTTTTCCGTCGACAACACTTACTACATCCTTTGCCTGAAAATCAGAAATTTTCACCATATTCTCCGCCTCCTTATAGTAAACTATATGACTGGCTCACCGTCTTTTATGAGACAAAAATAGACGGGTTGGAATACAACTCGATCGTTGACGAAAAAAAGACATTCGAATGATACGAATGTCTAGTTATTTCACCTTATTCATGCTATAACTTGTCCACAAAATGGGTTCACTCCCATTAATTGTGGATATTCTTATTCATTTGTTTAATTGCTGCTTTTTCAAGACGTGAAACTTGAGCTTGAGAGATTCCGATTTCTTCAGCAACTTCCATTTGCGTTTTTCCTTGAAAAAATCGTTTGCGAAGGATTAATTTCTCACGATCATTTAATCGTCTCATTCCTTCTTTTAAGGCAATCTCTTCAATCCAATTAGAATCGCGATTCCGCTCATCACTTAGTTGGTCCACCACATAAATAGGATCTCCGCCATCATTATAAATAGGTTCAAATAATGATACAGGGTCTTGAATCGCATCAAGTGCAAAGACGATTTCTTCATGTGGCACTTCAAGCACCTTAGCGATCTCCTCTGCTGTTGGTTCCCTCGATGTTTCACTCATTAAACGCTCTCTTACTTGCAATGCCTTATAGGCAATGTCCCGCAGTGAGCGCGACACCCTGATAGGATTGTTGTCTCGTAAATAGCGCCGAATTTCACCGATGATCATTGGAACCGCATAGGTGGAGAATTTTACGTTTTGACCGAGATCAAAATTGTCGATCGATTTCATTAGGCCGATACAACCGACCTGAAATAAATCATCCACAAATTCTCCTCTGTTGTTGAAACGTTGAATTACACTGAGAACAAGTCGTAAATTTCCATTTACGAGCTTATCGCGGGCTGACAAATCGTCACCACTTTGCATTTGTCTAAATAATTGCCGCATCTCTTCGTTTTTTAATACTGGAAGCTTTGAAGTATCAACACCACAAATTTCTACTTTATTTCGAGTCAATTCTTTCCCTCCTAACAGGAGTTGCTGTACAAAGTTAAGTATCTCCGTTAGAGGGAAAAATATGCATTTTGAATTCACAACTATTTCCAAAGAAGGTGAAAAAAAACAAAAAAATCAACAGCTATCAAGAAAAAAATTTTAATTTACACCATTTTATTAAATTCTTTACGAAGTCGTTTTATGATTCGTTTTTCCAGCCTTGAAATATAGGACTGTGAAATTCCAAGCATGTCTGCAACATCTTTTTGTGTCTTTTCCTCGCCACCAATTAATCCGAAGCGAAGTTCCATAATTTGTTTTTCACGGTCATTAAGCTGATGAAGAGCTTTTACTAATAATTTACGGTCGACGTTTGCTTCTAAATCCTTTGTAATAATGTCTTCCTCTGTTCCTAGAACATCAGAGAGTAATAATTCATTGCCATCCCAATCAATATTTAATGGCTCATCGAAGGACACCTCAGACCTAATTTTATTATTACGGCGTAAATACATTAAAATCTCATTTTCTATACATCTAGAAGCATAAGTGGCGAGTTTAATTTTCTTTTCAGGATTAAATGTATTCACTGCTTTAATCAAGCCGATTGTTCCAATACTTATTAAATCCTCAATATTAATCCCAGTATTTTCAAATTTTCTCGCGATATACACTACAAGTCTTAAGTTTCTTTCAATCAAGATTGACCTGGCAGCCTTGTCACCGCTAGGAAGCTTGTTTAATAGGACCTCTTCCTCATCCTTTGACAGTGGTGGTGGTAATGCCTCACTTCCACCAATATAATAGATCTCATCCGTTTTTAAGCCTAATTTTATTAAAAGCTTATACCACCAATATGTAAGTTTTAATTTTAATTTTGCCACAGGTAAGTTCTCCCTTCTAATTTGTAAAATGTGTGAGTATGATATTTATAGGAATGTGTATCGTTCATTTCTCCCATTAAGAGGCTGTCTTGATGGAGGATGAAATAAGCATTTTCGGATGGACGATGCAATCATATTCCCCATCTGTAGACAATATTGTATGGTTGAAGGCAACAAGGCCTTTTTTCACGATATTTTCTTCATTTCCTTGATAGATCGTAATTTGGTCTGGCTTAACTGCAAGTAGAAATTGATGCTCTTGTCCAACCCCCCGATACGGAATAAGTCTTACACGGCTTTCCCATTTATGAGACTCTGTTGATGTGTCATTCGTTAATAACTCGATATTCTTGGATTGCTCGATTAATGTTCGAGGAAATAGCTCTTCATATTTCGTTGTGTCTAAAATCATAACCGGGCTTTTTGTAATCGGATCAAATAATTGATTTCCACTGTCAACCAAACCTTTTAATTGTAAAGTGACATCATCTATTTCAAGCTTCACATCAACAATCTGGTCATAGAAAACTTGTTTTGTTTCGATGTCCGCTATTCTATTTTTAGAAAAATACCATAAGAGAGGAAAACCGATTAATACAAATCCCCAACTAATTGGATTACCATAACCTCTAGATTGCGTAAGGATTGTGCCATCAAAAACTTGAACATCAAATTCTAAGAAATAATGGACCCCTATCATTCCACCTCCAATCATGAAAGTAGCAAAATAAAAGGTTAATAGCCCCTGTATAAAATATCGAAATCGTTTATAACCAAAAGCAACTCCTACAATTACGATTGAAAAGAGTAGTTTTGTAAAAGGGTGTGACCCAATTGCTGCAAAAGGAGAAACCACGATCAGGACTACTAAAGAACCAATAAAAGCACCAAGTAAGATTCGCCATTTAATAATCTTACGTTTTAAAATCAGTGAAGTTAAAAGTAACAATAAGCCATCAAAGAAGAAGTTTAATAACCAGATTACATCTAAATAAATGGACAACCTATTTCTCCTTTCACCAATAGTCACTCCTTTTTTTCAATCGTAATTAACGTAAACTAGTTAGCTTAAAAGATAGTATATAGTACATCTAATATGGAAGTCTGTCACTTCATGCCGATAATAAAAGAGAAATTTTGAAAGATTAGTTCTTATTTTGTCAGTTTGTTTAGAATAAAGAAGCAATGGAATAAAATGGGGGATAAAAAGAAAAAAGGCATTCGACAATTCGGTTGTCAAATGCCTTTACTATATGTTGGAGGTTTTTTATGTCTAGCTCCAGGCGCCATCGGCTCTATGGTCTAACCCATCGCTTCTGAAGGCAAACTGGCGCCTTCTGTCAGCGCTGTTCTTATGCTTGCCGCCGATATGCGGGCGCCTTACGCTTTTCTATTTACCCTCTTCTTTTACGGTTACGTAAGAATGTTGGGACATCGATTTCATCTTCAACATGAACTGCCCCACGTGTATTTACTTCCTGTACTGGCTCCTCACGCTTCACTTCTCTTCTTGGTGCTACCTGTACCTGTGGTTGTTGTTGTGGCTGTGGTTTAGCACCATATGAAGGACGTGATGGACGTGCTGTTGGTTCAACCACTGCCTCCTGAAAGCCTGTAGCAATGACTGTTACAACAATTTCTTCTTTCAAGTTTTCATTGATAACAGATCCAAAAATCATGTTAACTTCTTGGTCTGATGCTGTTGCAACAATATCGGCAGCTTCTTGAACTTCATAAAGACTAAGGTTTGTTCCACCTGTGATGTTCATAAGGACACCTTGTGCACCATCAATTGAAGTTTCAAGCAATGGACTTGAAATAGCCTTTTTAGCAGCTTCTGCAGCACGATTTTCACCAGTTGCAACACCGATACCCATAAGTGCAGAACCTTTATTAGACATAATTGTTTTTACGTCAGCAAAATCAAGATTGATTAATCCAGGAACAGCGATTAAGTCAGAAATACCTTGTACACCTTGACGTAATACATTATCGGCTTCACGGAATGCTTCAAGCATTGGTGTATTTTTGTCCACAATTTCAAGTAGACGATCATTTGGAATGACGATCAAAGTGTCTACTGATTCTTTCATTGCAGCTATACCGCCAGCAGCTTGTGTTTGACGCTTTCTACCCTCGAATGTGAATGGTCTTGTAACTACACCTACTGTTAGAGCACCTAAATCCTTTGAAATTTGTGCAATCACAGGGGCAGCACCTGTACCTGTTCCACCACCCATACCAGCAGTTACGAATACCATATCTGCTCCTTTAAGAGCTTCTTCGATTTGTTCTCTACTTTCTTCTGCAGCTTTTTTACCTACTTCTGGATTTGCTCCAGCACCTAAACCACGGGTTAATTTCCCACCGATTTGCATTTTCACTTCAGCTTTTGAAAGATTTAAAGCTTGAGCGTCAGTATTAACCGCGATAAACTCAACACCTTGAACACCGTGCTCAATCATTCGGTTAACCGCGTTATTTCCACCGCCACCTACACCTATTACCTTTATAGTAGCTAATTGATCAACATTTGTATCAAACTCTAACATTATAAGATCCTCCTAATTCGCAAATATACTTCTCTTGTAAACTGTGTTATTCAAAGAAGAGACCAAAAAACCTCTTTACCTTTTTCCCAATATTTTGTTCTTCTTTTGAGTTTTTAGGATGACTTTTCGCTTGAGGCTGTCTAGTTGGTCTTTTTTCATGACTTTCCACCTGGACCGTCGTGCTAATTTTTCTTCCTTGAACTCTTGCTTGTTCATATGCGAATTGCAATAGACCAACACCTGTTGCATATTGAGGTTCTCTGACGCCAATATAGTCAGGCTTTGCAATTCTAACATTACTTCGTAATACAAGTTGAGATAGCTCTAATACTCCAGGCATATTTACAACTCCACCTGTAAGAACAAAGCCACCAGGAAGATCTCCTACACCCATTTTTTTAATTTCTTTTTGAACTAATAGTAAAATTTCTTCTAATCTTGCCTCGATGATTTCAGAAATTTCTAATTGGGTAAATTGTTCTTGTTGATCACTGCCAATAATTGGAACATTAAATACTTCTTCATTAGAAGCATCATCGTAGAAGGCATGTCCATGTTTAATTTTAATTTTCTCTGCATCTTCAGTAGATGTGCGCAGACCAATTGCTAAATCCTTTGTAATATGGTCACCACCAACAGGTAAGACACTTGTTGCTTTTAAGTAACCATTATCGAAAAGAGCAATCGTAGTAGAGCCTCCTCCAATATCAACGAGAGCAACTCCTAGGTTTTTCTCGTCATCTGATAATGAGATCGAACCCGACGCAAGTGGCTGTAAAGAAATTGCTGTGATATCAAGGCCTGCTTTTTCTACACAACGAAGGAGGTTATGTAAGATTGTGCGTGAAGTTGTTATAATAGTGCCTTCCACTTCAAGTCTAACACCTAGCATACCACGTGGATCACTAATTTCATCATATCCATCCACAATAAATTGATTTGGAATCATATCGATAATTTCTCTTTCAGGTGGAAGAGAAATAAATTGTGCGGCGTCAATTACACGTAAGACATCTTCATTGCTAATTTCACGGTTTTGACGAGACTCAGTAGAAACTGCCACAACACCGTGGGCATCCTGTAACTGTACATTAATCGCTGGAACAGATACAACTACTTGATTAATAGAAATGCCCACCATTCTTTCTGCTTGTTCAACTGCCTTTTTAATAGAATGAACGGTTTCATCTATGTCTACAATTGAACCTTTTTTCAAACCTTCTGATTTAACATTACCCACACCTATTATATTAAGAGAATCATCAACCATTTCACCGATGATAACCTTAACATTGGATGTACCGATGTCAAGACTAACACATATTTCATTGCTGTTCATTCTGTGGCACCTCCTTTTTCACATAACACATTTAAATATTATTTCGAATAACAAAAGCTTTTTCATATAAATTTTTGTATATGAAAAATATTCAACAACCATAGGGGTTTTCCCTTTATAAAAATCAATTTTTTTCTATTTTATCACGAGAAAGGCTCCATTTGGATAAAATTATTCGTCTGATAACCGCAATATTTTGGAAAAGCCTCACTCCGAATGCAAAAACGGCTACCAAGTACAAGTCTACACCAAGATGTACGCCTAGAAAAGCTAAACTTGCTGCCAATAAAATATTAAAAAAGAAACCAGAAACAAAGACGGACTGATCATAAATATTTTGTAGGTGTGCACGAATACCACCGAATAATGTATCAAGTGCTGCTAAAACCGCAATTGATAAATAATTTGAATACTCTGCTGGAATTTTAAATTCCGATAACAGTCCGAGGATGATTCCGACTATTAGACCGAAAATTGGGAGCCACATGACTATGTTCCACCTTTATCACTTTTTATCTGGTTCCATATTAGGTTGCATTTCTGTAATCCTTATTGAGTCGTCATAAGCAGGTATCGTTACGACTTTGCTTGGTTTTGAGATTTTTAAACGTAAATTGTCAATGAAAAATTGACGCTCCGCTTCCGATGCTTTTAGCTTATTGTATAGTCTTTCTGCATCATCAGCAATGACTTTGATTTCAATTGGCAATGGACTAATGGAATACGAATCAATTTTCGGTCTTCCTTGAATTTCCCGAATCACAGTGGTTGTAATTACTCGGTGACCATCAATTGAAATTGCCTTTGCCTGATAGGAATTTAATTCATTTACTAACCATCTCAACAAACTAGGAGTTATGGTTGTGGCTTGTTTGCCAGCTTCATTGAACGATTGCTCAATTGTAATCGTAATACCAGTGCCAGATACTTGAGTAAGCCCAACTTCTTTCTTTAATTCATCAAGGGTATCTTTAAGGATCATTATTTTACTATCATCACGCTGACTATCATATTGTTCTAGCTTCGCCTCATATGTATAAATTTTAGTTAAAAGATCCGTATATAATTCTTGGGATTGCTTTAAATCCTCGCGCAATTCCCATAAATCCCGGGTATCCCGTACTTCAGGTTCTTTAATGGTTTGAAATTGGACAGCAACCATTAACCCTATTATAGACGTAATGACCGTGAAGCTAATTACTGTTTTTTTGTCCAATAAAACCACCTAGCCTTCTAAAGTAAACCAAATATATCTTAATTTTTCGCATTAATTAATGGGCCCATTTGAATTTGTCCCTTGTTTTCAATTTTCACCACAATATTATCCTGTATCAATTGGTCAGTGATTCCACCATTCATATTTAAAGCAGGCACCAGTACATTTGGATCACCGATTGCCGAAATCACAAATGGAGCTGGAAAAGGGTTACCGTCGACGACAACAACAGGTCCATTGCAGTAAATATAAGAATTAGACTGAAGTCTTTTACCATTAACAGAAACGGCTTGGGCTCCAGATACATAAAGTTCATTTATAACCTTAAATAAATGGCTTTCATGAACTAGATAATTATTCACATCTTGTCCTGACGGTACGTAAGAGGAATCTTCAAGTGTAACTGTAACTCCTGGACCTTTTACACCAATCTCACCTACAACCATACGGTACTTTTCTACTTCCTCGACAAGATTGAAATAAATCTGTTCTTGTTCTTCTTTTGCAAGCTCTTCTTCAATTGCTTGAATTTGATTTTGTTTTTCAATCAAATTTAGTTGTAGTTCATTGTTTTTCTCGTTTTGTTCATTCAACTCTGTTCGAATTTTAGTTTCTTCATTCCATTGTTGTTCAGTAACTCGATTTGATTCCAATTGTTCCTTTGTAAATTGGTACGAGAATGAAATCATAAAGCCCAGGACTAAGCAAACAAATGAGAGAATGACGTGTCTACCCTTCACCTTCACCAGTTACCATCTCCTCATCTTCATTGGTGTTCTCGTATTCGTATGGGATAAATGTTGGAACAACATCTAGTTCAATATATCCATTAAGAGACGGATCCAATTCACTTATGATCGTTGGATAGGCCGTAATATTTTTCGCGAAATTTCTTACCGTCGCTTTTACTTCATACCCATCAATCATATACAGAGTCATCTGAAGAGGATCATACTCTGTAGGTGTATGATGAATTTCGGAAATGAGCTTAGCGATCGACGGTTGGACTTTTTTAAGTTCCTTTGCAAGTAGCTTTAAGGCCTCGTCCTCCCAATCAACTATGATCGGTGCGTCAACTGGAATCGCTTTTGAACCAAACTCCTGTGGTTTTTCAATAATTTCACCATTTTCAAGAATTGGATAAAAAATATTAGACCCACTTATATATCCTACCCTATTCAATTCGCTAACATTTAGCATGATATGATTGGGAAGTCTTTTTTCAATCCTGACTTCCTTGATTTCAGGGTGTTTTTTAATATTTTCGATAACTATATCCTTATCGACCTTCCAAAAGCTTGTCCCAACTTTTAATTTGCTTAAACTTAGTATCTGATTGGATGAAATATTTTGGTTGCCAGTAATGGAGATTTCGCCAATTTTACTGAAAGGAGATTGGAAATAAAGAATTCCGGATAGCAAAAAAAAGAAAAACGTAATATACATAATCAGCCGTCGATTAGCCTTTTGTTTTCTCCGTTGCTTTAGCTTTGGAATTCGATCTTCTATTGTAACAACCTTTTGCTTTGCCAAATACATTCACCCCACTCTAGGAAAGCCCTAGAAATACAATCTTATGTATGTTTATCAATTTTTAGCTAAGATTTACGATTATCAAAAATGCTATAAAACGAAAGAATAAACGGCATGTATACATGCCGTTTATTAGTCGATACAGTAACACATACATGTTATTGTATTATATCATATTTTCCTAAGAAATGGGTGTAGAAACTGTCTACTTTCGACCAATTATTTCAACTTCCGTTTCCATTCGTACACCATGTAAAGAAAAAATTTTCTCTTTTACAAATTCTATTAAATCAAGAACATCCTGGGCTTTTGCATTTTCTGCATTGACAATAAAATTCCCATGCATTTCAGAAATTTTTGCTCCGCCAATGGAATACCCTTTTAGGCCTGATTTTTCAACTAATTGTCCCGCATAATTTGGAAGTGGATTACGGAAAATGCTACCGGCACATGGAAGATCCCATGGTTGGGTATCTCTTCGATATTCTTTATTTTTCTTCATAACTGCAGAAATATCTTCCTTATCGCCTTCTGTTAATTGAAATGTTGCTTCCACCACAATTCCAGGTCTCTTTTTTTGAAGAATTGAGGTGCGGTAGGAATATTCCATCTCCTCATTTGATAGCCATTCAAGGCTACCATCATCAAATAATATATGAGCTTTCGTTAATACTTTTGATACATCAGACCCGTGTGCCCCTGCATTCATATAGACAGCGCCACCGATGGAACCAGGTATCCCACTTGAAAATTCAAGGCCTGATAATCCTTTTCTTGCAATTTGTACTGCTAGACTTACAATTGAAAAACCGGCTCCGACAGTAAGTGTAGTACCATCAAGTTCCATATGGTTAAGACCATTTCCTAGTTTAATGACAGCTCCTTCAATTCCTTTATCAGATACGAGGAGATTTGACCCTCTACCGATTGCTCGCCATTTTATGCCATGATTTTTAATAATCTCAAGCGTCTTTTTTAATGATTCGATACCATTTGGTTCGATAAATATATCAGCCGGACCACCAATCTTAATGGTTGTATGCTTTGATAAAGGTTCATTCACTAAAACCTTGCCAACACTTGCTTCTTGAAGTTCCTTAACTATATTGTCCATATTAACCTCCTTTATCAGCATTTACACTTGGAACAAATATTACTGTAGTATATGCTCCATGTTCGCTTCATGGTACATTTGCCTAGATTAGATCATTCATTACTTTGTATAGCCGTCTTGCGGCATCTGGTATACCTATTTGAGAGGATGCTTTTTTCATTTCCTCAAGTTTTATTTGATTTAAAAGGACCGAATCAATGTCCTTAATAAGCTGAGGGCTTGTTAAATCCTTTTCAAGGCGTAGAATCGCAGCCCCTTTTTCACTTAAGGACCTTGCATTTTTCTCTTGGTGATTATTTGTTACATATGGGCTTGGCACCAAAATACTTGGCAGTCCTAGAGCAGTTAACTCAGCTAATGTCGTCGCACCTGCACGAGCAACTACAAGATCTACACCAGATAGCACTTCTGGCATATTGTGAATAAATGGCTTAATAATGACATTATTAGGATTTCCAACTGCCTTTACCTGATTAAGTACATTTTCATAATGAACCTCACCTGTTACATATAGGAATTGATAATCCTTTTCCTTCACATCAGATAAGGCATTTAAAAAAGCATCATTTAGCGGTTTCGCTCCTCTACTTCCTCCTACTAATAAAACGGACTTTTGGGAGCTGTTAAGACCAACAGATTCTCTACCCACTCGGCCATCTTTACCAATAACTTCTGAAGCCCGTGGGTTCCCTGTTAAAATGACCTTTTCCTTTGGAAAAAACTGAGCGGCTTCTTCAAAACAAATTGCCACTTTATCAACATAGCGGCTTAAAAATTTATTGGTGAGTCCTGGAATACTGTTTTGTTCATGAATAATTGTTGGAATATGTAATTTTGATGCTGCATATACGACTGGTCCACAAACGTAGCCGCCTGTACCAATAACCACATCTGGTTTAAAATCTTTTATCAATTTCTTGCTATCACTGACTCCTCTTAGAAAACGCGCGATTGTTTTAATGTTTTCAAAAGAAAGCTTACGTTTAAACCCTGTGATATGAATCGTTTTAAAAGGAATCCCTTCACGGGTCACAATACCACTTTCTAACCCTTTTTCAGTGCCGATATAAAGAAACTCAGCAGAAGGGTTTAACTTTTTTATTTCTTTGATTAAGGCAAGAGCAGGATAAATATGACCTCCTGTACCTCCACCACTTACTACAATCTTCAAGGCTCATTTCCTCCCATTTGGAAGATTAATTAAAAGTAGATTAACCCTGTTCATATAAACAGGGTTAATCTTTTTTCTAAGTATAACATATTTTCATGTAATTTGGGTTAATACCTTGAATACCTGCTAATATTTAAAAGGACTCCGACTGCCATTAGCATTAAGGTTAGGGATGACCCCCCGTAGCTTAGAAACGGAAGTGTAATTCCCGTTACCGGCATTAGGCCTGTTACAACTCCGATATTAATGATCA
The DNA here is from genome assembly GCF_036962705.1 of Bacillus sp. JJ1562. NCBI lineage: Bacteria > Bacillati > Bacillota > Bacilli > Caryophanales > Bacillaceae > Bacillus > Bacillus sp. JJ1562. The sequence continues at coordinate 164,120 of NZ_JBALOQ010000003.1, forward strand.
CTTGAATCGCAATCATTCCAATAATTCCGATTCCTAGAAAACTTCCATATAAATCAGGTGCACCCAGAGCAATCCGTACGCCTCTCCAAAGTAAAATACTAAATAAAATGATAACAAATGAACCACCAATAAAGCCTAATTCTTCTGCTAGGATTGCAAAGATGAAGTCTGTCTGTGGTTCTGGCAGGTAGAAAAACTTCTGCCTACTTTGTCCTAAACCTAAACCGAATAAACCGCCCGGACCAATAGCGTAGAGGGACTGAATGATCTGAAAACCAGTTCCTAACGGATCTTCCCATGGATCTAAAAACGAGGTGATTCGTTTAATTCGATAAGGGGCTGATAAAATTAAGGCAACAAACCCAACCACACCGATTAACCCCAATCCAACAAAGTGGGAGATTCTTGCTCCAGCAACATAAATCATCACGACACAAGTACCCACCATAACCGTTCCTGTCCCTAAATCCGGCTGTAGCATGATCATACCAAATGCGAGAAAAACAAGTGATAGAGATGGCATTAAACCTTTTTTGAAGGACGTAATTTTTTTCTGATTTTCAGAAAGGAATTTCGCTAAAAATGCAATCATCGCTAATTTCATAAATTCTGAAGGTTGGATAGAAAATGCTCCGACTCCAATCCAGCTTTGCGAACCGTTACGTTCCATTCCGATTCCAGGAATTAATACTGCAACCAATAAGACAAAGCAAATAATGATAAGGACTTTTGCCCAAGTTCTCCATGTCCAATAATCTACATTCATTATAAAAAACATTGCAATAACTCCTACACTTGCAAATAGAAGCTGTCTTTTAGCAAAGAAAAACGAATCATCAAATTTATATGTAGCCCATATCGCACTGGCACTGTAAACCATAATCAATCCAACTGCTAAAAGTGAAAGTGTTGTAATTATTAATATGATATCCGGAGTCGTTTTTTGGTTCACAATCAAAACACCTCTACATTCTAGATTCAGAGCTTATGGTGACAATTAGTATGTGGATGTAAGCGATTATTCCACCACAAGCCTTGCTCTAGATTGTCCAAGCCCTTACTTAAGCTTATGCACGGCGTTTATAAAAATGTCTCCTCTTTCTTCAAATGTTTTATGTTGATCCCAGCTTGCGCATGCAGGTGATAATAAAATAACATCACCCTCATTTGAAAGGTTGTAAGCTTCTTTTACCGCTGCTTCAACATTATCGACAATTTTTAAATTTTCTATTCCTGCAAGTTTCCCTGCTCGTTCAAGCTTTTTCGCTGTTTGACCAAACAGAACCATTGCTTTAACACGAGATAATTCAGGGACAAGATCATCAAATTCATTTCCACGATCAAGCCCGCCCGCTAATAAAATAACCGGTTGTTCAAAAGCTGAAATCGCCTTTTTCGTCGCAAGGATGTTTGTTGCTTTTGAATCATTATAAAATTTTCGATTCACAATCGAAGTGACATATTGCAGGCGATGTTTTACCCCTGTGAAGGTGGTTAGCACCTTAATAATCGCATTGTTTGGCGTATCAACGAGCTTTGCAACCGCAACAGCAGCCAAAATATTTTCAAGATTATGGACTCCTGGTAAAACAATATCCTTAATCTCTATAATTTTCTCTTCATCATAATAAACAGCTCGGTCCTTAATGTATGCACCTGTTTGTAATACGCTTGTGGTCGAGAATGGAATTTTCCTTCCTCGACTACACTCTGCACCTCTTACAACATCCTTATCATCGATATTAATGACGCTGTAATCTTCATCCGTTTGATTTTCAAAGATTCTCGCCTTAGCTTTCACATATTCTTCCTTTGTTCCATGATAATCAAGATGTGCATCAAAAATATTTAATAATACAGCAATTTTAGGCGCAAATTCTTCAGTTCCCATTAATTGAAAGGAGGATAGCTCAGTGACGATGATATTTTCCTGCTTTGCTCCTTTTGCAACATCACAGGCCACTGTTCCAATGTTTCCTGCGATCAAAGGGGATTTTTCACCTTGCTTTAGCATTTCAAAAATTAAGGTCGTCGTGGTTGTCTTTCCATTAGATCCTGTAATACCAATAAATTCTGCAGGGGTAATATGATACGCTAGCTCCACTTCTGTAATAATTGGAATTCCTATTTCTTTCGCCTTTACAAGGAGTGGGTTGCTATAAGGGATCCCTGGATTTTTGACAATAAAGTCAAAATGATCATCCAAAATTTCAATTGGATGACCTCCACATACTATCTTTATTCCCATTTTTTCAATTTCCTGAGCAGCCTCGTTTTCTTCAAACGACATCTGGTCATTGACTGTTAGGCGGGCGCCAAGTTCATGCAGAACCTTAGCAGCAGCGAAGCCGCTTTTGGCAAGTCCAAGTATTAAAATATGTTTGTTAGTAAACTTCATCGTATTTTTCAATTAAATCCACACCTCAATATAGATTCCAAGAATCGCACATAATAATTCTACCGTCCAGAATGTCACAACAACCCGCCATTCAGACCATCCCACCAATTCGTAATGGTGATGTAAAGGACTCATTCTAAACACACGTCTACCGGTTGTTTTAAAAGAGATAACTTGAATAATAACAGACAAGGTCTCTATTACAAATACCCCACCGATTAATAAAAGTAAGATTTCAAGCTTAAGTGTAATAGCAACTGTCGCAATCGCACCGCCAAGTGCAAGTGAACCTGTATCACCCATGAATACTTTTGCTGGGTTAGCATTAAACACAAGGAACCCAAGAACCGCACCAACTACAGCCACACAGAAGATGGCAACATCATATTGCGCTTGATTCCACGCTAATACCGCAAACGCCCCAAATGCAATTGCCGCTGTCCCAGATACCAATCCATCTAAACCATCTGTTAAATTGACAGCATTGGAGAACCCAACTAACCAAATAACTAATAGGAGGACATACAGAAGTTTTAAATCAAACTCAAAATCTGTCCCTGGTATTGAAATCGCAGTAGAGAAATTATTTTGTTGATAAATAAAATAAAAAATGATAGCAATAAGGATTTGACCGAACAATTTTTGTCTAGAGGTCAAACCGAGATTCCTTTTTAGGACTACTTTAATAAAGTCATCTAAAAAGCCCAATACCCCATATCCTAATGTTACAAATAAAAGCAAATATGTTGTAACCGATAGTTCCCCTAATCGAGTCGACACCAAAATCGTGGTAAGTAAAATTGAAACCAAAATAATGATTCCACCCATCGTAGGTGTTCCCGATTTTTTTTGGTGGGATTTAGGACCTTCCTCACGGATACTTTGTCCAAATTTTAATCTACGTAAGAACGGGATAAAAATTGGGGAGAGAATGACGCTTATGACAAATCCTATTGCAATCGAATAAATGACTACTTCTTCGATCATCATTATCCCCTCCCTTTTTCAAGCATTGTTAATTTTTTTGCTAATATCTTTATTTCTTCTACTGTTTGTTTGTCTTGCCTCACGTCTTTCGTTTCATTTGTAAATAGTTTAAATTTTGTCATTGTATCATACCTATTTTCTTCGATTTTTTTTAGATAAAATTCTATGATTTGATTGAGTGCTGGTAGTGGATCTGTTACTACGAATACAGGGAAATGATTAGGAAGAAACAACGGTAATTTTTGATCCTTTGGCCAAACGGTTGCAACTGCTCCATTATAAAGGGCTTGTTTTAAACATTCATCCCTTTTTTCTAGTTCAATTGAAATATAGAGTCCTCTTTTCGATAAGACGCCCGAGTCAGTAATCACTTCTTCAAAATCAAAATTCTGATTTTTGATGCCATATGCCTCTTCAAAAAGGGTCCACATATCTTGATTGGATAACAATTAATTCAACTCCTTAATTGCACGAACTGCAACAAGGCGGTCATCAAATGAATGAGTTTTATTCCCAATAATTTGATAGGTTTCATGTCCTTTTCCAGCAATGACTATTATATCATTCTCACCCGCATTTGAAATAGCATAAAAAATTGCTTTTTCACGATCAGGGATGGTGATATAAGATTCACCTACAACCCCCGCTTCCATCTCCTTTAAAATTTCAAGAGGATCTTCAGATCGAGGATTATCTGATGTAAAAATGGGGACATCCGCAAATTTTGTTGCGATTTTAGCCATTAGTGGACGCTTTAACCGGTCTCGGTCTCCACCACATCCAATAATTACATTGATTTTCCCTTTTGAAAATTGTTTAACCGTTTTTAAAACATTTTCTAAGCTATCAGGGGTGTGTGCATAATCGACAATTACAGTAAAATTTTGCCCTTGGTTTACTATTTCAAAACGTCCAGGTATACCCCTAACCTTTTCTATAGCTTTAATAATCCTTGAAATAGGGATTTGAGAAACGATACAAGTTGCGATTGCAGCCAATACATTATAAACACTAAAAAGTCCAATTAAATTCATCTTCACTTCGTAAGAACCAAACGGTGTTTGTAAATCAAATTCTGTCCCAGAGGAGCTCATACGAATGTTAGAAGCCACAATATCAGAATCATGATGTATTCCATATGTAACGATTGTTGCTGCAGTTGCTCTTGCATATTCCTTCGAAACAGGGTCATCATTATTTAGTACAGCGTATTTCGGACTTCCAATTTCAAAGCGATTTCCTAAACTAGTAAACAATAAACCTTTCACTCTTCGATACTCATCAATTGTTCGATGATAATCCAAATGATCCTGTGTCAAATTTGAAAACACCGCAATATTAAAATCACAACCTTGTACCCTTCCCATATCAAGTGCATGGGAAGAAACCTCCATCACAGCTCTGGTTACTTTTTCAGACACCATTTGATGAAAATACTTTTGGAGCATCACTGATTCCGGAGTCGTATTCTTCATTTCAATCGATTGCTCTCCGATTTTTGTATACATCGTTCCAATAAGGCCCGTTTTTTCACCAGCTTCTTTAAAAATTTCTTCAATAATATGACTAATTGATGTTTTCCCATTCGTCCCAGTTACTCCTATTAATTGGAGTCGATGTGTCGGGTGCTGATAAAAAGCATCTGCTATTACCGCCATTGCTCTTCTTGTATCCTTCACCTTGATTACCGGAATGGACACCTGCACCTCTTTTTCTGCGATGATCGCAACTGCACCTCTTGCTTCTGCTTGTGTTGCGAACAAATGACCATCAAATGTACTACCGTGAACACAAAAGAATAAACTTCCCTTTTCTACCTCTCTCGAATCCATTTCAAGAGATGTGATAAAAGGATTAGCATTACCTTTTTCCGTAAAATCATGCAAGTTTGCTAATAAGTCCTGTAATCTCATCATGAATTTTACCATTCCCTCTCGAAAATATCTTTAGGAATTGCATCAGATTAACATAATCCGCTAATGTTGTCTAGTACCCTATTTTCCTTTTAAAAGGACACCTTACCAAAAATTTTATTCCTCTATATTAAAGGTATTCCTTTTTATAGAAAAAAGAAGCCTAAAAGGGGGAATCCTTTGGCTTCTTAGTTCTTATCTTTTGATTCATTTTTATCTGCGGCTTCCCCGAGATGGATCCGTAATGTCGTTCCTTCTTGCACACGTTCTCCAGCATTTGGTGCCTGGTCAACAACAACATTTCCTTCTCCACTAATATCCAATTTTATATTCATTAATTGTTGCTGTAATTCCTTTTTTGTTAATCCAATTACATTTGGAACCTCGAGATATTTTTTATCCGTCCATAATCTAATTTCTTTAGCAATTTGATTTTCGCGCTTTTCGACTCCAAGCAGCGGCAAGCTTTCACGCATGATATTTCCAACTATCGGTGCTGCAACAACTCCACCAAATTGAACTGTTCCTTTCGGATTATCAATAGCAATATAGACGACAATTTGTGGGTCATCAGCAGGTGCAAAACCAATAAATGATACGATATGGTTATTTTGGAGGTATCCTCCACCTTTTTTTGATTTTTGTGCAGTACCCGTTTTACCACCTACCCGATAACCATCCACATAAGCTCCACCACCTGAACCTTTAGCAACAACATTTTCAAGCGCATATCTAACTTGTTTAGATGTTTCTTCAGAGATGACAGTACTCTTTGATTCAGGTGTGTTACTTTTTACCACTTTTCCCGTCACAGGGTCAACCCATTCTTTTGCAACATATGGTTTATACAAGGTTCCTCCATTTACAGCAGCTGCTACAGCTGTAACCTGTTGGATTGGTGTTACTGCAACACCCTGACCAAATGCAGTTGTAGCTAACTCTACCGGCCCTACGTTCTCTGGTTTAAAAAGGATTCCAGTTCCTTCTCCCTGAAGGTCAATGCCTGTTTTTTGGCCAAATCCAAAATCGCGAACATACTTAAATAATGTATCCTTTCCCAATCTTGTACCTAACTCTACAAAACCTGGGTTACACGAGTTTTGAACAACTTCTAGGAATGTTTGATGGCCATGTCCTCCCCGTTTCCAACATTTAAGGGTCGCTCCCCCAACTTTCACGAAACCTGGGTCATTAAAATAGTCATTATCTAAATTTACTTTCCCTTCTTCTAATGAAGCTGCTAAAGTAATAATCTTAAAGGTGGAACCAGGTTCATAGGTACTCCAAACTGGTAGATTACGGTTGTACACCTCTTGTGGAACATTCCGAAAGTTTGCTGGATCAAAATCAGGCCTTGATGACATTCCTAAAATTTCACCATTATTAGGATCCATCGCAATCGCAATGATTCCATCTGGATTATATTGTGCTTGGGCATTATCTAGTTCACGTTCAATAAGAGATTGAATTTTCGTATCAATCGTTAATCTTAAGTCAAGACCATCCTCAGGTGGTGTATAATCATCGGCGATATCTGGCATTCTTCTTCCTTTTGCATCGGAATAGAATTGCACACTTCCTTTTTCACCTTGTAATTCTTCATCATAGTTTTTCTCAAGTCCTGTCAACCCTTGATTATCAATCCCAGCAAAACCTAATACATGGGAAAGATAGCTACCAAATGGATAATGACGTTTCGAATCCTCTGCAATGTATACACCCTTTATCCCAAGCGCACGGACTTCATTTGCTTTTTCATGGGAAATCTTTCTACCCTCGGGATTAATATAGACTTTTGATTCATTTTCAGTAATTTTTTTAAACGCTTTTTCTTTAGACATATTTAAAACAGCAGCAAGCTTTTCTGCTGCTTCAGCAGGATTCTCAATTTGCCGAGGAACGACCAGAACAGTCGGAGCACTCTGGTTCGTTGCAAGGACGACGTCATTTCGGTCGAGAATTTTTCCTCGTTCCGGCTCAAACGGTATATCCCTGCTCCATGAATCCTTTGCCAATGCAGTTAGCTTATCACCAACAAACAATTGAACATATCCTAAGCGAACATCAATAATTATAAATAATAAAAATCCTATAAATAGTACTAACGATAACCTTCTTCGTACTGTCACATTCGAAACTCGCATATAGATGTACCTCCTATTAAACTTGCAAATTAAGGCTCGTCTAAATATATGCTTGTACAAGATTGAATAGACCTAGCAAATGCGCTGGCTCTGAGCGACGATTAAAAAATAAAAAAAAGAACTGAAAAATCAGTTCCTTTCTTGTTCTTACTCACTATTCTCTTCTTCAACTGTTTCTTCAGTTGTTTCTTCAGCTTTTTCTTCTTGTGGTGTGTTTGGTGGTTCTAATTTGACAGATAATTTATCTCCTTCTTTTAGGATAGAACCTGGTGCCAAGCTTTGTTGGACGACATATCCAGTACCACTATATGAAACTTGAATATTTGTTAAATCAGCAATCCGCATGACATCCCTTATTGACCAACTCGTCAAATCTGGCAGGGTTCCTTCCTGATCTGTAAGAAGTAATACCTGTTCATTAGGCAGAATTTTTTCACCTTGTCTTGGACTTTGAGCAATTATATTCTTTCCATTTCCTATAACAGTTGCTTTAAGTTTTAGCTTTTCAATTGATGCTTTAGCATCTTCTATTGATTCTCCTACATAGGAAAGAACTTCAACTTCTTTATCAACATTAACATTATTTTCTGGATTTTGTTCAATTGGTTGAATATTTAAATACTGTAAGCTATTTTTCATAACATGATTGAAAACCATCACAACAGGTTCGTGTCCAATGTCTGTATCCTTAAGCTTAGGCTTCTCTACTGCAACATACACTATTAATTTTGGGTCATCTAATGGTGCCATACCAAGGAATGAATATAAAAAGTTACCTCTCCCCGATAAATACCCACCTTTCGGACTCGGTATTTGAGCAGTACCTGTTTTTCCAGCTACTTGGTAGCCTTCAAGATCATAAGCTTTCCCTGTACCATCTGTTACAACTTTGCGCAATAAATTTAAAACTTTGTTAGCCGTATCTGCCGAAACAGGTTCTCCCGCAATCTGAGGCTTGTGATCCACAACGGTTTTATCTGTATCAGGGTCGACGATTTTATCAACAACATATGGTTTCATCATTTTACCGCCATTAGCAATCGCTGTTGCTGCTTGTACCTGCTGAATCGGAGTAACAGAGGATGCTTGACCAAATGCCGTTGAAACTCTATCAATTTCCCACTTAAAATTGATGATATTTTCAACTTCCCCTTCCAAATCAATCCCCGTTGGTCGATCTAGTCCAAAACGTCCCAAATACTCCAAGAATTTATCCGTTCCTAATTGTTCGTTTGCCATCTTCGCAAACGCAACGTTTGAGGATTTAAGTACACCTTCATCATAGGTAATTGTTCCCCATCCAGACCTATTATGGTCACGAATCGTTTCTCCTCCGGCAGTATAGCTTCCTGAAGCAAAGGAGGCATCTCCATTATAGACTCCTTCTTCAATTGCTGCTGCCAATGTGAAAATTTTCATCGTTGAACCTGGTTCAAACGGATAAGCAATCACATCATTTAAGTAATTTTTAATGTTCCTAACATTTGGGTCAAAGCTTGGTCTTGTCGACATCGCTAAGATCTCACCCGTTTTTGGATTTGCTACAACACCAATGATTTTTTCAGGCTCATATTCCTTAATAGTCATGTTCATGGCGTCTTCTAAAAACGTTTGAATCGTTTGATCAATTGTTAAATACACATTACTTCCATTGTCAGGAGCGACAATCTGTTCCTTTGCATCTGGTAATTTATAGCCTTTCGTATCACTTTGGAACTTCATGTAGCCATCTTTTTCTCGAAGGTACTTATCAAGACTTTGTTCAATTCCCATCTTCCCGACCGTTTCCGTCTCTTTCGTTTCCTTATCGGTTTCCTTCTGAGCATACCCAACAACATGCGAAGCGAAGGTCCCATTCGGATAGTAGCGTTTTAATTCTCTCCTAAATGCAATGCCGGGCAATTCTAAGCTTTCAATTTCCTGTTTGAGTGAAGTACTAATATCTCGGCCATAATTTCCAAACTCAACTTGTTTCTTATCCCTCGTTAAAACTTTATACATCTCGTCCTCGTTCATCTCTAAAAGTGGCGAAAGCTTGCGAGCCGTTTCTTCAGGATCAATGACATGTTGTGGGTTATCTTCGTCTACGGTCAAATCTTCATCGAGGATCGCGACAACTGTGTAAGTAGAAGTGTCCTCAGCAATCGGTTTTCCATTGCGATCGTAAATCGTTCCTCGATGTGCCTCAATTGCTCTTTGTTTCGTATATTTTTCTTCAGCTAAAGCAGCTAATACGACACCATCAACCTTACCTGTACCTTGGATATACACAAATCTTGCCATTAATGTAAAAAAGAGCAAAGCAAATATTATACTAATAAATGCTGCTCCTCTATTTATATTGTTATTTTTAACCTTCATTTTCATAATTTAGTTCCCTTGAACAACTTTCACATTGTTTTGATTTAAATTAAGACCAAGTTCTCTCGCTTTTTCCCAAAGACGTTCGTATTCACTTAATTCCTGAACTTGTACATAAAGGTCACTATTAGTTTTCGTTTGTTGACTGATTGATGCCTCGACTTGTTGTATTTCGATATTTGTATGATAGATTGATACTTGGTTAGATATGATATGAATTGCACAGAGTATTACAGCTGAGGAGAATAAAATCCCTAATACCTTTTCCCCTAACGTAAATCGAAATTTCTTTCTAATAGTTGTTTGTGTCTTTGGTGTCTGATTTGGTTGGTAGTCTTCTGTTTGCCTTACTTTGTATGCTAAATTACCCATCATATCCCTCCTTAAGTATCCATTGTATATTTGGTTTAAAGTTTTTCTGCGATTCTTAGCTTAGCAGACCGCGCTCTTTTGTTTATTTCTATTTCTTCTTCTGTAGGTAATATCGGTTTTCTTGTAATAAGTTTTAATTTTGGTTTGTATTCATCAGGAATGATTGGAATCCCCGGTGGTAAGGGTGGGCCTTCACTTGCCTTTTTGAAGGAAACTTTACAAATTCTATCCTCAAGTGAGTGAAAGGTTATGACACTCACCCTTCCTCCTGTTGCAAGAAGCTCGATTGACTGATGAATCGCATCTTCAAAAACTTTTAGTTCATCGTTTACTGCAATTCGAATTGCTTGAAAAATCCTTTTTGCCGGATGTCCACCAGTTCTTCTTGCTGCAGCTGGAATTCCCACTTTTATTAATTCCACCAATTCTCCAGTTGTTTCAATTGATTTCTTTTCCCTGGCAGCTTCTATTTTTCTAGCAATTTGCTTTGAAAACTTTTCTTCACCGTATTGAAAAAAGATTCTTACCATTTGTGCATATGACCAATGATTTACAATGTCATAGGCAGATAATGATGCGCCCCTATCCATTCGCATATCAAGTGGGGCATCGTGGTGATAACTAAAGCCTCTTTCCGGGGTGTCCAATTGTGGAGATGAAACACCTAAATCAAACAAAATGCCATCGACGGCTGTTACACCTTGTTCATGTAATTTTTCAGTTATGCTTGCAAAATTACTTTTTATGATTGTGACAATATCACCATATATAGCAAGCTTGTCCTTTGCATTTTCGATTGCGATATCATCCTGGTCAAATGCATATAGCTTACCCTTGTTTGAAAGCTTTGAAGCTATGTATGAACTATGTCCTGCTCCGCCTAGCGTGCAGTCTACATAAATGCCATCTGGGTCTATCTTCAATCCATCTACAGCCTCTTCTAATAGAACGGTTTTGTGTTCGAACATGCTAGCACCTCTTATAATCATCTTTGTTGTACTCTTATTATCTTTAACACAATAGATAATTATATATCAAAACCGATCATATTTTCAGCTATATCAGAAAAAGATTCTTCAGAAGCTGCGAAATATTCTTCCCACTTATCCTTACTCCAAATTTCTATGCGGTTTGATACTCCAAGCACCACACATTCCTTTTCAAGCTCTGCATATGAGAGGAGAGGTGATGCAATATTCACTCTTCCTTGTTTATCAAGTTCACATTCTATAGCTCCAGAAAAGAAAAATCGTGTGAAAGCGCGAGCGTCTTTTTTAGTTAATGGGAGTGTTTTTAATTTTTCTTCAAGTATTTTCCATTCTGATTGTGGGTAACCGAACAAGCACTGATCAAGACCCCTTGTTAAAACAAATGTTTCACCAAGGTTATCTCTAAACTTAGCAGGTATTATCATTCGGCCTTTCGTATCAACAGTATGATGGTATTCTCCCATAAACATATCCATTGTCCCCACTTTCTGTTTTTATCTTACCACAATCCCCCACTTTCCACCACCGGTTTTTATATTTTTTTACCAAATAAAAAAAATCCCCGGAAATTCCGAGGATTTTCAAAAAGAACTATATCTTAATTACCTTATGTTTTCCGTTAAATTCAAACGGAAGGGCTAATAAATCGTTGATAAAATCGTCTCCAAATTTATTTATATAGTAAAAGACATTCCATAATCTCTCTTGTGGGGAGCCAAGTGGGAGTATTGATTTTTCAATTCGATTAAAACGATTCAATTCAATTTCATTACGCTTCAAGATACTGCGGTTTAATGTATTGTTTAGAAAATCAAATTGTGATTGAATATTTTCGGCATTCTTTAATAAAAGATCCGCTAGCCCTGGATCCACTTCAAGCCCCATATGTCGGACTTTTCTATGAATTTGCTCCACTTCTTTCTTTGCTGCTGAGATCATCCCATCCACATCAGCCGTTTGTTTTTCCAACCATGTTTCCTTTGTTTTTGTAAGTTCGCCTGATAACACAGCTTGAATCGTTAATCCGATTTCTTCTATATTCGACTCAATCGATCTATCCACAATTGTCATCATTAACCGGGGTACGACAGGTGGCATCTTAATTTCCATTACTGAAAAGACCTTTTTAAGCTCCGCCCAGTATGAAACCTCACCAGGTCCAGAAATAAAAGCAAGTGTTGGAAATAAGAACTCCTGCATAACTGGTCGAGTTACTACATTATTACTTAGTAATTCCGGTTTTTCTTTCGCAACTTCAAGCAATTCGTCACCACAAAGAATGCATTCATTATTTTTCCCGCTAAAAATATCATGCTCCACATTGTACTCAAGCAATATACGTTCACCATTTTGCGCATAAAAAAGGTTAGCACTTGATTCATTCATATCAATTGTTTTAGGGTATTGATAGGAAGATAATACTTCCTGCTGTAATAAAAGTGAATCATGAATCTCTCTATTTTTTTCAATCATTTTTTTAAAATAGGATGATTGAAGTGTTCTAATTTCTTTTGAACCAGAATCTACAAGAACAAGCCCGGCTTCTCCAAAAAGTTCATTGATAATCTGTATAAAGAAATCCACATATGTTTTTGATTTTTCCACATATCCTTTCAGAAGTTCCAGAAGACCATTCGTATAATTGGTTTCGCCGTATGTCTCAAACACTTCTTCAATCCATTCCATGAGGCCGTCCTGTTCAATTTCTATTGATGATACCATCGTTTTACGATTGTGGTATTGTGGGACAGCCCTTTTTCGGATGCCAGTTTGAAGATTCACAAAGAGATGATTGATTTCAGCAAAATCATGGTCCTCCCCAGCAATCCAAAATATCGGTATAACTGGTACCGATAATTTTTCCTCTTGCTCTTTTGCAAGCTTAATAATAGAAACGATTTTATGTATGGTATATAACGGTCCAGTCAATACGCCTGCTTGCTGTCCACCAATTACCACAACACTCCTCGGATCTATTAATTTGTTGATATTCTCAACCGTATTTTGATGAAAATTTAAACGTTTATTAAAAGAAAGCAAATGCTCTACAAGTTTTTCACGTTCAAAATGTCTTTTTTCTAGATCTTTTTTTCTCACCTCATACACAAGGGGAGATTTTATATCATAATCGAAAAATTTCTCGATATCAATTTTTTTTGAAAGATAATCGTTTACTAATCGATTTGAAGATGGCAGAGAGAGATCCAAAACCTCCATAAATTCTTGTTCTTCCTTTCATATCCAGTTTATATCTTAGTTGAGTATAGCACGGTTTTTTGAGAAACCAAAAATTACTGCTCAATGTAAATTAATTTAGTGTAGTAATAAAAATTCGTTGAACGAGTCCGATTAGTAGTAATAGAAAATAAGCAATCGTGGAAGCAAGGAAAACGAAACGCCAAGATTTTCTTAATACCTTCACAGTTTCAATTTCATTGCTTTTCCTCCAAGCTATATAGCCAATAATCAAAATGGTCATAAGGAGGATCAGGATGATTATCCAAAGCATGCTTTTACCAACAATCAGAAGTAGTAAGTAATGCACTGCAACGAGAAAAAATACGGTTGTTACATCAACCGAAAGAAAAAAAGATTTTCGGGTGTTTTTCAAAATAAATCTACTAATCAAATAGACTAGTATGAATCCTAGTAATGGAATTGTTACAAATGTCGCAGCTACTCCGGCAAAAAATTCAATCATTCCTTATCCCCCTTTAGTTTCAAGACCTTTTATGGAATCATATAGAAATTGTGTAATAACTACTTCCTTGTTCCTCTTTCTGTCTTGCGTTATTACATAACCTAAAATGGCATCAATTTCTGTTTTTCTTCCTTCTTCAATATCACGCAGCATTGATGATTTATTTTGAGCTGTATCTTTACATATGGTTGTCACAAGTTCCCACATATTTTCTCTATTAGTTGGTATGACAGAGGTGATTTCATGGAATAATGCCTTCATTTGGTTATGAAAAAAAGGATTGTCGAGCAATTCTCCATTCTTAACCCTATAAAGGGTAGTTAATGGGTTGATGATAGCATTAGCGATCAATTTCGATGTTACGATTTCATACCAATTGTCAGAGTATTCAATTACAAAATCAGAGAGTGTAATATCGAACACCTCATTTTTCCCTTTAAATACTCCTATTTTCGTCCGGCCGACTCCCGTATGGAAGACGGTGGTTTCATCTATTTTTAGTGCGCCATGCTCAACAACACCCACAAGGATAGTAGGATTTTTTAGTTTTTCAATAATCTTGATATGACTCATTCCGTTTTGTAGGAAGCAGACCGTTTGGACCTTCTCAAGGTCTAGAGTTTGTGATAAAACATCTGCTAATATGTATTGTTTTACTGCAAAGATAACGATGTCTTCTCCTTTTACAGATGCTGAACTTGTTACTGCTTGTACTCTATATGTTTTTGACGTATTTTGATTATTGATTGTTACACCTTTTTTATTTAATTCATTCGCCTGGTGTTCAGTTCTTGTATAGATGGTTACATCATGTTGTTCTGCAAGATAGCCTGCAAAAAGCAACCCAATGGAACCACCGCCAATTATTCCAATTTTCATAGCTCCAACTCCATAGTTTGTCCTACCTTTATTTTACCAAAAAGTCCGACAATATGCCTAGTGTATCGACTAAGAAAAGAGGTTGAAATATTATTCGCATGACAAAACCCCAAAGTTCTTTCCTTGGGGTCCATTTTCTCTTATCTATACCGGATAGACAGGGTGTTTCTTATTTCCGAATTCGAGTTCTTTTGTTTCGTAAACGCTCAGCCGTTTGATAAGGACATCCCTTAATTCAGCCGCCGGGACGATATCATCAATGATTAGGTCAGAAGCAAGCTTGTATATATCAATTGACTCTTTATACTCCTGCTGCTTTTGTTGTACATAAGTAATTCTTTCTTTCGGATCCTCAATTTCATTGATTTTATTTGAATAAACAGCATTTACCGCCGCCTCAGGACCCATTACTGCAATTTGAGCAGTTGGAAGTGCCACACAATAATCGGGTTCAAACGCAGGACCTGCCATTGCATAAAGACCTGCACCATAGGCTTTTCGGACGATAACTGAGATCTTCGGTACAGTTGCGGAGCTCATTGCTGCAATTAACTTTGCTCCATGTCTAATGATTCCAGCTCTTTCCACCTTTGTACCAATCATAAATCCTGGGACATCTGCCAAAAATACTAATGGAATATGGAAAGCATCACATAAAGTGATAAATTTAGCAGCTTTGTCCGCTGAATCAACAAACAAAACGCCACCCTTCACTTTAGGTTGATTCGCAATAATCCCGACTGCTCTTCCGTCAATACGGGCAAGGCCTGTAATAATTTCAGGTGCAAATAGTTTTTTAATCTCATAGAAACTTCCTTCATCGATGAGCGCATCGATACCTTCATACATATTAAAAGGGGCATTCTGATTAACAGGTATGATTTCTTGTAGACCTTTTCCTTCCTTAGGCAATACGGAATCTGTTAGCGCCGGTTTGTTCAAATAATTGGCTGGGAAAAATTTCAGGTAATCTCGTGCACTTTGTATTGCCTGCTCTTCATTTGCGGCAAGCACGTCACCACAGCCACTAACGGTACAGTGCATTCTTGCACCACCCATTTCCTCTAATGTAACCTTTTCACCAATAACCTTCTCGGCCATCCGTGGTGACCCTAGATACATGGATGCATTCTTATCGACCATGATGACAATATCGCAAAAAGCAGGAATGTATGCCCCACCCGCTGCTGATGGACCAAATAAAATACATACTTGTGGAATCATTCCTGATAACCTTACCTGATTATGAAAAATTCGCCCTGCACCGCGTCGATTTGGGAACATCTCAAGCTGATCTGTAATACGTGCTCCAGCCGAATCTACTAAATATAAAAGTGGCACTCGTAGCTTTTCTGCTGTTTCTTGAATACGAATAATTTTCTCAACGGTACGCGCCCCCCATGATCCCGCCTTTACTGTAGAATCATTCGCCATTACACATACTTTTTGTCCATTTATTTCTCCTATTGCGGTAACGACACCATCGGCCGGAAGGTTCCCTGCTGTATTGTTAGCAAATTTTCCATCCTCATGGTAAATCCCACTATCAAATAAAAGTGCAAGTCGATCACGAACAAATAATTTATGTTGCTCCTTTTGCTTTTGATGATATTTTTCATGTCCACCTGCTTCGATTTCCTTGCTTCTTTCTAAGAGCCTTTGGTCTAAATCCTTTGTAGTATGTAGCATGATTACCCTCCTTTGCTTATTCTAGAACAAGTAATACATCATCCTCATTTACAAAATCACCAATATCTACCTTAATGTTTGCAATCTTGCCATCTAGCCCACTTTCAATCGGGATTTCCATTTTCATTGATTCCAGCATGATAACAACTTGACCTTCAGTAATCTCTTCACCATCTGAAACCAATACTTGTAAAACGGTCCCTGCCATGCTTGCTGTGATCTCCTTCATCTTAATTCCCCCTAGTGATTAGATAATTGGTTGTATATTCTCCTTTAAGATAAGAATCTTCATTAATAATTTCTTGGAATAAAGGGATATTCGTTTTTATTCCTTTTATCACAATTTGATTAAAATAAGCCTTAGCTGTTTGAATAGCTTCAGGACGATTATTTGCTTTTACAATTATTTTGGCAATCATCGGGTCGTAAAATGGTGTAACAGTCGTCCCTGTTTCGTATCCATTGTCAACTCGGACACCCTTATCATTATGCGGCAATGTAAACTCCTCAATTTTACCTGGAGATGGGAAAAACTTTATTGGGTCTTCTGCATACACGCGAAATTCAATTGAATGGCCCTCATGGCTTATTTCTTTCTGGGACAAGGGTAGTTTTTCTCCGTTAGCAACAAGCAACTGCCATTTTACGAGATCAAGATTCGTAATCATCTCTGTAATGGCATGTTCAACCTGGAGCCTTGTATTCATCTCTAAAAAATAGAAATTTTCCTGTTCATCAACAATGAATTCGATTGTTCCAGCATTTGTATAGTCCACAAATTTTGCAGCCTTTATTGCTGCATTACAAATTTCTTCACGTGTCTCATCCGATAGAAAAGGAGAGGGTGTCTCCTCAATCACCTTCTGATTCCGACGCTGGATTGAACAATCTCTTTCAAAAAGATGGACCATATTTCCGTGATGATCGCCAAAAATTTGCACCTCAATATGTCTTGCGTTTGGTATGAATTTTTCAATGAACATTTCATCATTTCCAAAATACGATTTGGCTCTAGTCTTTGTTGTTTGAAATGCTTTTTGTAATTCTTGTTCAGAATGGCAGCATACCATTCCAATCCCGCCCCCGCCACCACTCGCCTTTAACATGACTGGATAGCCGTATTCTGCAGCAAGTTTCATGGCTTCTTCTATTGCTTGGATGCTCCTATCACTCCCTGGAACAACGGGTACACCAGCCTCGATCATGGTTTGCCTTGCTTTCACCTTATCCCCCATTAATGAGATAACCTGGGGGGTTGGTCCTATAAAAATAATACCCCTCTTAGCTACTGCTTTCGCAAAGATTGTATTTTCCGATAAAAATCCATACCCAGGATGGATGGCATCAACCTTCTCCTGCTCGGCAATTTCTAAGATTTTGTCCATTTGAAGATAAGATTTCATAACAGGTGGCTCACCGATTCGATGAGCTACTGTTGCATTTTTCACAAATGGTAGTTCTTGATCCGCATCAGAATAGACAGCGACTGTTTCAATCCCCATCTCATGACATGTTTTAATAATCCTAGATGCAATCTCTCCCCTGTTTGCAATTAACACTTTTTTCAAGCTCTTTTCCCCTTTCGCCAAAAGATAGAAGATGCAATATATAATTTCTACATCCATCTACATATTCCTGCACCGAACTGAAAGCGTTTTCTATATTTTTCTACAGAATTTTTTGTAATTTTGTTATATAATGAATGTAATACAAATTAATACAGTTTTTCATAGTAGAATCGCAAGGGGGATATCAAATGTATACGGCAAAGGTTGAGAAATTATTAGTAAACTATAAAACTCTTGAAGAATTTAAAGCATTTAAGGAATATGGTCTACAAGAGCTATCCATGCTTGAAGATCTTGAATCAAATATTATTGAAAATGATAGCGTTTCACCCTTTTATGGAATATTCTTTGGTGACAAATTAGTGGCACGAATGAGCCTTTATCGTGTTGATAAAAAATTCAACAAATACTTTGAACCTGCCGAGGATTACTTAGAGCTTTGGAAGCTTGAAGTACTTCCAAATTATCAGAAAAAAGGCTATGGAAAAGCATTAGTGGATTATGCCAAAGCCTATAATCTACCGATTAAAACAAATCCGCGTGTAAAATCATCAGAGTTTTGGGAGAAAATGTGCTTCACACCTGTAGCTTATAATATGGAACGTGACCTTGGTGAAAACCCGTTACTTTGGTTCCCAGAAGGTGTCCAAGAAATAAATTAAACAATACATGAAGAAAACAGCTGAACATGATGTCAGCTGTTTTCCTTTTTATTTTTCAACTCGTTCAAGGTTTCCATTTCGGTCCATTTGAAATTTCACCTTTTTACTTCGTTCATCTTCTTGAAGAACCACCATTTTGCGTGCGCGTTCCATAATTTCAATCAATGCCTTATAATCTTCCTCAATTAATTGAATATTGTTTTCTAATGTATTATTTTGTGTTTTTAAATCTTTAACTTGATCTTGGAGCTTGCTTATTTGTGTGTTCAAGCTCTTATTTTCCTTAATTACCTTTTGGAGTTCATTTTCCGTTTTTTCATATTCTTCAAGGAATTGGATTATATCCCTTAATTGTAGCTCAGATGACTGGCTATTCGTGATTTCAGTAGTTTCAGGTTCTTCTTGTTTTTGCTGAAGCTGTTCACCGTTATTTTGTTTTTTTAATTCTTTGCGCTGTTTTTTCGCAAGTTCAATTCCGGATTTATATTGTTTGCGTACATATGAATTCCATCTAAAACCACAAGCAGCTGCGGTACGCGATAGTGTACGACCTACCTCTTCAAATGCACCTAATTGCGTTCCTCCCTCACGGATGTGGCGCAATACCACTTCAGCAAGTAATAAATCCTCATCTTGAGTCCATGCATCTTGACGTGTCGAAGTCATATCTTTCCCTCCTATACTTTTTTACTTATACATATGCATGTAGTAGAAAAGATAGACTACTCACACTCTAGCAAGAAAATAATTATTCTTTTCGCATGATTTTTCGAACGGCCTCAAAATGTTCATCCGTCACCCACAAAGCCGAGCACTCCGCTATTTCTTCAATCATTCTCTCCTTCAAGCCAGTCGCAAACCATTTTCTATTCACTACCTTTTTATATGATTTTACAACTTTAGTAGTAATTAAGAATGCTTTAGCTATAAATTCTGAACAATCCTTCATTGCATTGTCCTCTGACAGGACATGTTGAATAAAACCAAGCTCCTTGCCGTCTTCGGCAGTAAAAATTTCTCCACTCAAAAGAAGGTGATATGCTTTATCAATAGATACTCTTTCTAGTAGTATTGTCGCACCACCCCAACCTGTTGTGATTCCTTGTTTTCCTTGAACAAATCCAAATCTACTACCACGAGATGCTAGTCTATAATCACAGGCGATCGCTAGCTCACATCCACCACCAATTGCTAGTCCATTCAATAGAGCGATAGTGGGCTTCGCTAAAGTGGCTAGCTTGTATAAAATCATACCCATCCTGTTAAGCATTTGATATGCTTCTTCTACCGTTTGAAGGTTTTGAAAAACAGATAAATCACCGCCAGAACAAAATGCTTTATGTCCAGCACCTGTAATTACTAAAACCTGATCACTGTCATTTTTTTCTACCTCTGTGATGGTATGTAAAAGTCCATCCATTACATCATAATCAATAGCATTCCATTTTTCAGGTCGATTAATGGTAAACCATACAATCCCACGTTCATCTCGTTTAACTATGTATTTTGACATATTTTTCTCCTTAGCCCTTTTACTCTTATTGTACTGGAAGTAGGAGAATTTTAGGCAAATTAAAAAGCGTATCGATAACAAAGTTATCAATACGCTTTTAACTTGTTAACAAAATTATTTGCTAACAACTTCTTTTCCTTTGTAAGAACCGCATTCTTTACATACGCGGTGTGCTAATTTCATTTCACCACAGTTTGGGCATGCCACCATACCTGGCACTTGTAATTTGAAATGTGTACGACGTAATCTCTTTCTTGTCTTAGACGTTCTTCTAAAAGGTACAGCCATTATTCCCACCTCCTTAAAAAAATAAATAGATAAAGATGGATTTTATTCGTCTTCAAAGAATTTTGCTAGTCCTGCCAATCGGGGGTCAATCTTGTTCTTTTTGTCATCTTCAGTGATAACTTCCCAGTCTTGTCCTGATTGTGGTGCTCCATCTTCAGAGTTCGAATCATCACAAAAAATCTGCATTGGTATTTCAAGTAAAATATTTTCCTTGATTAGCGGAAGTAAATCAATTACTTCCCCTCGAGCTTGATGAATATCCACATCCGATTCTAGATCATAATCAGATGTCTCTCTTAGTAGAAAGTTTTCCGTTGTTTTGATCTCGAATGGAAATTTCACATCAACCAAGGTTCGAGAGCAAGGCAGAATCATTGAACCAGTAATTGTTATATGAAAGCTCGCTTTTGTAGAAGAGCTGAGATCAGCACGACCGGTTACTTGCACAGGCGAGATATTCCGTATCGATTTATCGAGCTCCATTAAGTCTTTTACATCAACAGTTTCATCAATCATTAGGCCTTTTCGAGCCAACTGATTTAATTGATTAATTGTCCATTTCAATTGAAATCACCTCGAAGCGCAACAAAGGTAATTATAGCTTTGCCGATTACATTTGTCAATATTTTTTCTTTACACTATACTTGGTCTATAAATACTTATCTACTATATCAGCTTTTCCATAAAAATGATATTTAAAAATAAAGTTTAAAGAATAAAGGGTGAAGTGATGAAGGCTGTTGGAGTAATTGTTGAATATAATCCATTTCATAATGGACATAGGTACCATCTGGATGAAACGAAAAAGAAGACAAACGCCGACTGTATGATAGCAGTAATGAGCGGAAATTTTCTACAGCGGGGAGAACCTGCCTTAGTATCGAAATGGGCAAGAACGAAAATGGCATTGGAAGCAGGCGTTGATATCGTCATTGAATTACCATATGCTTTTGCGACTCAAAAAGCTCAAAACTTTGCCAACGGTGCAATTTCACTTCTTAGTGCACTACATTGTGAAAAAGTTTGCTTCGGTAGTGAAAATGGAACAATCAATGACTTTGAAGCTACTGTAGAATTTTTGAAAAACAATCAACAAACCTATGATCAAACCACCCGGCAGTATTTGAAAGAAGGATATAGCTATCCAAAAGCAGCATCACTTGCTTATTCTTCACTTTCAAATCATGATACATACGTAGATTTATCAAAACCAAATAATATTTTGGGCTATCATTATGTCAAAGCCATCTATGATCAAAATAGTTCAATGAACGCAGAAACCATCATGAGGACGTCGGCTGGTTATCATGACGAAACATTTTCGCATGAATCTATCGCTAGTGCAACAAGTATTCGAAAAACATTATTTTCTACAGAAAAAAATATCGAAGAAATTAAAGATTATCTCCCCACTTCATCTGCAAAATGGCTGACATCTTATTATGAGGAGAATCAGCTATTTCATCGATGGGAGGAATATTTTACATTATTAAAATACAAACTGCTAACTTCTACAAGTTCTGAATTAGCAAATATATATGAAGCAGAAGAAGGTATTGAAAATAGGTTACTTGCTAATATTTCGGAAGCAACATCTTTTCAAGACTTTATGGAAAAAATTAAAACAAAACGTTACACATGGACGAGATTGCAAAGATTATGCGTACATATCTTAACTAACACAACAAAGAAACAGCTAAAACCAATAAATGATAACCCTGTTGCAACCTATATCCGCTTACTAGGAATGTCCCAAAAAGGGCAGAAGTATTTAAATCATGTAAAAAAGAATGTTGAGCTTCCTATTCTCTCAAAGGCGACAGGATTTTCTGATGAACTCTTTACACTCGATTGGAAGGCTGTCCAAACCTATTTAGCTATTTTTCCTGAACCTCTTCGCACTCAACTTCTACGACAGGAATATGCCAATCCACCAATTCGTTATAATGAAGAACAACGAGTATTCCTTTAAACAAAAACAGCCGCACCTATTTGGTAGCGACTGTTTTTTCATTATTATTTCATTTCAAGATTCTCTAAATAATGGAGAGCATCTTCAAATGTATCGACAGGTACGATTGTCATATCACTCTTGATATCCTTCGCTGTTGCTAATGCTTGTTGATAATCAGAATCTGTTGCGCCATTTTGATTTGGGGCAAAGAAAATATCAACATCTGAGTTATCGGCAGCGACAATTTTCTGACCGATTCCACCGATTGGTCCAACCTGTCCATCGATATTAATCGTTCCAGTACCAGCAATCCGCAATCCATGTGTTATGTCTTTTTCTGTTAACTGATTATAGATTTCAAGTGTAAACATTAGTCCTGCAGAAGGTCCTCCGATTTTTTTTGTATCAATTTCAATTTTCGGATCGGTCACCACTTCAATATCAGTTATTAATTCAATTCCAATTCCAATTTTGTCTGGATTTTTTGGAAAAGGAGCAAGTGGAACAGAAACTGTTTTTTCTTCACCATTTCGTTCGACTGAGATATTGATGACCTCATTTTCTTTTTTATCAGCAACATACTTCATAAATTCTGTATGTTCTTGAATTTGTTTTCCATCAACTTCAAAAATCCGATCACCTGCTTTTAGCTCTTTTTCTGCAGGCATTCCTTCAACGATACCCATTATGTAAATTCCATGGTTTTTGACGGTTACAGATTTGTTCGCATGCTGATAAGCAACGCTAATGGCGGATTCCTGTGAATCCTCCATATAAAACAGTTGCCGATTGGTATATTCTTCATCACTTTCATTGTCACGTCTTACATGTTTAATCGGTAAAATTTCATGATACTTTTGGATCTTTGCCAAGAAATAGCTAAAGATATTTGCTTGCCCCATGCGAATAGTCGTTAACATGAATTCTCCTTCTTCTTCATAGCCGTTCTCGACTTTAATAATTGGAGCAAGCTCTGTCGCCATTCCAGGCTTTGTCACGTAATAAGGAAGCTGGATAAAGGTGCCTAGAATTGCAAGCACAACCCCAACTGCTAGAGCTTTTAAATAGGCCTTACTTCTCTTTTTCTTCATTCAATAAAGACTCCTTCCACTTTGCGATTGCCTCTTGAATTGCCGGAAGTTGTTTTCTTGTTTCTTCTTCCCCAATTCGGATAATGTCCTCAATATTTGTGAAAGCACGTGCACTATACTGTCCTACATGTGGTCGGATCATTATATCAGATGAAAACTCACCATACTTCACAAGTTCTTTTTGCATAATATCAATACTCTGTAAAATCACATCAAATATTGAAGTAACCTCTTCATTTATTTTAACATGTGAGACATCTACCGCAATAACTATATCAGCTCCCATTTCTTTTGCAACTGAAATGGGGACCCGATCAATAACACCACCGTCCACAAGAATTCGACCATCTATTTTTTCAGGAACAAAAATTCCGGGGATGGCAATGCTTGCTCTGACTGCATCTGCGACAGGCCCATTTCGAAACACCACTTTCTCACCTGTTAATAAATCTGTTGCTACAATACCAATGGGTATATCAAGCTGATCGATATTTTTACCATGGGTAAAGACACGGATTAATTCCTTCACTCTTTTTCCTGCAATAAAGCCCATTTTCGGAACGGTAAAATCCAAATAATATTTCCGCTTAAAAGCAAGTGCAAGCTTATACATTCGATCGATATCTAGACCCGCCCCATAAAAGCTTGCGACTAATGAACCCATGCTTGTTCCTGCAATAAGATTGATCGGTATTTTATTTTCTAAAAGTACTTTAATAACACCCAAATGTGCAAACCCTCTTGCTCCACCAGATCCAAGTGCCAATCCAATTATAGGTTCGTTGATAAGAATCATCCCCTAACTATATTTCTTCTGAGATTTATTTTACCTGTATTTTTATATACATTATATGAAAAAAGAATTGAAAACTTGTACATTCTTTTGGTCTAAACTTGCCACCCATCTACGTATATTTAAATAGATGTACAAACCATAATTTGGTTCAAAATAAATGAAGGAAGATTATGAAAATTATGGACTCTCTTATTCTATCACTTAAATAATCACACTGTATAGAAAAGAAGATTTCTGTAGGAGGAGTACCATTGATACGTTCTAGATTTAAAACAGTAACAATTGCAGCAGGAATTTCATTACTAACGATTGCACTTATTTATTTTCCAAAGGAATCACTGGATGCTTCAAGGGTTGGCTTGGAAATGTGGTGGAAGATTGTATTTCCTTCCTTACTCCCTTTCTTAATCATATCGGAGTTATTAATTGGTTTTGGTATTGTTAAATTTATCGGTGTCTTATTTGAACCATTAATGAGACCTCTGTTTCGAGTACCAGGTGTGGGTGGCTTTGCTTGGGCTATGGGTATGGCTTCGGGGTTTCCAGCAGGGGCAAAATTGGCTGCACGGCTTAGACAGGAGAAACAGATTACGAGGATTGAAGCGGAAAGGCTTGTTTCCTTCGCAAATGCTTCAAACCCCCTTTTTATATTCGCCGCCATTTCTGTCGGCTTTTTTGAAAATCCCGGGTTAGGGATCTTACTTGCAGTCAGCCATTATGTCGGAAACTTTTGTGTAGGATTAATCATGAGATTCCATGGAAAAAAAGACGATGAGCAAACTCCTAAAGATGAAGATAAGAAAAGTATCGTTGTAAAAGCCTTACAGGAACTTCACCGCACAAGACTAAGGGAACAAAGACCGTTTGGACAATTATTAGGGGATGCGGTTACTACCTCGATTCATACATTGTTAATGATTGGCGGATTTATCATTTTATTTTCTGTTTTCAATAAGCTTCTTTCATTAATTAATGTGATCGCATTAGTTGGGGCAGGATTTTCCATATTATTAAAACTATTTCAGCTTCCAGCAGAACTCAGTATCCCACTTATTTCTGGAATATTTGAAATTACGACTGGTTCTATGATGACAAGTGAATTAGAACATATTGAACTTCTTCCTAAGGTGATTACCGTAAGTTTTATTCTAGGGTTTTGTGGACTTTCAGTACAAGCGCAGGTTGCAAGCATTTTAGCAGAAACCGATGTAAGGTTTAAGCCCTTTTTTATCGCGCGAATTATGCATGGGTTTTTAGCAGGGATCATTACATTTCTCTTATGGAATCCACTTTATGTAAAAAATGCTGGGTCTGAGGAAACATTCGGTGTCTTCTCTCCAATTATTCCTGAACAGACCTCTGTTTGGGTCGAAACCTTATGGAACGGTTTATTAACATATGGACCACTCGTTACGATTTTTTCGTTATTATGTTATATTGTCGTATACTCTGGTAAAATGAAAAGCCCTCGCATTTAATTTGCGGGGCTTTTGAATTTGTCCTTAAGTGCTAATTCAACTGGCTTTGGTACAAGCTCAGAAATCTCTCCATGATATTTGGCAGCTTCCTTCACAATGCTTGAGCTTAAAAAGGAATATTGATTATTTGTCATCATAAAAAAGGTTTCGATTTCTTCATTTAAAATACGATTCATTGAAGTAATTTGCATTTCGTACTCGAAATCTGAAACAGCACGAAGACCACGTAAAATCGTATTCGCATTTTTTTGGCTTGCATAATCCATCAATAGACCTTGAAATGATTCAACTTCAATATTATCTAAATCCTGAGTGCTTTCCTGTAAAAGTGTAATACGTTCTTCTACTGTGAACAAAGGCTGTTTCGAAGAATTGTTTAAAACACACACATAAATTTTATCAAATACTTTTGCTCCTCTTTTGATAATATCTAGGTGCCCATTTGTTACTGGATCAAAGCTTCCTGGGCAGACGGCAATTCTTGTCATTTCGTTTCCCCTTTCTATCCCTCTTCATGTTTAAATATTGATACCCCTATGATTCCATACATTTCATGACGAACTAAACAAAGGTTACCGATGGATTTTTCTAACAAAACTTCCGATCCATGTTCCGCAACAATATATCCGTTGTTCGTTAACAATTGATGTTTACTTATTTCTTCAATTAACTCTGTTAATTTTTGTTGTTTATATGGCGGATCTAAAAGGATTAAATCGAATTGAATATCCCGTTTTACGATAGCCTTTAAAGCTCGGAAGGCTTCGTTACGAAAAACTTCAGCATGTTCGACAAGTCTACATGTTTCTAAATTTCCTTTAATCGTTTGAATTGCTTTTTGATCACGGTCAACAAAGATGACCTTATCAATTCCACGGCTTAACGCCTCGATCCCAAGTCCCCCACTTCCACCAAATAAATCAAGTCCACTCCCGCCATCAAAATA
Organism: Bacillus sp. JJ1562; assembly: GCF_036962705.1. Classification (NCBI taxonomy): domain Bacteria; kingdom Bacillati; phylum Bacillota; class Bacilli; order Caryophanales; family Bacillaceae; genus Bacillus; species Bacillus sp. JJ1562. Next base: position 190,849 of record NZ_JBALOQ010000003.1, read on the forward strand.
TGGACCGATAATATTAAAGATGGCTTCCTTCACTTTGTCAGTTGTTGGTCTAGTAGACACCCCTGGCACCGCTTTCAAGTGAAGACCTTTCTTCGACCCGGATACGACTCTCACTGCTATCACCACTGTCTATAAAAATTGAATATCATTATCCTACCATAAACACTATCTTTTGTTAATGAATTACGAAAAATTCTAGGACTTCAGTTTGGAAAAAAATTTTCTAAGATAATAAAAATACAAAACATGATGTATACACAATTTTCAATTGGTCATAATTAGTAATAACAACATCATTCGAGGATGTTGTTGCCAACCGCGGAGAAGACTTACGTTTCCCCATAAGTTCTTCCTCCGGTTTCTCCTCTCCCTTTGCCTTCTTCCATGTGAACGGTAACGAAAAACATGGAATAGAAGGACCCTGCAGGTAGACTTGCAGGGTTTTTTTGTTTTCGTTTGTTAATTCAAATCTTTTCATGATAAAGTAGACATGGAAAATATGAATTTGAGGGGATTTAAGGATGATACAACGTTTTATTGAGCTAGGCGAGGGATATTCAGATATTTATGAACTTCTTGAGCTTACAAGAGGAAATAGACACAGAGTTTCAAAGCTATTTGCGTTTCACACAACAATCCAGGATAAACAGGTTACCTCCTTGGCTGTAGCATTTCAGCCGACAAAGCCTGGTGGTTTTCAAGCCATCTATATTTGTAGAGAAGGAATACCTAATCCTGATGTAAAACCAAATCAACGCTACACTCTTTTTGATGAGGTAGCAAATGAACTTGAATTACAAATCACCACACTGGATGTAAAGCCTTCTACGATGTTTCATGAAAAAGAACTTTATTACCAGCATTTAATCGGGATTTTACGAATGAACCGCTATATACCTCCGATGCAATAAAAAAAGCTTATCAAAAGCAAAATGCTTTTGATAAGCTTTTTTATAAACCAATCTTATAATCATATTCCTTGGCACGATCTGGTTTTTTGTTTTCAAATTCAATCTTTAAAAAAGGTTTATATGATGGCTCTACCTTTTTGACAAAAGCAAGAGAATTTAATTTTTCTACGATTGAATCTGTATTTTCCATATCGTTATAAAGTACTACGTATTTTAGACGTTTAGACACAAAATGAATATTTCCAAATTTACGCAGCATTTTTGAATGCTTTAGCGAATGTAGCCAAACAATAATTCCTTGGCGTTGTCCAATCATAGTGTTTTCTCCTTATTTCAAATAGAAATCAAATGCGCCTTGGCGTATTTGCGCCCGATTTTTTTCGAGCAAGCTCGAAAAATTTCCTTTGAAAAATCGTGGCATCCGCCGGAGGCTTAACTTTATTCAGTCTGAATTTGAACCCAGAATGCATTGTATACTCTTTTTGCATTCATCCACCACTGTTAGAAGTAGGACTTCTACTGAATAAAGTTAAATGTTTAATAATCACTCAATGAGACAATTTAAGAAGGAGAAATATTTTTATATGCAAACGGTAAAAGAAGTGCTATAATTCATTTGTTTTATGCAGAAAAAAAGACATCTTGAAACGAATGGATAAATCAATTAAATAAAGAGGTGTGGTTTACAATTGTCCCAAAATGAAACACCATTATTTACTGGTCTTGTTGAACACGCAAAAAAGAATCCGACCCAATTCCATATTCCTGGACATAAAAAAGGAGCTGGGATTGATCCAGAATTTCGAAACTTTATCGGTGATAATGCCTTATCTATCGATTTAATCAATATTGGTCCTTTAGATGATCTACATCAGCCTAAAGGTATAATTAAGCAAGCTCAAGACCTTGCCGCTGAAGCCTTTGGCGCTGATCATACGTTTTTTTCAGTTCAGGGCACAAGTGGAGCTATTATGACAATGGTAATGGCTGTGTGTGGCCCTGGAGACAAAATCATTGTACCTAGAAACGTGCATAAATCTGTGATGTCAGCCATTGTATTTTCCGGAGCAGTTCCCATTTTCATTCATCCTGAAATCGATAATCATTTAGGAATTTCTCATGGAATCACAACTGACTCTGTTGAAAAGGCACTTGATCAGCATCCTGATGCAAAAGGCTTACTTGTGATAAACCCAACTTATTTCGGAATAGCTGCAGACTTAAAAAAAATTGTGGATATTGCTCATTCCTATGATGTTCCGGTTCTTGTTGACGAAGCACACGGTGTTCATATTCATTTCCATGACGGACTTCCTTTATCAGCCATGCAGGCTGGTGCAGACATGGCCGCTACAAGCGTCCATAAGCTTGGAGGATCAATGACACAAAGCTCTATTTTAAATGTAAAAGAAGGTTTAGTATCAGCTAACAGGGTACAATCGATTTTAAGTATGCTCACAACAACGTCTACCTCTTATTTGTTATTGGCTTCCTTAGACGTTGCTAGGAAACGTTTAGTGACAGAAGGCTATGACCTAATTGAAAAAACGATTTTCTTAGCCAATTATATTCGAGATAAAGTCAATGAAATAGACAAACTATATTGTGTCGGTCGAGAAATTTTAGGCTCGAAGGCTACATTTGATTTTGACCCAACTAAGTTAATTATTTCTGTAAAAGACCTCGGCATTACAGGATCTGATGCGGAAGTTTGGCTCCGTGAAAAATACAATATTGAAGTAGAGATGTCCGATCTCTATAACATCCTATGTATTGTGACACCTGGGGATTCTAAAAAAGAGGCTGATTTATTGATTGATGCACTTGCAAATCTTTCTGATGAAGTATTCCATCTTTCAGAAACAAAAACTGTACCAGAAGTATTACTTCCGGATATTCCAGTTCTTGCATTATCACCAAGGGATGCATTTTATTCTGAATCAGAAGTGGTTCCTTATGAAGAATCTGCAGGACGTGTAATTGCAGAATTCGTGATGGTATACCCACCTGGAATACCGATCTTTATCCCCGGAGAAATCATTACAGAAGAGAACTTAGCCTATATTCAAACGAATATTGAAGCAGGGCTCCCAGTCCAAGGACCTGAGGATTATGAGTTAAAATTTCTTCGTGTCATTAAAGAACACAGAGCGATTCGGTAAGAAGCCAAAAAAAAGCATGCAATTTCTGCATGCTTTTTTAAGGTTAATAAAGTTATTTTTCTTCGTGATGGCAATCGCAGTGGTCGCATGTTGAATAAAGTGTTGTAACCTTCTCATATTCAAAGTGCTCAATTGTCTCGCTGCAAGTTTGACAGATGATTGTACCCATTATTCAAAGCCCCTTTCGAAAAATAGATTCACGAACTTAATTTGAAAACGTTTTATGTTATGTTATTTATATAATAGTATGTCACATTTGATTCGTCAATGGTTAATTGTATAACATTTTATTATTTTTTTGATTATTTTTATCATAAATTTAAAATTCTTGTATTTCCACACCCTCTAACATTCTAAAGTTGTATGTATTACCAATTAAATGCTAGAATAAAAGTGAATTCACATAGAATGTAAGTTATATAATGAATACAATTTGGAGTAGGAGTGAAAAGTTTGGAAAACGCATACATAAAGCTTGTCACTGCATCTAATGTACAACATATTTCACTTGATGATGTAAAAGACCTCTTTAGCTATTACAAAGAAATTACTGGTAAAACTGGAAGGCAGCTTGATTGGCATTACGATACCGCTGCATTTCCTTACCAAATAAAAGAAACTAATCAAGAAAATAGCTGGTTTTACTTAAAGTCAGATCAGCAAAAATACAATGCAATCGTCGTTGGAGTGGGCCAAGAGGAAAAGAAAGATAAAATTGGGGAGAATTTAGAGCAAAGCTATATCCAAGTTACTCTTCCTCAAAGTTCAACTGCAGGAGATAAGGGAAAAGCAAATGAATTTTGCAAGTTTTTAGCAAAAAAACTAGAAGGCGAATTACACCTATTTAATGGACGAATTATGTATTTTTATAAAAGAAAATAAGCAAAATAAAAATAGACCATATCCTCAAGATGTGGTCTATTTATGTCATGGCCCAAAACACTCTTTCAAACGAAAAAAAACAAATAAACGAGATAAAAGTGATAAGAAAAGATCCTTTTCGTGTCAAACCGATTTTGTTAGCGATTAAGAATGCGACATAACAAAAGATAATCAATAATATTACTTTTGAAAGTAGGCTGTCGGAGCCTGATAGCCATGTTACCATTGAAAAAGCACTCCATATTAAAACTTGAATCAAACCAATTACATATACCTTCATGAAGAAACTCCCCTTTACCTCCAGGTCATAATTTACCTCCAGGTCATATGCTTGTCTTCTATAAATTTTTTTTACTATATTAATTAATATGCACAGAAAGATGGTAGTATTTTTCATTTTTGTAACAAATCGATGACATTGGAAAGAATTTTTAGAATACATGATAAAATGAATTGAAATGAAAAAATAGGTGTTTTGTATTATTTAAATTAGATGTAAAGACCTATACATTTGACTATAATATGGAAGAGTGATTATAAAATGAAAGCATATATGCTAATCATACTTTCTTTTTTAATTCTTTCCTCGTGTTCTTTGTACAATGCACAGCCACTAATACCGGAATCCGATGAAAAACAAATTATCTTTTTTTCAGATGAGGATAATCTTCGTAATGAAAGCAGCTACTACGACGCTTTATTAGAGCTAAAAAATAAATTTCCAGATGAAATTGCAAATATGAAGGTCGTTTCTTCTGAAGATAATAGACTTTATACGAAATATCAAATAGAGGAATATCCATCTTTATTAATCGTTCAGCAAGATAAAGTCCTTGAGAAAATAGAAGGAAATATGGACAAAGACGAAATCATCACTCCTCTGGAAAATGTATTATCATCTTCAAGTTCAAAAAAATATTAACAAAAAATCGCCCCAAAGGAGCGATTTTTTTGTATCTATTATTTTACAATATGAATTGGAGTTCCAAGAGCAACTTCTGCTGCTTCCATTGTAATTTCACCAAGTGTTGGGTGAGCGTGAATGGTCATTGCAATATCTTCTGCTGTCATTCCAGCTTCAACAGCAAGACCTAATTCAGAAATAATATCTGATGCACTTTCACCAGCTACTTGAGCACCAATTAGAAGTCCATCTTCTTTACGAGTAATGAGCTTCACAAAACCATCAGTAGCTTCAAGAGCAAGCGCACGACCGTTTGCTGCATATGGGAACTTAGAAGCTACGATTTCAATTCCTTCGTCTTTAGCTTGTTGCTCAGTATAACCAACAGTAGCAAGCTCAGGCTCAGTGAACACTACAGCAGGAATTCCTAAGTAGTCAATTTCGGAAGGCTCTCCAGCAATAGCTTCTGCTGCAATTTTACCTTCATACGATGCTTTGTGTGCTAATTGAGGACCAGGAACAATATCGCCGATTGCATAAATATTGCTTACACTCGTACGGCATTGCTTATCAATTTCAATAACGCCTCTATCACTCATTTTAACACCTGCAAGGTCTAAACCAAGCTCATCAGTATTAGGGCGACGTCCAACCATTACGAATACATAATCTGCATCGATTGATTGTTCTTCACCTTTCACTTCATACTTCACTGTTACACCATTTTCAGTTTCTTCAACACCTTTAGCTAATGCCTTAGTGATGATTTCTGCACCTTTTTTCTTTAGGTTCTTCTTCACAAGTGCAGTCATTTGCTTTTCAAAACCAAGAAGAATGTCATCTGCTCCTTCAAGGATTGTTACTTGTGTTCCAAAGTTAGCATAAGCACCACCAAGCTCAAGACCGATAACACCGCCGCCGATAACAACGATTTTTTCTGGTACTTCTTGAAGTCCTAATGCACCTGTTGAATCAAGTACACGTTTTGAATATTTAAAGGATGGTATCTCAATTGGACGAGATCCAGTAGCAATAATTGCATTTTTGAAATTGTAAGTTTGTGCTGAGTTTTCGCTCATTACACGTAAAGAGTTTGCATCAACAAAGTATGCTTCCCCTTGAACATAGTCAACTTTATTACCTTTTAAAAGTCCAGATACTCCACCAGTTAATTTCTTTACAACACCATCTTTAAATGCTTGAACCTTAGAAAAATCAAGAGTAACATTTTCAACTTTGATTCCCATTGATTCAGAATTTTTAGCTGTGTCATAACGGTGTCCTGCGGAGATTAATGCCTTTGATGGAATACATCCAACGTTAAGACAAACACCGCCAACAGTAGCTTTCTCTACGATGGTAACCTTTTGTCCTAGTTGCGCTGCACGGATAGCCGCAACATAACCACCAGGGCCGGAACCAATTACTATTGTGTCTGTTTCGATTGGGAAATCTCCTACTACCATTTTTTATTACGCCTCCATTAATAATAATTGTGGGTCATTTAACAAGCGTTTAATTTGGTTGAGTGCGTTTTGAGCGGTAGCACCATCAATCATACGGTGATCAAAGCTTAATGATACAGCAAGTACTGGAGCTACAACAATTTCACCGTTTTTCACAACCGGTTTTTCAGCAATACGACCAATTCCTAAGATTGCAACCTCAGGATGGTTAATAACAGGAGTGAACCATTGTCCGCCTGCTGACCCAATATTGCTTATTGTACATGATGCACCTTTCATTTCATCAGGAGCAAGCTTACCGTCACGAGCCTTACCTGCTAGTTCATTAATTTCATTTGAAATTGTGAAAATTGATTTACGATCTGCATCCTTAACAACTGGTACGAGAAGACCTCTATCTGTATCAGCTGCGATACCGATATTGTAGTAATGCTTATGAATAATCTCATCAGTTGCATCATCAAGTGATGTATTTAATGCAGGGAATTCACGTAATGCCGATGTTAACGCCTTAACCACATATGGAAGGTATGTTAATTTAACACCTTTTTCAGCTGCAACTGCTTTAAATTTCTTACGGTGTGCAACCAATTCTGTAACATCAACTTCGTCCATTAATGTAACATGTGGCGCTGTATGTTTTGAGTTCACCATTGCTTTAGCAATTGCTTTACGGATTCCACTCATCTTTTCACGAGTCTCTGGATACTGACCAGCAGGAATTGGTTGTTTCGCAGGAGCTTTTGCTGCCTCTTGGGTAGCTGCTTGTGGAGCTTCAGTTGCTTGAGCCTCTGGAACAGCAGTTGCACCACCAGAAAGGAATGCATCAATATCCGACTTCATTATTCTACCATTATCACCACTGCCTGCAACCTTTTTGATATCAATGCCTTTTTCACGTGCATATTTACGAACTGAAGGCATTGCAATGATGCGACGATTTTCATCAACATCTGCTGCTGGTGCAGTTGCTTCTGGTGCAGCCGCAGTTGGTTGTTCTGCCACGGCTTCTTGTTTAGGAGCTTCGTCAGACTCATCACCTTTAAATTGAATGTCCTCATATCCAGGAGCATCAAATTTAATTAGTGTATCACCTACAATTGCAACAGTTCCTTCCTCTACAAGTACATCTAGTACTTTACCTTTAACAGGAGAAGGGATTTCTACTACTGCTTTATCATTTTGAACCTCACAAAGCACATCGTCCTCATTAACTTCATCGCCTGGTTTTACAAACCATTTTACGATTTCACCTTCATGGATACCTTCACCGATATCTGGCAGCTTAAATTCAAATGCCACGGTTTTCGCCTCCTAAATAATTAGTTTCATAATCCCCCACTTATAAGGAGAGGGACTTCATCTGAATAAAATTAAATATGCCTTGGCGTACGACTCTACATATGATGATGTAACTCTTATCTCGTACACCAAAGGCTTTTTCGTCTTCACAAGGGATTTTAGTTCCCTTTCAATGTGTATATAAGTTATATAATTAGAAGTTCAATACTTTCTTAGCTGTTTCGATTACATCCTTAAAGTTTGGTAACCAAACTGATTCTGCTTGTGAGAATGGATATACTGTATCAGGTGCAGTTACACGTAATACAGGAGCTTCTAAACTTAAGATTGCGCGGTCATTGATTTCAGCAACTACGTTCGCTGCAATACCAGCTTGTTTTTGTGCCTCTTGAACAACGATTGCTCTTCCAGTTTTTTCAACAGAAGCAATGATTGTTGGAATATCTATCGGGCTTACAGTACGAAGGTCAATAACCTCTGCAGATACGCCTTCTTTTTCTAATTCTGTAGCAGCTTTTAAGCATTCATGTACCATCGCACCATAAGAAATCATAGTAAGATCTGTACCTTCACGCTTCACTTCTGCTTTTCCTAGCTCAATTGTGTATTCACCCTCAGGTACTTCCTGACGGAAAGAACGATAAAGCTTCATGTGCTCAAGGAAGATAACCGGGTCATTGTCACGGATTGCAGAAATTAAAAGTCCTTTTGCATCATATGGAGTTGATGGAATAACAACCTTTAATCCTGGTTGTTGTGCCATTAGCCCCTCTAAGCTATCAGCATGAAGTTCTGGTGTATGTACACCACCACCAAATGGTGAGCGAATTGTCACAGGAGCAGTATAGCGTCCTCCTGAACGATATCGCATACGTGCTAATTGACCGCTTATGGAATCAATAACCTCATAGACAAATCCAAAGAACTGAATTTCTGGAACTGGACGGTAGCCTTCTAAGCTCAGACCAACTGCAAGCCCACCAATACCTGATTCAGCAAGTGGCGTATCAAATACACGATCTTCACCGAATTCAGCCTGCAGACCTTCAGTAGCACGGAACACACCGCCGTTAACACCAACGTCTTCTCCAAAAACTAAGACATTTGGGTCATTTTTTAATTCTGTGCGTAACGCATCAGTGATTGCTTGAATCATTGTCATTTGCGCCATGGCTTACTTCGACTCCTTCGCTTTATAGATTTCCATTTGCTCCTCTAAATTTTGAGGAAGCTCTTCGAACATATGTGAAATAAGGTCAGTAACCTTTTGTTTTGGTTGTTCATCTGCTTTTTTGATTGCGTTCTTGATATCTTCTTTCGCTTCTTCAATCACTTGGTTTTCTAATTCTTCATTCCAAATACCTTTACCTTCAAGGTACTTACGGAAACGAACGAGTGGATCTTTCTTTTCCCATTCATTGTCAAGCTCAGACGTACGGTATCTAGTTGGGTCATCCCCAGCCATTGTATGTGGACCATAACGATAAGTCATAGTCTCAATAAGTGTTGGACCATCACCATTAACTGCGCGATCACGAGCTTCTTTAGTAGCAACATAAACAGCAAGTGGATCCATTCCATCAACTTGAATTCCAGGAATACCAGCTGCTACAGCTTTTTGAGCTAAAGTATGAGCTGCTGATTGTTTTTCAACTGGTGTAGAAATGGCAAAACGGTTGTTTTGAACAATAAAAATTGCCGGTGCTTTAAATGCTCCTGCAAAGTTAATTCCTTCATAGAAATCACCTTGTGAAGTACCACCGTCACCAGTATAAGTAATAGCAACTGATTTTTTGCCACGTTTCTTCATACCTAATGCAACACCAGCACACTGTATGTATTGTGCTCCAATGATAATTTGTGGAGAAATTACATTTACTCCTTCAGGCATTTGGTTTCCATGGAAGTGTCCACGTGAAAATAAGAATGCTTGATATAATGGTAATCCATGCCACACGATTTGAGGTACATCACGGTAACCTGGTAAAATAAAATCTTCTTTTTCTAAAGCAAATTGAGATGCAAGTTGCGATGCTTCTTGACCAGCAGTAGGTGCATAGAAACCTAAACGCCCTTGACGGTTTAATGAAATAGAACGTTGGTCAAGGATTCGTGTATAGACCATTCTTCTCATTAATTCTTTTAATTGATCATCACTTAAATCAGGAACAGCAGCTTTATTTACTACTTCTCCTTCTTCATTTAAGATCTGAAACATAGGAAAGTTTTCCGCAACCTTATTCAGTTGCCCTTGTAAATCAAAGACATTTGCTTTTACAGCCATCTTCTTCTCGCTTCCTTTCTTACCCTATTTTCTTTAATCAATGCGCCTTAGTGCTTTTCACGAAAGGTGCTTTAACTTCATTGTGGCAAAATAGCCATTTATAAAGTTAAGAATGATACAAAACATACAGCATTAGGTTACCCAAAAATATATCTTTTCAAAGACATTTTTTATCCATATGGATATGGTCTTTAGATGTAATGACTTTAATTAATGCTCGAAAAGGATATTCTGATTCCTAAATGAAGCTGTATTAATTATTTTGGTAAAGCAATTAATACAACTGCTCTCTATCCATTTCCAAGTTTACAACAATGAAAGTAAGTCGTCAAATTGTTTGTTTACTGTTTTATTTCTTGTCCACAATTTTTTTAAACTTTACACTTTTACCCATTTTAAAAAACTGTACCAGTACACATTTGTCATCTGTATTATAAAAAATAAATTCGCATAAACTTTTTTCAGTAGAAACCTTAAAAAAGCCGTTAGAAAAGGACTACCAGCATTGGCAGCCCTTTCATCACGTGTATTATTGTTCCTCTTTAAAAACAACTTCTAGTCCAGCATTTTTATAAAATGAAACCTTTGCATTGTTGTATTGGTCTGTCAATTTATTAAAAGTATCATTTGCTGAAGTAACTTTCGTATATGTCTCATTTATTTTTTTGATTTGTGCATCAAGTTCATCTCTTTTTAAATCCTTGTTTTTAAACATCTCATATAACTCTCGATCATATAGGATAGATTCATTATATGAATTATATAACTCTTCATAGCTGTCATAGCGCTGATTCATCAACGATATTAAAGCATTTGCCTCTTCCTTAACACTTTCTTCTTTAATCTCGGAAATATAGGAATCAATTTTTTGAAATTCCTTTTTCGAGGCTTTGATACTTTCGTGTTCATTGTTAATTCTTTTTTCGCGATCAGCAACAATAGTTAGAGCATCATTAGACAACGAAACGATTTGATCAAATTCTTTCATTCCTAAAGTTAAAATTTTATCGTAAAGCTCTTTTTCTTTCTTCTCTAGCTCCACTAATGGATCTTGTTGTTCTTCAAAGTCCTTTTCAACTGAAACCACTTTTTCTAATGTCTCATAAATTTGTTCTTCAGGTGACGGTCCACCCGTACATCCAATTAAGAGAAAAACCAAACAAGTTAAAACAAATGATAGTTTAAACATTTTATTTTTCACGATCTGCTCCCCCTTAGCTACTTACAATATACTATATAATAAGTTGTTTTCATAACATAAATTTATGGTTTATTTTATTTTTAATTTATGCGTTTGTCCATGCTTTAGAACAACGCTGAAACTCTACTTTTGTATTTCAAATTGATGTGACCTTTGTTAAACTTAAACTACAAAAAGCATCAAGATCAGGAAGTGATAATTATGATTACAATGGATGATATAATCCGTGAAGGTCACCCTACATTACAGCAGGTTGCAAAAGAAGTTGCTTTACCTGCATCAGCTGAAGACCGAAAAACTTTGGAAGAGCTTATTGAATATGTAAAAAACAGCCAGGACCCAGAAATTGCTGAAAAATATGGACTAAGACCTGGAATTGGGCTTGCTGCGCCACAGATTAATGTGTCAAAACGAATGATTGCTGTGCACCTTAGTGAAGATGATGTGCTCTATAGCTATGCTCTTTTCAATCCAAGGATCATTAGTCATTCAGTTAAGAAGAGTTATTTAACAGCCGGTGAAGGATGCTTATCTGTTGACCGAGCAGTTCTAGGCTATGTACCTCGTTATGCAAAAATCAAGGTAAAAGGAATCAATTTAGATGGAGAGGAAGTCATTGTAGAGCTTAAAGGTCTTCCAGCTATTTGTTTTCAGCACGAGATCGACCATTTAAATGGGGTTATGTTTTATGACCATATTAATAGTGAAGATCCGTTTGCTGAACCAGAAAATGCAATTCCAATTGAACGCTAACTTGTGAGTATCGATGTGCAAGCATGTCGGTGCTTTTTTAATAGCTTCCATTAATTTGCCATGATAATCATGGCCTTTTATTCGCATACTAAAGACAAACTTATAACAAACGCATCGTTTATTAAATGTTTAAAGTCTAAGGAATAAGGAGATGATAGTCATGCTAAAAAAGTTACGGAAAAAATTATTAAAGCAGTGGCAGGATTTATTAAAAAGGAAGACGATTGCATAGTCCAATAGACAGCAATATAGAGCCCTTCGTTTTTTCGGAGGGCTCGTTATGTACTAACATTTATATTAATGCTATAATTCATTTTTAGGCGTACGGTGCATTGGACTCCATTTCCAAACGGTATTATCCGAAAAGTCATAGTCTTTGCCTCTACTTCACCCTCTCTTTTTACCTATTAAGAATACATTCGATAAGAATTATTTAGGAAAAGAAAGAAAAAACATGAAAATCATGTTATATTTTTATATAATAGAAAAAGTTACTCTAACTTTCGGAAATTAAGGAGAGATTTGGCAATGATTTTTAAAGTTTACTATCAAGAAGAAGCTTATGAAGTTCCTGTAAGAGAAAATACAAAAACGATTTATCTTGAAGCAGAATCTCAAGTTGAGGTGCGCCAAAAATTAAAGGAACGGAAAATTAATATTGAATATATTCAAAAGGTGGAAGGTGCCTATCTTGAATATGAAAAACTAAATGAAGATTATAAAGTATTGGAGATTTGATGAATTATGAAATTTGTTAAGAACGATCAAACAGCTGTTTTCGCCTTAGGTGGACTTGGGGAAATCGGTAAAAACACTTATGGCGTACAGTTTCAGGATGAAATCATCCTGATCGATGCTGGAATTAAGTTTCCAGAGGACGAGCTGTTGGGAATCGACTATGTTATTCCTGATTACAGCTATCTTGTTAAGAACGAAGAAAAAATTAAGGGGTTATTTATCACCCATGGCCATGAGGACCATATTGGTGGAATTCCCTATTTACTTCGCGAAATTAATGTACCGATTTACGGAGGAAAGCTTGCCCTAGGTTTAATTCGAAACAAGTTAGAAGAGCATGGGCTACTCCGTCAGGCAAAGCTAATCGAAATAAAAGAAGAAGACATCATTAAGTTCCGTAAGACATCGGTTACTTTTTTCAGAACAACACATAGTATCCCTGATTCATATGGAATTGTCGTTAAGACTCCTCCAGGGCAAATCGTACATACAGGAGATTTCAAGTTTGATTTCACACCTGTTGGGGAGCCTGCTAACCTACAAAAAATGGCGGAAATCGGCAAAGATGGGGTATTATGTTTACTTTCCGATAGTACAAATGCTGAAATACCTCATTTCACAATGTCCGAAAGACGCGTAGGCGAAAGTATACAGGATATTTTCCGTACGGTAGATGGTCGAATCATTTTCGCTACTTTCGCATCCAATATTCATCGTCTACAACAAGTGGTTGAAGCCGCTGTTCAAAACGATCGAAAAATTGCAGTTTTCGGAAGAAGTATGGAATCCGCGATCACAATTGGATATGATCTCGGTTATATTCAATGTCCGAAAGACACTTTTGTGGATGCCAATCAAATCAACCGCCTTCCTGCTAATAAAGTGGTTATTCTATGTACAGGAAGCCAAGGTGAATCAATGGCAGCCCTTTCAAGAATCGCGAATGGTACACATCGACAAGTTCAAATCATCCCTGGGGATACAGTCGTATTTTCATCGTCTCCTATTCCAGGGAATACACTGAGTGTTAGTCGAATTATTAATATGCTTTATCGTGCAGGTGCCGATGTAATCCACGGACCATTAAGTAATATTCATACATCTGGTCATGGTGGTCAAGAGGAGCAAAAATTAATGCTTCGCCTTATGCAACCAAAATACTTTATGCCAATTCACGGGGAATATCGGATGCAAGTCATGCATTCTAAATCTGCTGTAGATTGTGGTGTATATGAGGAAAATTGCTTTATTATGGATAATGGCGAGGTTCTTGCGTTAAGTGAGAATGAAGCCTCTGTAGCTGGTAAGATTCCGTCAGGTAATGTGTACATCGATGGTAGTGGTATTGGTGATATTGGAAATATCGTATTACGCGACCGCCGCATTCTTTCAGAAGAAGGACTTGTCATTGTTGTGGTAAGTATTAATATGAAGGACTTTAAAATTGCTGCAGGACCTGATTTGATTTCCCGTGGATTCGTGTATATGCGTGAGTCTGGAGATTTAATCAATGATGCGCAAAGTCTGATTTCGAAGCATTTAAATAAAGTAATGGAGCGTCGTACTACGCAATGGTCTGAGATTAAAAATGAAATCACAGATACGCTTGCTCCTTTCCTATATGAGAAGACAAAACGCCGTCCGATGATTTTACCAATTATTATGGAGGTATAATTCGGTCTCATTTAACCTTATATTCAATGTTGATCTCCCACTGAGGCTTCCTCAGTGGGTTTTTGATGTGACAAAGCACGGCGCCCGCCTCGAACTAGACTTAGGAAACAATTAAAAAAACGCCTCAAATGAGACGTTTATTCTTCGATTAGGTTTTTTTCGAAACGGCTGATGTCTGTATCAGCTCCGATAATGATTAGAATATCTCCCTTATGGATTTGCTCGGTTGCTTGTGGAGATACAATAATATTCTTTCCTCTTTTCATTGCTACAATATTTACCCCATATTTGGCACGGACATCTAATTCAATTAAAGATTTCCCATCAATTTTCCGCCCTGCCACAATTTCAATAATACTATGCTCATCTGATAGCTCCAAATAATCTAATACATTATTCGAAATGATATTATGGGCAATTCGTTTTCCCATATCACGTTCTGGGTGAACAATGCGATCTGCTCCAATTTTACTTAGGATTTTCTCATGGTAATCGTTTTGAGCTTTTACCCAAATTTGTTTAACCCCTAATTCCTTCACAATAATCGTTGTTAATATACTTGCCTTCAGGTTATCCCCGATGGCTACAATGACAAGGTCGAAATTACGAATCCCAATACTTTTGAGAACGGATTCATCCGTAGAATCACCCACAACCGCATGAGAGGCTATTGCGTGATATTCATTCACTCTATCTTCATCTATGTCCATGGCCATGACTCTCATGCCTTCCTCACTCAATGCCCGGCATATACTACCTCCGAAACGACCAAGGCCAATGACCGCAAATTCCTTTTTTTTCACTATTATTCCCCCATCAATTTGATGATACCATTGATTGTAACACAACTAATTACCAATGTGGAACACCTAAAAAGCCTTACATAGACATAAAAAATGAAAGGACAAATTTAATCGTCCTTTCATTCTTTACCTTATATTGCTTCAAGCATTTTAAATTGTGCCTTTACTAAACCAAAATACACTCCTTGCTGTTTCATTAGTTCATCATGATTACCTTGCTCAATTATTTCACCATGATCTAATACGAAAATTTTCTCAGCTTCACGAATTGTTGAAAGTCTATGGGCGATGATGATTGCTGTCCGACCTTTTAATAACTGTTTTAATGCCTGTTGAATTTTCACTTCTGTTTCAGTATCAATACTTGCAGTTGCTTCATCTAGTATTAAAATTTTCGGGTCTGCCAGAAGTGCTCGGGCAAAGGATAACAATTGTCGTTCACCCACTGAGAGGATATTTCCTCTCTCCTCAACCTCTGTATCATATCCGTTAATAAGCTTCTCAATAAACTGATGAGCACCAACTGCTTTAGCAGCTGCCACTACGTCTTCATCAGATGCATCAGGTCGGCCAAAACGAATATTGTCTTTGATAGTACCTGAGAAAATGAAGGTATCCTGAAGTACTACACTAATCTGGGAACGCACACTTTGTAGCGATAATTCCTTAATATCAATTCCATCTATGCGAACTTCCCCACTCGTTGCATCGTAAAAACGACTTATTAGGTTTGCTATCGTTGTTTTACCTGAGCCGGTATGACCGACAAGCGCAACTGTTTGACCCGCTTCCATGGTTAAGGAAATACCTTTTAATGCTTTACGGCTATCGTCATATGAAAATTCAACCTTATTAAATTCAACCTTCCCTTTCATATCGGTTAAGTGAATCGCGTTTTCTTTTTCACCAACAATTGGCTTTTCATCGATAAATTCAAAAATCCGCTCAGAAGATGCCATACCTACTAATAGTTGATTATAAACCTGACCTAGGCGTGAAATTGGCTCCCAGAACATCCCTAGGTAAAAGGCAAAGGAAACAAATACCCCAACAGTTAATCCATTGTCCTGAATTAACATCGCCCCAAACCAAATTAGAATCGCAGTTCCAACCGCATTTGTCAGTTCAACAAACGGACGGAACATGGCATTTTTCTGGGTTGCAACTCTCCAGCTTTCAAAGTTTTCATTGTTAATACCATCAAAGAACTCGATATTTTCTTTTTCCTGGGTAAAGCCCTGCGTCACTCGTATCCCCTGAATACTTTCATTCAAATGTGAGTTAAGCATGGATTGTTTGATTCGTACTGTTTGCCATGATCTTCTGATATTTCTTCTTAATTTCGTCGTGATTAAAACCATCAGTGGCAGGATTATTAGAATTGCCAATGTTAGCTTTGGACTTAATCCAAAGAGAATAAAAATAACCCCAAATAAAAGAACAAAGTCCATTAATAGATTAATAACCCCATTTGTGAATAATTCCTGAAGAGAGTTTACATCATTAAGGATTCGAACTAATATGGAACCCGCTGATCGCTTATCAAAGAAGCGGTGTGAAAGCCCCTGAACATGTGTAAAAAGATGCTTTCGTAAATCGTATATAATATTTTGGCCTAGCATATTCGTCCATTTGATTCTAAAAATATTTGCCACATAATTGATTCCATATAACCCAGCAATCGTTAACACTAAAATAATCAATAAATTCGTATCTTTATTCGCAATTGCATGGTCAATCGTATACTTACCGATCAAAATAGGTGCGATTAACCTTACCGCAGTTGTAAGTAATACCATAATAATCGCCAGTGGTAATAGATTCTTAGTATATGGCTTCATGTACGTTAGCAATCTGAGCATTTGCTTCCAGTTAAACGGTTTTTCAATTACTTGATCACTTGAATAATGAAAACGATGTTTGATATCTTGTTTTTCTTCCTGGGACATTTAATTTCACCTACCTATCCGACTTGTGTCTGCAAGACCACTTTTTGATCCTTGTATTGAATTTCATAAATTCGTTGATATGGTCCCTCATTTTTCAATAATTTCTCATGAGTTCCACGTTCCACGATGACCCCATTTTCTAATACTAAAATTTCATCGGCATGTTTCAAGGAAGAGATTCGGTGGGCAATGATAAATGTTGTGCGCCCTTTCATGACTTCCTTTAAGTCCTTTTGAATCTGAAATTCTGTTTCCATATCCACCGCACTAGTGGCATCATCTAGAATTAAAATACTCGGGTCAATGCAAATGGACCTAGCAATTGCTATCCGTTGCTTTTGACCTCCTGATAATCCCATACCACGTTCGCCTAGCATCGTATCATAGCCATCTGGAAGCTCCATGATGAAATCATGTGCTTGTGCGCGTTTTGCTGCATCCATAATTTCTTCCATTGATGCATTTGGTCTACCATAGGCAATATTTGCACGAATTGTTGATGAGAATAAGAAAGATTCCTGCATTACAAAGCCAATATTGCTTCGTAATGTTTGAATGGAATAATCATTGACATCCTTACCATCAATGAATACTTCCCCTTTTACAGGCTCATAAAATCTCGTCATAAGCTGAGTAATACTTGTTTTTCCAGAGCCAGTTGCTCCAATTAAACCAATTACCTTGCCCGGTTCAGCTATAAATGAAATCGATTCAAGGGCTGCCTCATCATCCTCGGTATATTTTAAGGTGACATCTTTAAACTCAACATGCCCTTGTAACTTTTCTCTAGTTAGACAATCATGTCGGTCGGCAATTTTTTCATCTGTCTCAAGAATCTCTAAAAGTCTTTCTCCTGATGCTTTTGCTTGTGAAAACATATTGATAATAAATCCAAGGTTCATGATTGGATTAAGTAGGTACCATACTAAACTAAAAAAGGCGACAAGTTCACCGTGTGAAACCGCACCATCGATAACTAAATATCCCCCATACGATAGAAGTGCAACGACACAGACATTACCGATAAACTCCATTAACGGGAAGAACTTTGCCCAAATTTCTGAAGTAGCAAGGGTAACATCACGATAACCTTCATTGGAGCGATTAAACTTATGGATTTGATATTCCTCACGTGATAGTGATTTAACTGTATTTATTCCACTAATATTTTCCTGTACATTTGTATTCAAGCGGCCAAAGGTTTTTCGAACCTTTCGAAAGGCCGGGTGGACACGTTTGTCAAATCGATAGACAACAATTGCTAAAAAGGGCAATGCCATAATTGTCACTAAAGTAAGTGGAACTGAGTAAGAAAACATGACCACTAAACTAAAGATGATTAAAAGTGCAAAGCGAAGCAATTCCGCAAATCCAAAGGATAAAAAGAATCGTACCCCTTCAACATCAGCTGTAAGTCGTGACATGAGATCCCCTGTTTTCGCATTGTCATAGTAGCTAAATGATAAGCGTTGAAGCTTTTCATATAATGCATTTCTGACCTTATATACAGCTGTTATCCCAAATAAATCGCCTAGATACTGGTTGAAATATGTAGCTATCCCCTTAATAATCATGACCGCAATGAAACCTAGGGCAAGATATGGTACAAGCTGATAATTACCCGCTCGGAAAACCTCATCAATTGTTAACTGAAGCACAATTGGGTAAATAACTGTGATTCCTGTCACAAAAAACATTGCAAATAATGACCAGAAAAAATACTTACGATTCGGCCAATAAAACCCCTTTAATTTCTTAAAGGTCTCCATTAAATTCCCCCCTTGGTGTTTCCAAAAAACGTAATCCAATCAAATGCGCCTTGGCGTATTTGCGCCCAGATTTTTTCGAGCATGCTCGAAAACTTTCCATTGAAAATCTGTGGCATCCGCCGGAGGCTTAACCATTATTCAGCTCTTAAGCTGAATAATGGTTATACGTAACATATAATATATCGGTTTTCGAAATAAATTACTAGTGCATTTTTCTGAAAATGTTAAATTTTTTTAAAAGAGATAAAAACAAGACCAAGTCAAAAAAATGACCTGGTCTTGTTTGGATTGGAAAAAAACCCCTCAATCAAATGCGCGTATTTGCGCCCAATTTTTAGGCTCACAGGAANNTGCCACAGGAAGTGGCGTATTTAGTCTTTGATCTTACTGCGAGATACAGTGAAACTTCAATCGGTGGAATCTTTATCCCACAGATTGTTATTTGAACCAATCAGGCTTTTACTGGCAGTTGCCCTCCATGAGGGCTTAGTGCCAGTTAATGCTGGAAAGTTTCCACTGAAAAATCGTGCATCCGCCGGAGGCCTTAACTTTATTCAGTCGGGGTTCAACCCCCACTGAATAAAGTTAAAAAGACTAGGTGGTGACCTAGTCTCGTTTTTTCTTCTATCATTATCTTTTACGCTTGTCCTAAACGACTTTCTACTTCTTGACAAACCTCGTCAGCAGATAGTCCACTTGCTTCAATAACAGGACCTTTCATGACAGTATCAGCAATACCCATCACATTTGAATCTATGCCTGTAACAACGCAGCAGTCACAGTTTTGTGCATCACTTTCCTGTTTTAACTGAACAACTTCATAGCCTTTTTCTTGAAGAGCCTGCTGAACATTTGTTAGAGAGCCTTCAACTCCAATTTTCGCCATTAATCATCCACCTCCTCATATATGTAATTTGTCACAATCAGACTGTGATTATTCTACACATATTTGAAGATAGAATTTATTGGAAGTAGAAATTTATAAAGTATCCAGGTTTTCCTTTATCATTTCAACAAACGCTTGTACTTGCTTAAGTTCAAATGCATAATCATAGCCAACTAGCCATGTATCACGTTTCATTGGTTCATTGTTTTCATTCATTAACGGAATTTTATAGATGTTTTTCGTCTCTTCATCATTTAATGTGACTGAGGGCAAAATCGCATATCCTATTCCATTTAAAGTCATTTGTTTACATGTTTCAATTTGGTCAACCACAATTGTTCGGCGTGGTGTTGACTGAAAGGTGCGATGCCACCATTCCTGGATTTCTTGATAATAAGTTGAGTCACTTTTAAATTGAATAAACGGTCGATCGGTTTCCCATACCTGTTCAATTTTTTGGATTTCTTTATCAACCATATACATCGTATCCGTTAATAAATGGTGTTTTACACCCTTCCAGTCAGGCTTTCCACGAATGATACCAATATGTACAGTGTCATCATAGAGATTTTTTAAGATTTCACTACTCCAACCGGTAATTAATGAAATTTTTGCATGGGGGTATTTATTCACATATTTCTTTAAAACTTTCGGAAGCCAATTTTGTCCGATAATGGATGCACATGCAATTTTAAGAGTCCCATGCACTTCTTGATTAAGTCCCTGAAGCTGCTCTCTTATTTTCTCCTCTTTCTCTACAACCTCTTTTGCAAAATCAATAATCTTTTCTCCCGCCGGTGTTGGGGTTAGCCCTTTTTGGGATCGTATAAAAATTTTAGTATTCCATGCTTTTTCAATCGTTTGAAGACGTTGAGATAGTGCTGGCTGTGTCACAAATAAACGTTCTGAAGCTTTTCGCATATTTAATTCAGATGCAAGCACAACTAATAGTTGAAATTCGGAAAATTGCACACTCGTTCCTCCCTGACCTCGAGGTTAGTTTTACCTATAGTATAATTTATACAATACTTAATTACATTCTTTACAGAAAAATACCTCCACGTTAACTATGGAGGTATTTGAAACCTTATTTAATTTTAAGCTGTTTATTCAATTGTTTTAAAATTGCGCGACGGGTAAAAATACCCTCAAATACTAATTCATCATTTTCCACACAAACAAATGGGTTATCAATGACTAAATGAAGGCCTTTTAAGATATTGTCATTAAAGTTCAGCCGTGGGATCTCCCTGTTCATTACTTCTTCAACCTTCATTTTCTCTAGACGTTCAAATTCAATTCTTTCTAATCCGAGGATTGAGTCCAGGATATGGGTTGAGCTAATTAATCCGTGCAGCTTATACTTTGGGTCTAATACTGGAACGGCTGTATAACCGGTTTTCGTAAGAACTAAAAGTGCGTGCTCTAGACTATTTCCGATTTGAACATGAGCAACTTTATCTGCTGGAATAATCATGTCTTTAATTGTTGTTTCAAATAAATTTTCACTCTGAAGACCAAACATGTAAGCCTCACAACCTCACATCGTAATTATTTTTCATATATTACCAGTTTGCTATTATTAATGCTCCTCTTTTATCTTACCATAATTTTATGTGGATAACTTGTATTATTTAGCGTAGATTGTTTTGGAAGGATGCAGTAATAAGAAAAAGGTCCGGCAATGAACCGAACCTAAAAGAAAATGATTAACTAATTAAATCAAAAATTTCAATTGCAATCATATCAATATTATCGAATTGATATGTTTTAGGCTTTTCCCCTTGCTGGTATACTTCGAGTTCAAAAGTACTTGTTTTATTAAAATATTTTACACTGCACTTTCTTTCACCATTTACTTCAAAAAAACGTTGAGGGGGCTCCCCACCATTTGCATTTTCCTGAAGGCTTATAAGACGAGATATGATTCCTTGCAACTGTGACATAAGTGCCTCTCCTTTCATATGCATAAAGCCTATTTCATTTTAGGATTGAGCAATATCCATTCTTCTATCCACATTTTTCGAACGGAGCAATATTATCAGAATATTGTATTCAATACCTTTACATAACTACTATGTAACAATACAATAAAATTAGCCATGAAACAATAAAAAATTGGGAGGAAAGCATGTCAAATCTCACAAAACTAAATGAGCGAATATTTTTAATTGATGCACATGATTTGGGAAGAAAAGCACGAACTGGTTCTTACATAATTTTAGAAGAAAAAATTACGATTGTCGAAACAAGTGCAAGTCCGTCCATTCCATACATTTTAGAAGGATTAAAAGAACTTGAGATTCATCCAAATGATGTTGAGTATATAATCGTAACTCATATACATTTAGACCATGCTGGAGGTGCTGGACTCTTGCTTCAGCATTGTCCAAATGCAAAGGTGGTTGTTCATCCGAAAGGAGCTAGGCATTTAGCTGACCCAAGCCGCTTAATCGCAGGTGCAAGAGCAGTCTATGGTGAGGACTTTGATTCATTATTTGATCCGATTTTACCCATCCCAGAGGAAAAACTAATTATTAAAGAAGATCAATCAGAGCTTACGATTGGTCCAACTTGTACACTTGTTTTTTATGATTCACCAGGGCACGCTAATCATCACTTTAGTATTTATGATCCTGTCAGCAACGGTATTTTTACTGGTGACTCAATCGGTGTTTATTATCACGAGCTCGTAAAAGATCAAATTGATCTCTTTTTGCCTTCAACCTCACCCAATCAATTCCGGCCTGATGCAATGCTTGAAACTGCCGAAAAAATAATAAAGATACAAGTTTCAACTATTTATTTTGGTCATTATGGGATGACATCGAATGTGAATGAGGTATATAAGCAGCTCTCATTTTGGTTACCTATCTTTGTGAATGCGGGGAAACAGTCGTTTGCAGAACATCCGACATCAAGTCCAGATGAGCACAAAGATATGATCAAGGAACTGATTTTAAAAGAGGTTGAATCCTACCTTGATGAACGCGATGTGCCAAGGAATCATGATGTTTACGAAATAATTGAAATTGACCTTGATATATGTGCGATGGGAATTGTTGATTCGATGCTTAAAGTAAAATAGAAATCCCATTGGGATTTCTATTTTCATGTATTAAAAGATCTTGTTAAAGAAGCCCGCTTGTAACGGGGTGCGATTATCCATTTCAAGCAATGAATAAATTGTCGTTTTAAACAGGTTCCATGTTAAAAATGCAAGATCCGTTTTAGATATTTCCTTTTGCCCGGTATCCTCTTTTACAGAAGGAGGCTCATCTTCCATGGCTAAATCAGTGATCATCCAATTTGAGTTTATTTTTTCAAGTGTGATTATTTCATAATGATCTTTATAAGAAACTGGTCCTGATTCGGGAGTTTTAAATAATTCATAGACAAAAATTTTATTTTCTCCCTGATCAAATAAAATCTTCGTTTTATCTGTATAGGAATAAAACGGAACAAAGTATAGGGCAAAATCCGAACCATATACAATATACCCCTCTTCTTCCTTCATCAAATTCTCCTCTAAAAAGGTTGCTGCATAGTCCTCATAAAAATAAGGGGCGAGGATTTGCTGAACCTCATCATAGGTACGAAATTCTAATGTCAGTGAAGATTGTGCCTGAAAGGCTTCTTGCAGAAGTGTAAACACTTCCTCCTTTGTTAGTGGTTGATTAGATGATGCTATAGCCGTAGGAACTGAAACAAGTCCGATAAAACAAATGACAATGAGTAGTAGTACGATTCGCTTGCTCAAAATATCATCCTCTCCTTGCTAGACTGGCATTGTACAAGTACCCTCATTTTAACAATATCTAAGTTTCAGATGGACATGAATCGTTCGTTAAATAATTGCAGATTTTGACACAATATACGTTATACAAACAATTAATTCAAAAATCCACCGAAAAAAAGAAAGAATTTTGGCAAGGATTATTCCCATAATTAAAGAAAGACCACAATTAGTGGACCTTCTCTTGATTATTAAACTATTAAAATGGATGCTGATTAAGCCATTGACCTCCATCCATTGTAATGCATTCCCCATTCACGTAGGCTGCACGGTCAGATAACAGAAAATAGGCGAGTTCTGCGATTTCTTCAGGTGTTCCTAATCGTCCTAACGGCACACTACCAAGAGTTCGTTTTGCGGCTTCTTCGGATTCCCAAAGTTTTTCCGCTCCTCCTGTACGCTCGATCGGGCCTGGTGCAATCGCATTGACGCGAATTCCATATTTACTTCCCCATTCAACAGCAAGCGTACGAGTCATGGATAACACACCCGCTTTTGCTGCGGCTGAATGAATGACCCCAGCACCAGCACCCCAAGCATATGTAGCAACCATATTAATGATACTGCCTTTGATTTTCTTTTCAATCCAATATTTTCCTACTGCGGAACTGCAATAAAATGTTCCATTTAACACAATGTTGATGACGGCATTCCAACCATTTACAGATAATTTCTCGGCTGGACAAATAAAGTTCCCTGCAGCATTGTTAACAAGATAATCAATGCGACCAAATGCTTCATCGGTCATTTTAACCATATGTAGAGCATGCTCTGGCTCTCTCACATCCATTTGAACAATAAGAACTTGGTCTGGAAAGGTTTCAATTTTCTTTTTCGTCTCTTCCAATTTTTCAAGAGTCCGGCCAGTGATGACAACATGCGCCCCAGCACTTGCAAACCTCTTTGCCATATACTTCCCCATACCACTTGATGCCCCTGTGACAATTACAACTTTCCCCTTCATCTAATCTCCCCCTTATCAAATGCGCCTTGGCGTATTTGCGCCCGATTTTTTTCGAGCAAGCTCGAAAAGTTTCCTTTGAAAAATCGAGGCATCCGCCGGAGGCTTTAACTTTATTCAGACGAGGTTTGAACTCCACACTTAATTAGATTCTCATTTCATTTATCCAACTCATAAAAATAGGTGAATACTGAATAAAGTTAAAATGAATGATCATTCACTTTTATTATATCATAATCAAATACGCCAAGGCGTATTTGCGTCCAGATTTTTCGAGCATGCTCGAAACATTTCCTTTAAAAATCGCATGTCTCCGCCGGAGGCTTAAATTTATTCAGTAGAAGTCTATTACTACTACTGAATAAATTTAACAACTGTAATACATATTTAAAAATTATTTGAATATGAATATGCTACACTAGTACATGACTTCAAATGATTTAATAGATAGGTTGGCGGTTAAGATGTCTAAAAAATATACAAGACGAACATTTATAAAACGGGCATTTGCTACTACTTCAACAGCTATTATCGCGGCTTCTTTCGGGTATTGGTATGCCCGTTATTTGGAGCCAAAACAGCTTGAAGTTTCAAGGCACGAAATTCGGCATCCTATCATTCCCAAAAAATTCAACAATGTAAAGATTGTCCAATTTAGTGATACACATGTTGGACATCATTTTACATTGGAACAGCTGGAAAAAATTGTCGATAAAATAAATACTCTAAAACCCGACCTTCTGTTTTTTACAGGTGATTTAATGGATGAGCCTAATAAATACGCAGGAACAAACCACCTTATTCCAATTCTTGAAAGATTAGAAGCACCACTAGGGAAATTCGCAATTTATGGAAACCATGACCATGGAGGCTATGGTTCGGAAATATATAAAAAGCTGATGAATCAAACTGGGTTTACACTTTTAATGAATACCTCGAAGGAAATTTACGTAGAGGATTCTAAAATCACAATTGTCGGACTCGATGATGTCATGCTTGGCCGCCCTAATTTTGAACAAGCTTTTAAAGAGGTTGATACCACTAGTTTTAATATACTGCTTGCACATGAGCCAGATATTGCCGACCGTGCAGAAGAAGTAGGAGCGCATGTGCAATTATCGGGACATAGTCATGGTGGACAAATACAGCTTCCATTTTTCGGCCCACTAATTACCCCTCCGCTTGGCAGCATTTACTATGAGGGAGCTCATCATATTGGTCCTAATAAAATGTTCCTATATGTCAATCGTGGCCTCGGAACAACAAGATTGCCTCTACGTTTTTTAGCAAAACCAGAAGTATCAATTTTTACATTAATTTCCACATAAAAAAGAGGATGTCGCACTGGCATCCTCTTTTATCATCTACATATTTTTTAAATAATGTTCAATCATTTCACTTTCCGGAATTGGCTTACTAAAGAAATAGCCTTGTACCTTGTGACAACCCATAATCTTGAAAAATTCTACCTGTTGTTCCTCTTCAACACCCTCTGCAATAACAGATAGACCAAGGCTTTGTGCTAAGTGAATTATCGTTGTTGTAATTGCAGCATCCTTCTCATCACGCAGCACATCCTTTACAAAGGACTGGTCAATTTTCAGTGTATCTATCGGAAGTTTTTTAATATAGCTTAAGGAGGAATAACCTGTCCCAAAGTCGTCAACGGATATACGAACGCCGATCTCCTTTAATTTTGAGAGAGTTTGTAACGTGCTCTTCGGGTCCTGCATAGCCCCTTCTGTAAGCTCAAATTCAAGACTTCCTGGATATATTTGGTTTTGTTCGATATTTTGTTGAATAATTTTCACTAATTCAGGCTGCTGGAATTGCTTCGGTGACAAATTGATCGAAATAGAAACAGGTCCATACCCGTCCTCTTTCCACTGCTTTAGTTTTCGGCATACGGTCTGAATAATCCATTCTCCAATCGCTAGAATAAGCCCGGTATCCTCCGCAATTGGGATAAATTCAGCAGGTGACACGAACCCGAGAACCGGATGCTTCCACCTTAAGAGCGCCTCAAAGCTTGTGACTTTATCTGTACTTAGGTCCAACTGTGGTTGGTAATAGATTTCGAGTTCATTTTTCTCGATCGCTTTTCTAAGACCTGTCTCTAGATTCATCAAGTGTGAAGTATGTTTTTGTAAATCAGTACTATAATATTGATAAAGCGATCTACCTAATTCCTTTGCACGATAAAGGGCAGTATCAGCATTCTTTATTAACGTATTGCCATCACTTCCATCTGTTGGAAAAATACTAATTCCGATGCTAGCTGAAATAAAAAATTCTTTTTTTTCTAATAGGAAAGGCTTTTCAAAAGCCCGGTTCACGCTTTGTGCGAATTCCTCAGAAAGCTCTCTTGACGTGTTTGGTAGGATCACAATGAATTCGTCCCCACCTTGCCGGAACACTTTAAAGCTCTTTTGACTTATTGATGCTAACCTATATCCAACTTCTTTTAAAAGATGATCTCCAGCAACATGCCCCATAGAATCATTAAAAAATTTAAAACGGTCAAGATCAATAAACATTAATGCTAGATTTTGGTTATTAATTTCTGCTTCTTCTACTGCGGTATCTAAGTCCTTTTTTAGCGAACTGCGATTCGGCAGCCCTGTAAGCTGATCATGATAAGCCATATAGGTTATCATTTCTTTATCAGCAACTCTCGCAGATATATCACGCGTAACACTTACGATAAAAGTAATATTGCCCTTATCATCAAAAATTGGTGTTAAAATGGATTCTCCGTGAACGACTCTCTTGTTAGCTAAAATGACAACATCCTGAAATGAGACCGGTTCTTTTTTCTCCATGACAGACTTGTATTGTTCGTCCAAATGGGTTGCTGTATCAAAAGGCAATACTTCATAAAGTGTTTTCCCAAGACTAGCACTAGTCAATTTCGCATGCCCCTTGGCTACTTCATTTAAGAAAACATAAGAAAAGCTTCCATTCTCTTTTACTTTCATGACGTATATTAAATCCTTAATGTGCTTAAGGATAATTTCAAAAATGATTCCTTCAATTTTATCATCAAAACGGCTAAATTTATCATCTTTTAGGATGACATTGTTCATTCTGTTCATGATACCATTCCCTATTACTAGTAATATCTAAATCTTTCTACATTTAACGACAAAAAACCTTTTTTTCTTTAGAATTTTTTCAATATATCTATTGCGAATTTCTATGAATCGGATACATGCTAGATGAATTTGTAAAAATTCACTACTAACAGTATAATAAAAGATAGAAAGGAGAGAAAGTATGAAAAAACAGGTAAATCAAACCCCGCTTGAACCAAATGTGGACAACCTAGCTCGTGCCATCTTTGTTGTGAACCGACATGCTAAAACAGCGACAAACCCTAAATTTTTATATTTGCTTAAACGAAAAGCATTAGAAAAGCTTATCTCAGAAGGAAAAGCTAAAAAAGAAGGACTTCATTTTTCCAGAAATCCGAAAAATAGTCAACAGCAATCCGATGTCTTAATTTCAGCCGGAGATTATTATTTTCACATGCCTCCTACAAAAGAAGACTTCTCTCGCCTACCACACCTTGGAAAGTTGAATCAGACATATCGCAATCCAAAAACCTATCTATCACTTTCTCTAGCTAAAAGCCTTCTACAGCAATACGTTGGAATTGAAGAACAAACGGAGAATACTCATCGTCCAAACAAACGAACCTACCAAAAACCCGTATTCAAAAAACTAGGAGAAAGTTATCGTTGATTCAATAAAAAAAACCAGGTGTATGCACCTGGTTTTTTAATATAAGTAATTTAAGGTGCGTTGGTCGGCTAAGTTTGTATCAATATGATAGTCTTTCGAATCTCTTCCATATTGCCATACCCACACATTTGCTTTACTTTTAGGTGAATGCGGTCGAAAGATAGGTGCATTTCGTTCCCTCGTCACCCCAGGTTCTGGCTCTGCACTCCATAATAATGTTTGTATCGCCACCTGGTTATTTTTTCGAACAGCCTCACTATAAGCATTGGAAAAATCACCTTCGATTGGGTCAGAGTAAATTCCAGGACGATAACCAGTTGGGGAAATTGTCTCCACCCACCCGCGAATCCACGCTTCATCTACAGCAAAAAAGCGTTCGATATTTGCAAATAAGGCTACATTATTTGGAATACCTAGACGTCTTGCATTAAATACAGCATTTCGTGCAGCAAGCTGCCCTTTTTCATAGCCAGTCTCATCAGAAAAAACATAATAAATGGGCAAAACCTTTATACCTCGATTTCGTAAAAATGAAATTTCTACTTTAGTTAGGCCCTGTGATACATTTGGAACTTCACTTAAATATCTGCCCCAGAATTTTGGGTTTCCTAATTTACTTTTCACGGATGTATATAATTCCTCATCGACGGTTGCCGCCGAATCCACTCCCCACACATATCTTGGCATATTTACAACTCCTTACTGTATGGCAAATTACGCTAACCATTTATGGATTAATTGATTGTCTTCTCCTCTAGCAAATACATCAATTCGATTGCGACTCCAAGAGGCTGAGGATGGCTCTGAGGATAATGTACCACCAAGATCCTCCCATTCACTCCAACTACTTCCGTCCCAATTTTTTAAATACAGATGATTATCTGTTCCTTTTACGAAAACATCTAGATTATTAGATTCTCTTGAAGATGCAGTTGGACTTGAGGTTAGTTGGCCGCCAAGGTCCTCCCAATTACTCCAGTTCGAGCCATTCCAATATTTATGATAAAGAGCCCGATTTTCTCCACGAGTAAAGACATCAATTCGGTTGGGCCCCCATGAAACTGCCCCAGGTGCTGACGTAAGAACACCGCCTAAGTCTTCCCAAACACTCCAGCGTTCCCCATCCCAATATTTATGATAAAGATGGCGATCCGTACCTCTTCCAAATACATCTAGTCGATTCTCCGACCATGTTGCAACTGCAGGGGATGACGAGAGCATTCCGCCTAAATCCTCCCAATCACTCCAAACTGAGCCGTTCCAATATTTATGGATTAAATGATTATTGTCACCGCGTGCAAAAACATCTACTCTTCCGGGCCCCCATGATACGGCAGCAGGTGATGACGTTAGAGATCCACCGAGATTCTCCCAATCTGTCCATTTTGATCCATCCCACATCCGGTGGGAGAGGACCCGATTTCTTCCTCGAACATAGACATCTAATTGGTTTATTCCAGGCACTATAACAGATGGTCCCGATGTTAGATAGCCGCCAAGGTCCTCCCGCTCGCTCCAATTCTTTTCAGGCGAGTAACCTATATTTTCATAGGTTAGTCGAATTATCGCCTTAAATATCCTTTCAATTACCCGATCTGGAATCCGATAAGGGGACAGTACGGCAAAAATCCAATTTGCTTGATTTCGAAAAGCCCGATAGGTCTGATTAACCTTTTGATCTAGAGAACCTGAAAATTGATTTTGTGTCATAAGTGTAAACATGACAAGCTGCATCGCAATATATTGCGATATTCTTCGGTTGACATTAAACTCTGCTAATTCATCACAGTGGGGTTTTAGATTTTTCCGTACTTCTTTCCACACATTTTGAAATTCCTCTGTTTGTCTCATTTGATTTTCATATGAGTAAGGATTTATATAATAAGCTTGTTGGTAGCCATTACCGGGATAATATGGGTAATAATATTGTGGAACTGCTCGGTTATATGGAATCATTTGATAACCACCATATGGTTGATTCATAGCAGGTACCTCCCTTTTGTAAAAAGTCCTCATATCATACTATGATGTTAGATAGGAAAGTAACCCATTTTTTCATATTCACACCATCTTATCTCAACGTTTACCAATCCTTCTAAGTTCTGACATATCTAAATTTTCTAAAAAATACTTTACTTTTTACTGTTTTCCCTTCATAATAGAAAGACAACTAGACGATGCAATTATTTTCCTAAAATAGCATGTTTCTAGTGGCGCTTATAAGGTAAAAGAAGTTTTATTTACAAATAAGCGAAAAATTAAAAGGAGTGATTAAGTAATGGACCATTTTAACAAGGAGCAAAAAAATGAAGTAGTTGTTATTCCTCAAACGCCTGATGAAGAAATGTATGAGAAGGTAGCAGAAATGGTTCTCATCCAATCACAGGCCTCCTTTAAAAAAGAACAATTACTAAAACAAATTGACCAATCACTAATTGCCCGAGATGAAACATTATTTATGGAGCTTTCAAAACAATATAATATGTTACTGTCCCAACATAATTTTTTACAATAACCAATTGGCTAGTGCAAGATGCACTAGCCTTTTCATTTAAAAAACGATGCAGCCCTTAAGTGCTACACCGTTTCGTTTATCCGTGGAAGTATTATTTCGAAGGTTGTACCCTCATTTTCCTTGCTATCCACCCTAATTTCTCCGTTATGGTTTTCGATAATATTATAGCTTACCATCAGCCCAAGTCCTGTTCCCTTTTCCTTTGTTGTATAAAAAGGTTCCCCTATTCGGTCAAGGATAGATTCGGGAATTCCACAACCCTCATCAATAAATAAAATATAGATGGAATCGTTTGTAACCATTGTGCGAATAATGAGTGTTCCACCATTTTCCATCGCATCTATAGAATTCTTGATGAGATTAATGAAGACTTGCTTAATCTGATTTTCATCACAAGTAATGATCGAATCTTCGTTCACAAAATCAATATTAATTTGAATATTTTGGAGGATTGCCTGTGTTTCAAGTAATGTCACAACATCGCGTAAAATAATCCTGATATCCTTATTTTTGAAATTAATTTCTGACGGCTTTGCCAGTAATAAAAGCTCACTTAATATTAATTCAATTCGATTTAATTCAGAAAAAATAATGTCAAAATAATTCTGTTTCCCTTGGAATTCATCATTAAATAATTGTAAAAACCCTTTTATAGCGGTTAACGGATTTCTAATTTCATGGGCAATTCCTGCCGCAAGCTGTCCAGCAATGGATAGTTTTTCAGACTTAATCATTAATTCCTCTGCTTTTATTCGGTCAGAAATGTCACGAATGATGACTTGAACCGCTGCTTCACCGAAATAGGTTGTCGGTATTCCGATTAATTCTGTGAAAATTTGCTTTCCTTGGAATGTATACCATGATTGTTTACTGAAATTAACTTCCTTCTTTTTTTCATTTACAATTTCGATGAAGTCCCTTACTTGATCATGATTTTCTGGATGAAGAAAGGTATAAACATTTTTCCCTAACATCTCTGTATAGCTGTTAGCCCCAAACATTTTTACACCTGAGTCATTGATAAACACCCAATTATTTTGATAAATCACAGCAATGGTATCAATGGAATTTTGGATAATTCGTTGATAACGTTCACGACTTCTATGGATGATATCGTGGAATGACTTTCTTGAAGAGATATCATGCAAGACTATATACTCATATATCTCATCGTGGATATAAATTGGAACTTCCTTCACTTCAACATAGATTTTTTCGTTGTTCTGTTTCTTCCATTTTTGTTCGATAATGCCTAATCGAAATCCACTTTGGAGCTGTTCAATTCGTTTAGCTACCACCTCGTGGAATTCTTCGTCTATAAAAGAATAAATAGCATTCCCGATTACCTCATTTGGATGTTGAATTTCTAATAAGGAAGCTGCTTCCCTATTCAAATAAACAATTTGACCTAACTTTGCGATGACAATTGGAAATGGAGCTTCGTCTATTAGAATCGGTGCCTCTACTAACCTAGTATATGTGAGATTCTCATCCGGAATAAGCGACGATATTAAAGTATTAGGGCTATTTTCCTCAGTAATGCGGTAATTTGTGGGCTCCACTAGCACCCTCATTTTTAATAGGATTTCTTCATATTCACAAGACGAGGAGTTATAGATAGGTTCAACAATTGTTTCGAACCAGATGATATCATGATTTGTTTTCAACAGTCTTAATGCACATGCAGATTGTTGTTCTTTATTGAAAAAATAACTTTCAAGCATGAAACGGTCATCTTTATGTATGATATTTTTAATCGAAGTATCCATCAACATGTCTTGTGTGTAGCCTAAGATGTCTTTACAGTTACTTGAAATATAAAGAATTTGACCATTTTTAGTCACTGTTAATACGAGGTTAACAGATGATGCTATTGCTGATACATGTTCCTGAGCACTTTGCTGATTTCCTGTTTTCATATATTGAACCCCCCCTCCCACTAATCGCTTGTTTTGAACGTTATGGTCGATTTTTATATGATTTTCGATATATTTTATATATAAATGGTTGTTGTAACCATTTTTTTACTATACTATTACATTAATTTAGGGGCCAACTCATATCCATAGGTAGAAAGACCTGTTTTATTGCAATTATAAAGAAAATTCGGCAAAATTTCGAGTAATTTTCGACAAATAACGAAAATAAAAATCCAGGTCATCGGGAACCTGGATTTTATCGTTTGTTCGTTATAGTCCGCCTTCATACTTCCCATCGTTTTTAGAGGCTTTTTCTTTTTTGGCTTTTTTCTTATGTGCTTTGTTAGCTGCAGCACTGCCAAACTCTTTCCCGAATTCAGTATCCGTTACAGCCGAATCAAAGCCTTTTTTGTTTTTTTGTTCAGGATCATTCTTTTTATTACGTTTTGCCATTCTTGAGTGCACCCCCTTAGAGAATATCATCATTAATTTTCTTCTCTAAGGGGATTTCTATACAAAAATAGGCAAGTGGGTGAAACGATTTATGGAGTCCAAATTTATTTATGGCCAATATATGAAAAATACGGTCATAAATGAATTTTATGGCTAATTGCGAATTGGTGGACGTGGGACCCACCCACCTCTTTATTCCCAGAGCTTGTAGATGGCTTGTGTGCCGCTGTTTTCTTCGCCTTTTTCGGCTAGTTCTTCGTACATTTTTTTTGCAAGTTCAAGGCCAGGTGTTTCCATTCCCATGGCATTTGCTTCTTCTAGTGCAATTCCCATATCTTTAATGAAGTGTTTGATGAAGAAACCAGGTTCGAAATTGCCCGCAATCATTCGGGGAGCAAGATTGCTTAACGACCAACTTCCGGCAGCACCTGTTGAAATACTTTTTAATACGG
The DNA here is from genome assembly GCF_036962705.1 of Bacillus sp. JJ1562. Taxonomy (NCBI): domain Bacteria; kingdom Bacillati; phylum Bacillota; class Bacilli; order Caryophanales; family Bacillaceae; genus Bacillus; species Bacillus sp. JJ1562. Next base: position 224,373 of record NZ_JBALOQ010000003.1, read on the forward strand.
TTTCAGGATTAAGCCCTGATTTTTTCGCGTAAACCATTGCTTCAGCAACACCAATCATATTTGATGCAATTGCAATTTGATTACACATTTTTGTGTGTTGTCCAGAACCAGCTTGACCTTGGTATACGATGTTTTGTCCCATTATCTCGAGGAGTGGCTTGCATGCATCAAACACCTCTTGATCGCCACCAACCATGATGGCTAATCGCGCTTCTTTTGCACCAACATCTCCACCAGAAACGGGCGCATCTAAGGAATACATCCCATGGAGTTTTGCCTCTTGATAAATGTTAATTGCTAAAGAAGGTGTTGATGTTGTCATATCTATAAAACAAGTTCCTTCTTTTGCATGTGCTAAAAGCCCATTATCACTGAGGTAAATATCCTTTACATCATGTGGATATCCCACCATCGTAATGATGACATTCGCTTCTTCAGCGACTTCACCTACAGATTTTTTCCAAACTGCACCTTGTGCGACAAGGTCTGCCGCTTTTTCTTTCGTACGTGTATAAACAAGAACCTTATATCCTTTTGAAAGAATATGGCCTGCCATGCTTTTTCCCATGACACCTGTTCCAATAAAGCCTACTACGGTGTTTTCATTTAAGATATTTGTATGTAACATTACTGATTCCCCCTCGTTTTTTAGTTTAATCATATCATATTTTAAAGTCTGCAAGCCTTTTCAAAAAAAATTAGGAAAATTGGGGATTTGTACCTTACGAAACCTGTGTGTTTGCCATAGGATATAACAAATAGATATGGAGGTGTTCTAGATGAGTGGAGTAAAAGACGGAGGACATGGAGCAGGCTTTGCTTTGATTGTCGTATTGTTCATTCTATTGATCATTGTTGGAGCTGCTTTTGTTTGTTGCTAATTCTTAAAATCAGTTAAAGATTAATTATAAAAAAGAAAGGGAGATGTATGATGGGTTACTGCGGATGCGGTGGAGGATTTGGTTACGGAGGCTACGGTTACGGTGGCTTTGGATATCGCGGAAGCTTCGTGTTGATTGTTGTATTATTCATTCTTCTAATCATCGTTGGAGCTTCTTGGTTCTAAAAAACAAATGCACAAACGCCTTGATATGGAATATCGACTAACTACTGCCACGTCCTGTGGCAAACGTCGATGTCAGCACTTCCTCGAAAATGCTATGCATTTTCTTCGTGCGATGAATATGCTCCCGAAGCCTTTCTTGTCCTGTGCAAGTCCGACCAGCACAAGACTTTCCGACTAGAAGGTTGCTCTTTGACCTTCTTGACAGAACGGCTTGTGACCTCGAGGGGCTAGGCGCTTTTGCTAGACGTAATAACCATTTAAACGATGAAAAGCCAGCAACTTAACGGTTGTTGGCTTTTTCATGTTATTCTCCATCAAACATATTCTGAAACTTCTTCATTTCCTCATCAACCTTGGGCTTCATATTATAAGGATTTTTCGGCTGTACCATGTTTTCGGGATTTACATCAGACCTTATCCCGATTTTATCCCCTGTCATATTTGCATTGATAATTCCTTCATATCTTCCATCGAAATGTGGGTCTCTTTCATGATGATCGCGATCATTATCTGGCATCGTTAATACCTCCTCATCATTAAATTGGCGTGTTTTAAGAAATATATGTACATTTTCCCCAACAAAAAGGAACAATAAAAACAACATATTTGAAGGAGAGATTAAAATGGGTGCGATTGACCGAGAAGGCTATCGGTTTGAGACAGAGTATAGCGTGATTAATCAAAACGGAGCAATCCATGTTTATCATGATGGTGATTTTATCAAGGAACTCCCCTTCTCTTTTACGGGAGAACAGCCCGAACCAGCATTAATTGAAGAGATTGTCGATTCATTTTTTGAAAACAACCAAAAATATGAATAATTTTCCTTTTCACCCACAAAAATGTAGCGTAAAATGTGGATGGGAGGTGAGTGGCTTGTTTCGAAAAGAAATCTATGTGTTCGAAGAAAATAAACCTAAAAAATGCGTGATTCGAAATTATCAAGAAACTGATTTTGATGCCTTAATTCAAGTTCAAAAGGAGAGCTTTCCCCCACCATTCCCTTCTGATTTATGGTGGAATCAAGAACAATTACATAATCATGTGCGCGTTTTTCCTGAAGGTGCCCTTTGCGTTGAAATCGATGGAAAAATATGTGGGTCAATGACCGGGTTAATTGTTCAATTTGACCCAAGTCATCCCGAGCATACATGGGAGGAAATCACAGACAGTGGCTATATCCGAAATCATGATGCTGACGGAAATACACTTTATATTGTTGATATTTGTATTAGCCCAGCATTTCGAAAATATGGTCTTGGCAAATGGTTGATGCAGTCAATGTATGAGGTTGTCGTTCAGTTAAATCTGGAGCGATTATTAGGAGGAGGACGAATGTCTGGGTATTCAAAGCACGCAGCAGACATGAGTGCCGTGAGCTATTTTGAAAAAGTCATGGCGGGTGAACTTAAGGACCCAGTGATTACCTTTCTTCTCCGATGTGGACGTACACCGGTCCAGTTGATTGAAAACTACCTTGAAGATGAAGAATCCTGTAATTATGGATTATTAATGGAATGGAAAAACCCATTTAAAAAACGAGTCTAGCTTTTTAGCCAGACTCGTTATTTCATTTAGTTCATATAGTTAGCTTTAATAAACTCAACAACTTCTTCAGTTGTGCTCATAGATAGAATCTTTTCTTTATTTTTTGCAATTTCTGCTTTTGAAAGTTTTTTAATTTGAGTACGTGCTGGTAAAATAGATGTCGCACTCATGCTGAATTCGTCTAGTCCAAGTCCTAGGAGAATTGGAATCGCAATCGTGTCACCGGCCATTTCTCCACACATTCCTGCCCACTTGCCTTCTTTATGTGCTGCTTCAATAACCATTGAAACAAGGCGCAGGATAGAAGGTGAATATGGCTGATAAAGATAAGACACACGCTCATTCATACGGTCAGCAGCCATTGTATACTGAATTAAATCATTAGTTCCAATACTGAAGAAGTCGACTTCTTTAGCAAATTGATCAGCTAATACAGCAGTTGATGGAATTTCAACCATGATTCCAATCTCAATGGATTCTGAGACCACAGTTCCATTTGCCACAAGCTTTTCTTTTTCTTCGAGTAAAATCGCTTTTGCTTGTCTAAACTCATCAAGTGTAGCAATCATAGGGAACATAATCTTTAAGTTTCCAAATGTGCTTGCACGAAGTAAAGCGCGTAGCTGTGTACGGAAAATATCCTGTTCCTCTAAGCAAAGACGAATCGCTCTAAAGCCAAGGAACGGATTTAGTTCTTTCGGTAGATTTAAGTATGGAAGCTCTTTATCTCCACCAATGTCTAGTGTACGTACGACAACGGGTTTGCCTTCCATTTTTTCAAGAACTGTTTTATAGGCTTCAAATTGCTCATCTTCAGTTGGAAGCTGGTCGCGACCCATGTATAAGAATTCTGTACGGTATAGTCCGATTGCTTCTCCGCCATTTTCAAGAACACCCTTTACATCTTCTGGAGTTCCAATATTAGCTGCGAGCTCAACATGCTCTCCGTCACTTGTAACAGTTTTTTCATTTTTCAATTTAGCCCATTCGGTTTTTTGTGCCTCATATTGCTCTTTCTTTTGACGGTACTGAGCTAACACCTCTTCAGAAGGATCAACAATGACATCGCCATCAAGTCCATCAACAATCACCATAATACCATTTTGAATATTTGAGGTAACAGCCTTTGTTCCAACGACAGCTGGAATTTCCATTGATCTTGCCATGATTGCTGAGTGAGATGTACGTCCACCAATATCAGTGGTGAAGCCTTTTACATATTTACGATTTAACTGAGCTGTGTCTGAAGGAGTTAAGTCTTCCGCGATAATAATCACTTCTTCAGAAATCAAACTCGGATTTGAGATCGTAACTCCTAGTAAATGAGAAAGAACTCGCTTTGTAACATCACGAATATCAGCAGCACGTTCTGCCATATATTCATTGTCCATTCCTTCAAACATTGTAATGAACATGCTTGCAACTTCATGCAACGCAAATTCAGCATTTATACCTTCAGAGTTGATTTTATCTTTAATCGGATTAAGAAGCTCTGGATCACTTAGCACGAGAAGATGAGCGGAAAAGATTGCTGCTTTGTCTTCACCAAGCTCTTCATTAGCACGATTTTTAATTACTTCTAATTCATCTTTTGACTGATTAACTGCATCTTCAAAACGCTTAATTTCAGCATCTTTATCACTGATTGTTTGTTTCTCAACCGTTAAATCAGGATGCTCTAAGCGATAGCTTTTTGCAATTGCAATACCTGCAGAAGCAGCAATACCTTTAATCATATTAGACATTATTCACCAAGTCCTTCATTAGCCATAATTTCCGTTAGGCTTGCGATTGCTTCTGCTTCGTCAGAGCCTTGGGCAACGATTTTCACTTCTGCACCTTGTCCAATTCCTAAAGACATAACGCCCATAATGGATTTAAGGTTAACAGACTTCCCGTTGAATTCTATTTGAATATCTGAATTAAATTTACTAGCAGCCTGTACTAATACGGTAGCCGGACGCGCATGAATTCCTGATTCACTTGTAACTTTAAATGTTTTTTCAGCCATGATTATTTCCCCTTTTCAATTATTTGAATCAAAATGATTACTTTTAGTATTTGTTCGTTTTCGATAGATATGTAAAGAAAGAGCTACATGTTCCATATCTAAATCGCAAAAATAAAAAGGCATGAGAAAGACAATAAAACACTATGGAGAGGATACTAAACCTTTCCTCATAGCTTTTACTATTTCTTTACTCATGCCTGATCGAATCAGTAACACGTAATGCGAAATATATGTAAAATTAATAACAAATCTATTATTATGCTCTTGACTTTACAATCTAACCACTAACAAATGTGAGTATAGCATAGGGATTAGACATTTTTCAACAAAAAGGCCTAAAATCCGAACGAAATGAAAATTGAGAATCTTTTTCATTTACAAAATTTATTATTTGAATGTATTATTATTTACAAAATCAAAACCTTATAGATACCAGTCCTAAACGATTTTCATGTATAATAAACGAATATTGTATTTAATTTACATACTAAATTTGGAGGTGTTTTCATTGATAAAACTGATTGTAAGTGATTTAGATGGAACACTATTACAGGAAAATAATACAGTAAGACCCGAGGACGCCAATGCCTTAAATCAGGCGCTACAGGAAGGACTTCAAATCAGCATTGCTACGGGTAGAATGGATACTGAAATTAAAGAGGTATTAAAATCAATTGGACAAAAGTTTCATCGAATTAGCCAAAATGGCGCTTTTGCTTCAACCATTGATGAGAGGTTTATTTTTTCTCGTACCTTCACTACAGAAATAGCGGATCTCATTTATAAAAAAGTATTAGACCCGAAATTCGTAACGATTGTTAGCAGTTTTGATACCAATTTCACACACGAAAACAATCAGTACGTGGAAGAAATTCAAAAAAGATTGTTCCATCCAATCATTATTGACTCAGAAATCGGTTCGAAATTTAGCGAAGTCAAACCATCAAAGATTTCATTGATGGGCTTTGAAAATGATATTTTCGATACTCATGAAAAACTGTCAAATGAATTTAAGGATGAGATTGATCTATACATCTCTGAAAAACACGTCTTAGACATTATGCCAAAGCAAATCAGTAAGGGAAATGCGATTAAAAAGCTTCTGGATGAACTTTCTTTAACACACGAGGAAATTGCGTGCATAGGGGACTCTTTTAACGATATCCCCATGTTCCAATTAACTCCGTATAGCTTTGTGATGTCAACAGCACACGAAGATGTAAAAGAGGAAGCGAATTACGTCGTTGAATCTGTTGCTGAAGCAGTTGAATTGATTCTAAAAGAAAATAGTAAACAATTCGTTTGATTAAAATAATAAGAAGAACCTGAAAATTGCCAGGTTCTTCTTTTATTTCTGCTTTTTTAAGCTTTTCACTTTTGCTTTTATTTGCCTCACCATTTCCTCACAAGCAACGTTTTCATCAGAGCTTAATTCTTCTTCCCCATATCTTACTCTTTCATAGAGTTCTACAAGACGAAAATCAAGAAAATGATTTCTACTTAGCCATTCTGTCACACTTTCATGATGGTAGCGACCTAGACCACGCTGAGCAGAAAGCACCTCTAATTCAAGGATAAGTCTCCTAACCTTTGCTTGTGGGGCTTGTCTTTTCGGTCTTCTCCATTTTGTAGAAGGTGCATGGATCTCTTCAGTAACTGTTGCATATTGATAGACATCCCCAACTACTGCGACTTCCTTTACAAACCTCTTTCTAGCTAAAAAGAATAGGATTACTGCTAAAACAATAGCCCCTAGAATCGCTAAATAAAACCAGTTATCAGAACTTCCAATCATCCCTAAAAAGGGATTTTTATTATCGGTGTCCTCCATGTTCAAGGCTCCGACATTTTCTCCACTCGAGCCTCTAAACGAATCAATATCTTCGACGGCATTAAAAAGTGGCCTTGAAACCCAATAAAGACTAGTTCCTATAATTGATGACACAAAGGCCAATCCCTTAACAAAAAGTATTGGAAAAATAACCGAAACACCAATTGCCCCTACAAATAGCCCACTAAATAAACCTACTACAGACCAGGAGTTGTTTTTAGTGGCGACATTTTTCATAATTAGTGAACTCGTACTTACACTGTTTAAGATCTTCCCAATCATGAAGAAAATCAACCCAGTCACTAGTAAATACAACACGAGATCACTATAGATATATCCTTGGACTTTTGCCGCAAAATAAATAAGTCCACCAAAAAGTAAGCTCCCATTTAAAACAAAAGCCTCTGTTAGTTTTGGATTTTTATGAAAATGAACAATTATTCTGTAACAAACGATAGCCCCAATAACTAGACTCTGCCCGAATGGCAGTCCTATCTCACTGCTAACAAGGGCAAGCAATGGTACAACTAACATAATAAATACATAAGGTGTATTTGATTTCATTAGCGATAACAAGAACGCAATCACGCAAGCCCCAACACCTGTAAGAAACAGAAATGGTAAAATTGGCGGTAGCTGTTCAGTGTGAATATAAAGCAACATTAACAAAATATAGAGAAGGATGACTTCCATTACATATTGGTACGACTTAAGTAAAGATTGACTAAATCGCATGGGAATTCCCCCTCTTCACCGAAAAGGAAGCTTTGTGTAAATAGATCGCATCCTCATTTTCAATAACTTTAAAACAATCGATACCTTTTCTTGCGAAACTTCTTAAAATCAATTGCTCATTTTCTTCAATCTCACCTAACACAATCACATAAGGTGAAAGCTGCTGTTGTCTTTCAATAGCATGGATCATGTAATGAAACGGAATCGTAACACTATGTTTACTTAGTCTCGCAATCAATTCGAGAGCTTTCGCTAAATGCTCCTTCCCCTTTCCAAGAGGTAGATGGATAAATGGCGTTTTACCTGCCCTTCTCACATTGACAAAAACCTCGAACGGAATATTTTTTACGGTTGCTGATTCTAGCAAATACGTTAACCCACTTAAATATTGCTCTAGTTTTCGTTCACGGACATTGATGATAATCGTCCATGAAAACTGAGCCGTTTTATCAAAAAGCTTTGTTTGTAATTGATTGGTACGAGCGCTCGCCTTCCAATGGACGCGGTTAAAAGAATCCGTTGGTACATAACCCCTCGTCCCGACAATCGCAGTCATATCTTCAAAAAATGAACTCCGGATGGGGTACTCTCCTTGATTTTTCGGGACGATTTTTTCAATTCCTCCTACCGTTTCTGGTGAAGAATAAATGATCGTCTCAAAGCTAACCGGCTTCATATATTTGAGATAAGCCTCACCAAAGCCAAATAAATGTGGGATTCTTAACTCGATAGTACGGATTTTCGCAACTCCCCTTTGCTTCCCTTCAAATGGTAGCCTTGTCGTATGAGCTTGTCTCGCGAATAGAGTAAGTGGTAGCGTTAGTTCAATCTGTTCAGTTTCTAATACTTTTCTTTCATTCTTAAATCCTACTACATGATCAATCGTCATCCGGATGTGACCATTAAAGATTGGTAATAACCCTTCTTGACGTAAAGCAAGCGAAAAATCACTTTCTTCACCTTTAAAGAGTCTAACAGTTTCCTTATCAACTGAAACGATGATTTTATTTCCAACGTGCTTTAAATAATATTTGTTAAGGATGACAAATAAAAGAAAAAGCACCCCAACAAACACAAGCAAAAACACCTGTGAAACTATCCCAACTAATATAAATGCGGAAGAAAGAAATATCATATATGACATTTCATTTCCAATCGATATTTGTCGCTGCCAATTCATTATTTCACAGCTCCAGCTTCAACCGGAACAGTTACCGATGAAAGTAGCTCCTGAACAATTTGGCGATTCGTCTTCTTCAATGATCCCTCCATCGTTAGCACAAGGCGGTGTGAAATCACATATGGAGCCATAAACTTAATATCCTCTGGAGTTACAAACATACGTCCTTCTAAATACGCCTTACCTTGGGCTGCCTTCATCAATGCTAGCGTACCCCTTGGGCTCACCCCAACCTCAACATCTGAATGCTTCCTACTGGCATGAACGATTCGTAATAGATATTCCTCAACCTCAACGGAGAGTCTTACTTGCCCGACTTCTGCTTGCATTGCTTGTATTTCTTCTTTTGTAAGTACATCAAAAATTTCCTCAATAGGATTGTTTTGTCGATACGTTCTCATGATTTGCTTTTCCTCTTCAAAGCTTGGGTAGCCAAGATCAATTTGCACAAAGAAACGGTCCATTTGTGCCTCTGGAAGCGGAAAAGTTCCCTGTTGTGATTCGATTGGGTTTTGCGTTGCAATTACGACAAATGGTGAAGGTAGTTTTAATGTTTCGCCATCAATCGTTACCTGGCGTTCCTCCATTACCTCTAGTAAACTTGATTGAGTCCTTGGAGTCGCACGGTTAATTTCATCAGCTAACAAGATATTAGTCATAACCGGACCTGGACGAAGCTGGAATTCTTGCTCCTTCGGGTTAAAAAATTGAATCCCGGTAATATCACTTGGTAGCACATCTGGTGTAAATTGAATACGCTTAAAATCTCCACTAATAGATTTCGCAAAGCTCTTTGCTAGCATTGTTTTTCCTGTACCAGGAACACTTTCTAGTAAAATATGACCTTTATTAATAAGGGAATTTAGTACTAATTCTATTGTCTCATCCTTTCCGATGATGACTTTCCCAATATTCTCTTTAATTTTAATTACATTCTCTTTTGCAGACATAATCGTCCCCCATTTATCAAATTATGTAATTCTATGACAATTTAAATTTATCAAAAATATGAGTATTTTCCAACATAATTCTTTCAAATGGAAAAAAGGAGAGTTTTTAGCTCTCCCTTAGTGATGTCTAACTGGCAAAGTGATGGTTACTTTCGTTCCTAGCCCGACCTTGCTCATAATTTTAAATGTTCCTTTATGGTCTTGAATAATCTTGTTACTCATTGTAAGACCAAGTCCCATTCCTTTTTCTTTTAATGTAAAAAATGGCTCTCCTATCTTTCGAAGTCTTTCTTTCGGAATGCCGATTCCAGTGTCAATTACTTCAATTTTGACTTTGTCACCCGCAACATCCGTACGAATTTTTGTTTTACCACCATTAGGCATTGCATCCATAGAATTTTTGATGACATTGACAAATACCTGAATGAGTTCATTCTTATCCCCATAAAGAATCGCTTCTGCAGCGTGATTCTCAACGATTACTTCGACATTATAAAGGATTGCTTCGTGTGAAGTGAGCTTAATGACATAATCAATGAGTTCTTTAACTAAAAATTCCTTTAAAATTTTACTTTGCGGTTTTGAAAAAACGAGTAACTCACTGACGATTTGATTTATGCGATCAAGCTCAGAAAGGATAATATCTGATATTTGTGAGGTTGCCTCGCTTTTTTCCTTTTGAAGTTGAACAAAGCCTTTAATGGTTGTAAGTGGATTTCGAATTTCATGAGCAATTCCAGCAGCCAATTCTCCAACGACAGAGAGTTTCTCCCTTCTAAGGGCAAGCTCTTCAGCGGCCTTTACATTTGATATATCCCTTCCAATTGTGACAAGACCCGATCTTTTTCCATCTTCGAATAAAGGTACTCGTATGACATCAAAGGTTCTCTGTTCTCCACTTGGAATCGTGATCGTTTGTTCAGTTCGAGTCTTCTTAGTCTTTTTCCATGTTTCTTCATCCAATTGGACATTTTTAATCAAATATTCTTCATATTCTGGATACATCTTCGCAATTTCAAAATCGGTTTTATTTTTAATCATATCCGAATTGAGGTTGTAAAGTTCTTTTGCATACCGATTGATCCGTATCCACCTGCCTTCTCCGTCTTTAAAACAGACGAAGTCAGGCATTGCATTGATTAGTGTCGTCAGCTCATTTTGCTCATCTAATGCTTGAATATAAGCATCATTTTTCTTAATGATAAGATGGATAAGGACGGTTGTAAAAATGACAAAAACGAGTCCTTTTCCAATCTGAAAAAAAGTATCATTCACAGATGGAAATACATCGATGACATATTCAGAAAACGTAATCCAAAACAGGCTTGCCAAAAAATAGATGAGCCACAATCTCTTTTTAAAAACTACTTTAAACAAACAAGCACCCCGTTACGATTTGACAAATAGTATAATTTGATGTATAGTAATCATTTGCTCCCTTAAAACTTTAAACATAATTTTTTATATAGATAAAGTAAGTAAGTTCGTTTTATCTTTTACATTTGAGAAAGACTTATTCAAACTGGACCGGCTTCGGAGCCGAAAGGACGAAAGAGAGGTAGGGCTTTCGTTGTTTAAGATTTTCAAATCTACCGCGGCAATTAAATTATGAAAAGTGAATTACGCTCAAGAAAGTACCAACCGTGCAATTACGGTTGGTTCTTTTTTTATAATTGATAATTTGCTCCGTGAAGGCTTATTTTCTTTCCCAGACTTGGTTCAATACCAATTATGAAGGGTCGTTCTCCTCTTGGTTGATCCCCATTGCAAAAATACACATCAATTGAGTCAAATTGTACTTTTGAAGCCTTTTGTTCAGTGCCTGGTAGACTGGTCTCTGAAACAGTTCCTTTGAATAAATCAGCCCAAAGCTTTGCTGTAATTTCGGGTTCCTTCACCGAGTAACCAATATAAGAAATGCCTTTTGTATCCGGAACATAAATTCCTTTTGAAATAAGGTCATTTTCTCTTACCTCATCCCCTTCTCCCCATTCAATAAAAAATGGCATTGGGTGAGTGTGACTGATAAAAAGCATCGACCATTCAATCGATGTGCCATCTGGTCGATTACGTGATCCTGGAAATGGTCCGAGTGTCTTTGTTACTTTTTTAGTTAGATACTTTTGCACATCTTTAATAGATGAAGTTCGAAACGCAATTTGAGAAAGCCCTTCTCCTAGCTGGAAGTCTTTGTATAGGTGGCGACTAAAAGGATGACTTTCTTCCATTGTGACGTCTAAATTGTTGATTCCGATCCATTCTATATAGGTTAGATTTTTAAAATAACATAATGTATTGTAGGTCCCCCAAATGTCATGGTTTCCACCATTTACGGTATGATAACCTAGCAATTGAAAGGCTACCCTTGTTTCATTTGGATCTTTTACATAATGCACAACATGGTCAAAACGTATATCCAACTCATCATCTCCAAACCCGTTTTTCATTTGATTTTAACATAAAGTGAAACTTCAATCAGTGGGGGTTTCCTCCATCCTCCACTGATTGTCAGCCTGCGGCCCACACGATGTGGGTCACAAAGACGTTGCGACAGGACGTGGCGTTCTTAGTCTTTGTTCTCTTAATCGGGCTTTTACGGGCAGATAGTCCCCCTATGGGGATTTACTGCCCGTTAAATACGGGATAAAAAAAATAAGACCCATTGTGTCGGGTCTTATTTTTGTAATTATGCACCTAGTTGTTGAGTTGGACTTGAATATGTTTCAGTATCCAGTTCGTTTGTGATTCTACTTGTAAGAACACCAGCTGTCATACTGCCGCTTACGTTAAGAGCTGTACGACCCATATCAATTAAAGGTTCAACAGAAATCAATAAACCAGCTAATGCAACAGGTAAATCGAGAGCTGATAGTACAAGGATTGCAGCAAATGTAGCTCCTCCACCAACACCAGCAACACCAAATGAGCTAATTGCGACAATCACTACTAATGTTAAAATAAAGGATGGATCCAATGGATTAATACCAACTGTAGGAGCAATCATCACAGCTAGCATTGCTGGATATACACCTGCACAACCGTTCTGTCCAATGGATAGCCCAAATGAACCGGCAAAGTTGGCAACTCCTTCTGAAACACCTAAATCATTTGTTTGTGACTTGATGTTCAGTGGTAAGGTTCCCGCACTAGAGCGTGATGTGAAGGCGAATGCTAACACAGGGAATGCCTTCTTAAGATAGGTTATTGGATTTAGCCCAGCGAATGTAATCAACAATAAATGGATCGCAAACACAATCAATAACGCAACATAGGATGCAACCACAAATTTTCCAAGCTTATAAATTGCACCATAATCACTAGTAGCTGTTACACGTGTCATAATCGCAAGAACACCATAAGGAGTTAAACGTAAGATGATCGTTACAACGCGCATAATAACTGAATAAAGTGCATCAATAATTTTCGCGAACATTTGAGCATTCTCAGGATCTTTACGACGAACTCCAAGAAAAGCCATCCCGATAAAGGCAGCAAAAATAACAACAGCAATTGTTGAAGTTGAACGAGCACCAGTAAAGTCTAAGAATGGGTTTGCAGGCAGTAAATCAACAATCTGTTCAGGGAACGTTTTATCTTGAATACCCGCATACCGTTCTTCTATTGCTGCCCCTCTAGCTGTTTCTGCTTCTCCAGCCTCAATTTGAATTGATTCTAAATCAAATGCAACTGTTGTACCAATCCCAACTAGTGCCGAGATAGCAGTTGTACCGACTAAAATCCCAAGAATTAGAAAACTAATTTTTCCGATATTATTTGCTAATTTCATTTTCGTAAATGCTGATACGATTGAAATGAAAACTAGTGGCATAACTATCATTTGTAAAAACTTCACATACCCATTACCTACGATGTTATACCAACTAATTGACTCGGAAATAACTTCTGAATCAGCACCATAGATGAGCTGCAGGACAAGACCAAATACAATCCCTAAGCCAAGTGCTGCAAATACTCGTTTTGAAAAAGAAACATGCTTTTTTTGCATATAAACTAATAATAATAGTAATAAGACCATCAATACGATATTTACAATTCCAAGTAAACTCATATGATTTAACCCCCTTTTTTTATGTCAATGTATTAAAATATAATTCAGGTTATACCAATCCGTCAAGTAAGAAATATCCCATTTTAAAATTAAAACGCTTCCAATAAAAATGCCTAGAATCCGATTCATTCTAGGCGTTTTTAAACCATCCTTATGCAACTTTTATCGCCTTTCCAAATGGTACTTTCGGTACATAGTCATCTGGAACAAGCCAAAACACTTCAGCTTGAACATTTAACTCATCGTAAAAATAGCCTGTGACATCTGTTATATAAAACAAGGTGTCAATCTTCTCTTCATCTGCCCACTCCAGCACTTCCGTATAGGAGGACTTTCCATGCGTATAATATTTAATAGTAGGGTTTTGTATGGGTGTGATGCTTCTTATTTTGAAATCAGCTTGGACTAGCTGTGCTTCTGGAACCATTTCACCAAAGAACTTTATGATATTGTTTATCAAAATAGACCGCACCTGGTTTGTCGAAGTGTCAATTGCTAGTGCAATCTTCTTATCTTTTCGATCCTTAAGTAAGCCCATTAGTGACCTTTGCCATCTCACGCAGCACTCAACTCCTCATACTTAATCACCAAAGGCAGAATACCTTGGCTACTCTATTTTGTCACGTTTATTGTCCAATTATTAACCATTCAACTAACAATACTTGGATAGCGTATTCGCATGTTCAAAGGCAAAACTATCAATAATTGGGGGAATGAAAATGTATATTTCAAAGCAAGAATTACTCACAAAACTTAAAGCAAATAACGATATAGGATTTGTTGAGTTAAATGGTGTTCTTCATGAAATCAGACTTCTTCAGGATAATCTAATCGCTTTTTCAGGTGCGTGCTGGAAGTGGGAGCAAACGGAAATGCCTTCTGCGCATGGGGACTATAATGTGTTAACCGATGTTCTAGTTGAAGAAGACCCGATTATACCAAGATTTCCAACACAGGATTCATATGAATTTTACGAAACGGTTCATGATTTTTCATAAGCATCTTAGTGGTATGATTTTCCTTTATCATTTATATTAAAGGCAGGTACAAATTTAGAGGAGGAATACATAATGGCAAACTTAAAACCATGGTTTGATAAAGGCATGAATCAATACGAATACATTAATAGCATGCAAGTTCACAAAGAAAACCTCTTAAAAGTATATAATCAGTTTCGTTTAGACGAATCTGATAAAGAATTACTCCAAGTACTTCAAGAAAAAGAGTTAAAAGCAATCATTTTAGCGGCTGATTGGTGTGGAGATGCAATGGTGAATCTTCCGATCCTCATGAGAATTGCGGACGAGGCATTGCTAGAAACTCGTTATTTAATTCGCGATGAAAATTTAGATCTGATGGATCAATACCTTACAAATGGAAAAGCTCGTTCTATACCTATTATTATTTTTGTGAATAAAGACTTTGAAGAAGTAGGCAAATGGGGGCCAAGAGCACCTGAAGCTCAAGCGATTGCTGATGAATTAAAGGCAAGTGTTCCAGATAAAGAGTCTCCTGAATATGAGGCTGCATTCAAGGCATTTATTAAATCCTTTACTGAACGTATCACAACAGACGAAGCGCTTTGGAATGACATTAAAAATAGCATCATTTCAACTTTGAAGAACGCATAATATCTTGACCCAATAACATATACTATTTCTAAGACCGTCCACCACTTCCAACATCGCTTGTTGCGGGACTAACCAGACCGGAAAGGTGGGCGGTCTTTTTTTGTCATTTATAGAGGTAGAAATAAATGTACAAGGAAAACAAAGGTGAATAGAAAAGCAGTAGTATAATGAAATTTCCGTCGAAACCCAGAGGCCTTTTTATGGCGTAGATACCCAGCAAAGAGAGTCACCGCTAAACAAAGAATAGCTAAAACCCCACTTATGATCTTTGGATTTGTATATCCTACGATTTCTCCGAGTTTTACAAGCATAATTCCCCCATGAAACACAATTAATATCGTTCCAACAATAGCAAGCTTAATATGAGATTTCATCATATGGCGTGACATCTTTGCAAGTGCTATTTTCAGCTTGCGAACCTTCGTCCTGCGGATCACAAGAAAGATAAAATACATATTTACATTTACGATAAAGAGGATGATTGCAAGTTGGGCGAAAACCTGCCCTAAAGTAACAATATGTGAGTCGTGGGTTCTAAAAACCCATATGTAAATAAACGTGCTAATCACAAGTAGTCCATTTAATAATACCCAAATATAATAGGCCATCTCATCCCTACCCTTCTATCTTTTACCTATTTTACCAAATGGGTTTGGAATCTGTAGTGTGGGTTATCACATGGGGTATATTGCAACGTTTTTGTGTAATAGATGGGTTGTGCTACAGGTTACCCTTTTCCTAATATTATCCAAGTGTGAGGATGATACCGCAGTTTGCAGGTTCACTTTTTCCTAATTTCATCCAAATGAGAGAATGATAAAATAGTTTACTGGTTTCATTTTCCCTAAATTTATCCAAATGAAGGCGCGATAACACGGTTTGCTGGTTTACTTCCACCTAATATTATCCAAGTGCAGGCACGATAACACGGTTTACCGGTTTACTTCCTCCTAATATTATCCAAATGAAGGCGCAATAACACGGTTTGCTGGTTTACCTCCTCCTAATATTATCCAAGTGCAGGCTTAGTATCACGGTTTCCTGCCTAAAAATAACCTAAAAAACCAACAATTAAGTACATTATAAATTGTCCCTCCACCTATTCCATATTCATCCTCCTCCAAACATGCTAGAATTGAAGATAGGATCATGAAATGGGGTAATCAAATGTCTACTTGTAATATCGATCACTCAAAAGAGGATGTGGTCAAAAAGCTTCAAAGTCAAGAAAGCTTTTTACCGGAAGAACTTTACAGCAATGCAGTCCAATTTTTAGAAACAGAACGTACCCAGCTTACACTAAACGAATTATTTCACCTCTTAAAAAAGTATGATTTAGCATCTGAAGAAGAACAACAAAAACGTAATCTAGCAATGGAAGAACTCTTCAAAGCATAAGTAAAGGCACCACAAAAAATGTGGTGCCTTTAGCTTTCTATTCTACAACTGCACTTTTTTCCTCTACATAGTTTCGAATGGCGGTTAAAAAGTCATCTCCGTACCGCTCTAGCTTCATCTGGGCAACCCCTTTAATTTCGAGCAACTCTTTTTCATCTGTCGGAGCCACTTCACTCATTTCCCGTAAGGTACTATCTGAGAAGACAATATACGGTGGCACTCCATCACGGGTAGAAATTTGTTTGCGTACCTCGCGAAGGATTTCAAATAATGTATTGTCAGTAACAACTTGCTTTTTCTTCACCTGTTCCTTCTTATAAATTTTGATTTCACCTTTTAGAACAGGTAATGCTTTTGCATCAAGAATGAGCACTGGATATTGAGAGTTTGTCAGTTTGACATACCCTTCTGCAGCCAAAAAGTCGATTAAACCGACAATTTGTTTTTCCGAATACTGCTTTAATAAGCCATATGTGGACAAGGACGTAAATCCAAACTCTTGGATCTTTTTATTTCTTGACCCCTTTAACACCTGAGCAACCAATGTCTTCCCAAAGCGCTCCTTCATCCTCTTGATACAGGAAAACACCATGAGTGCTTCTGTTGTCACATCGGTTTTTTCACGGTCGTCTTTACAGTTGAAACAACGACCACATTCATCGTTTTCCTTTTCTCCGAAATATTCCAAGATGTAGCTTTGCAAGCATTTCTCTGTGTGACAGTAGTCAATCATTTGCTGAAGCTTGTGATATTCCTGCTCTTTTTTCCCTTCATCCATCGTGGATTGCTCGATTAGGAATTTTTGGAGCTGGATATCTTGTGATGCAAATAAAAGATAACAATCACTTTTTTCCCCGTCCCTACCTGCTCGTCCTGCTTCCTGGTAGTACGCTTCAATATTTTTTGGTAAGTTATAGTGAATGACATATCTCACATTACTTTTATCTATCCCCATACCGAATGCATTTGTCGCAACCATAATATTTACTGTGTCAAATAGGAAATCCTCCTGTGCCCTTTTTCGTTCTTCATCCGAAAGACCTGCATGGTATTTTCCTACTAAAAAGCCTTCCCTTTCTAATAATGAATGAAGCTCGTTTACCTCCTTCCGAGTTGCTGCATACACAATTCCCGATTGATTCTTATTCTCTAATAAAAAGCTTTTGACAAAATCGCGCTTGTTTTCACCTTTTAAAATATTAAAAGTTAAATTATCTCTAGCAAACCCTGTAATAAATACAGCATAAGGGTCAATCTGTAGCTGGTTGCATATATCTTCTTTTACCTCAATTGTAGCAGTTGCAGTTAATGCAGCAACAACCGGCTTTGATGGCAGTTCCCCAATCATAAAATGGATATTTCTGTAGCTTGGCCTAAAATCATGTCCCCATTGTGAAATACAATGCGCTTCATCAACAGCAATCATTGAAATGGGTATGGAAGATAAAAGGGATCGAAATTGAGAAGATTCGAGTCGTTCAGGTGCAATATAAATGATTTTATAGCGACCTGCGCGGGCATCCTGCAGTCTTTCCTGAATTTCCTGCATTGAAATACTACTATTAATATAGGTTGCTGAAATACCAACACTGAGCAATGTGTCTACCTGATCCTTCATTAATGAAATTAATGGAGAAATGACAATCGTTGTTCCTTCAAATATCAGTGCTGGGATTTGATAGCATAACGACTTTCCGCCACCAGTAGGCATAATTGCGAGTGTATCATTTCCTTGTAAAATATTCTCGATAATGGATTCCTGTCCCGGTCTGAAGGACGGATAACCAAAATACGACTGTAAAACTTGCTTTGCTTGTTCAATCATAAAAAACACCTTTATCAATTATTTTACTAAATTTGGCAAAAATGTGTGTTTGACGTAGTGTACTACCCCACATGTCCGAGTTACTTCGTGCATACTATACAGTGTGGTGTTAGCTCCTTATTCTTTATCTGTTCGTGTTTGGAAGTGAGAAATCACTTCCTCTTTTTTTGGCCCACACGATGTGGGTCACAAAGACGTTGCCACTCTGATGTGGCGTTCTTAGTCTTCGATCTCTATAGTTAAGTTAATTATAAAGGAAGAAGTTAATGGTGGGAAGGGTGTCCACCTTGTGTTAATATAAATTTAGAAAACTATGTTGAGGATGAAGCAAGTGAGGAACGCAAATCTACAAGTATCACAAACTTATGAAAAAAAATCATTTTTATTCGATTATTCGCTGTCATTTCGAAATAAGCTGCCTGGTGTGGCTCTTGTATTTATTATAGGTGTTTTGGCAAACTCGTTAGGGAAAGATTTCCCATTAATCGGTGGGGCTGTGATTGCCATTATCATCGGTATCCTTGTCCGAAACTTTTTACGCATTCCTGCTGTCTATTCGGAAGGTATCTCCTATACATTAAAGACCTTGTTGAAAACGGCCATTGTGCTTCTCGGTTTTGGTCTTAGTTATGCTAGTATTTTTCAACTCGGTTATGAAGCGATTCTTTTAGTAATAGTCGCAGTTTTAGCGGGAATTCTTTTTACTTTTATTTTGGCCAAACTGTTTAGGCTGGGTGGAAATATTCCTATTCTCGTTTCACTTGGAACCGCGATTTGCGGAGCAACTGCAATCGTGACATCAAGTCCAATTGTTCGTGCTAAAGAGGAAGAAACAGCTTATGCGATCAATACAATCTTTGCTTTTAATGTGTTAGCTGTTTTATTCTACCCTCTAATAGGACAACTTTTTTCGATGCCGGATGATATTTTTGGAATGTGGGCAGGTGTCGCGATACATGATACTTCGTCAGTAGTTGCTGCGGGGTATAGTTATAGCAGTACTGCCGGAGAAACATCCGTGATAATCAAATTAATTCGAACACTCATGCTTGTGCCGGTGGCTCTTATTCTCTCAATCTTTATTTCAATGAAAACAAAAGGTATCACAACAAACAAGGTGAAAATGAGCAAGGTATTTCCAACCTTTATTCTATTTTTTGCTGGAGCCGTAGCAGTAAATACTATTTTCTCACTTCCAACCTCGCTTACGAGTGTAACAGACGGAGTAGCGAAATTCTTAATCCTCATGGTAATGGCGAGCGTTGGACTTGGTACAGATTTTAAAAAGATTAGATCCGTCGGTCTACGCCCTTTATTTGTCGGGTTACTTTCATCTATAATGATGGGACTGTTAACGTTATGCATTATTCTTCTACTGTATTAAAAAGAAGAAGTTGGGAGCTCATTTCCCAACTTCTTTTCGTTCCTCCAAAATATCGCAAATCATTTGAATATGGAATGATGCCCATGCTTTTTCACGAAAGTGTAGTATAACGGTAAAAAAAAGGAGAAAAAAATAAAGGACGGTAAAAAGAATTAAATAAAGATAACCTCTTCCAAATAGAAATTTTTGCACTTGGTTTGCAAAAAGAAACAAAAACCATGGAATGGCTGTGATTAAAATAGGAATGATACCAGATCCATTTTGTTCCTTTAACATGCGGTAATAGATGATTTTTAAGGTTTGTGAGTCAAGCCCTTCATAAAAGCGCTGGATTTTCCGAACTTCTTCCATATCCTTCAGATGTTTAAAGGTTCGATCCTTGCGCGCATGACTTTTTAGCTTTAAATATATTTTATGTGCATCTCCACGAAACGAAAACAAATGTAACACCTCAGAAATTAGACATTATTCTTATCAGTTCCCTTTTTTTGCATAAAAATGCCCCCAAATTTAGATTTGGAGGCAAAGTGTTTATGCTGGAGGATTAATGTCTAAATCATCCTCAATCTCTTTTTCTTGATATTGCGTGTCTTTTCGTGCATTGAAACGTTCGGCTTTTTCAACGTAAACGGCAATGTTGTAATCAGGTATTCCTGCGAATTTTTCATAACGACCTTTTGGTAACAAGAAATTGCCTTCTGGGAAGAATACGCCAAGATTTTGTCTTGCGATATCCGCAAATTTCGCTTTTCCTTGGAAAACACCAAAACCATTGTGAACAACGATTGCTTCACCTTCTGTAATCCGAAGGTCTGCAGCGTCCTGAGGATTGATTAGAACATCATAGCGACCTGCGCCATTAAATGGATCAACCTCATTATAAACCATCGAGTTAAATTGCTTACCGCGACGGGTGGTTAACACAAATTGCTCTTCTTTTTTACCTAGGTCAGGAATTTCAACTGGTATTAAGCTGCCTCTCCCATCTGGAGTCGGACAAATTCCACCTTCACAAAGCCATGCTCCACCCCATTGGAACACATCCCCTTTTTTCTTGAGATGTTGAATTCCATTGTAGTTTGGATTCGCAATTGCAATTTCATCGCGAATTTCCTGGCCACTCTTAAAATCAATTAAATGGGCCGTTTCAGGCTTAACCCGCTTGGCGAGATCAACATAAATTTTCCACTCCGCACGTGCTTCTTTAATTTCATTTTTATTTCCTTCAATTTCTGGTGAAAAATAAACCATACGCTCAGTAGAGGTTGAAGTTCCTCCACCCTCTTGTTCGTAACGTGTTTTCGCAGGTAAGACAATGACAGCTTCTTTCGCATCTACAAGTGTTGATGTATTTAGAATAATGTCCTGATGTACGCGAATATCAAGCTCTGACAATGCTTTTTCAACAAAATCAGGATCTGGCATTGTTTCTAGAAAATTCCCACCGGACATATAATAGAGCTTTACTTTTCGTTCATGGTCTTCTGGAAGCACGATATTTTCAAGTGTAACTCCGACAATATCCCCCTGCCATTTTTCAATCTCAAAGCCCCATACCTTTTCCATGCGCTTGATATTGCTTTCATCAAATTCCCCACCGGGTAGAACAAATGGATCTGCTCCCATTTCTCCTGAGCCTTGTACAGAAGAGTGGCCACGGAATGGCATTAATCCGTTGTGTTTACGACCTAAGTGGCCACGTAGAAGTGCAAGATTTGCTACCTGTGAAATATTATCGGTTGCAAATGAATGCATCGTTAAGCCCATAGCCCATGTGTACACTACATTTTTACTCTTTGCTAAAAGCTCCGCAAGCTCAATGATTCTCTCTTTTGACACTCCGGATGATTTCACAATTTCATCCCAGTTTTGCGCTCTAGCATGTGTCATTAACTCTTCGTACCCATTCACATGTTCCTTCACGAACTTGTGATTGATTGCAGAACCATGTTGTTTTTCTTCCATGTCAAACCAGTGTTTCATAATTCCAAACATGAAGGCGATATCTCCACCGATGCTTACCTGGTAAAAATCATCCGCAACCTTTGTTCCAAATAGTGCAGATTCCAGATTAGACGGAATCCAATATTCATCCATTGCCGGTTCTCTATGTGGGTTAATCACGATAATCTTTGTACCGCGTTTTTTCGCTTCAAGCATATATTTTGTTGAAACAGGTGAGCTGTTAGATGCCACACTACCCCAAAATAATAAAACGTCTGCTCCCATCCAATCCTGGTAATTTGCAGTTGAAGCTCCAACACCAACAGAGCGCTTCATGGCTGTTTTACTAGGGGAGTGACATATACGGGAAGCGTTATCAATATGGTTCGTTCCTAAGAAACGAGAAACCTTGGCAGCTACATAATACGATTCATTCGTAATTCCACGAGAAGTTAGATAAAATGCATATTGCTTCGGATTTAACTTCTTCATCTTATTAGCAATCATATCCATCGCTTCATCCCAGGAGATTTTAGAGAACTTTCTTTCCCCTTTACGGCGTATCATCGGATACGGAATTCTTCCTAGCTTTCGTAGCTCTGTACTGTTATATTTACGCAATTCATCAATGTCAGCATGAAGAATCTCTGAGTCGATCTCTGGCATCGTACTTAGACGAAGCACATTGAGACGAGTTGTACACATATGTGGCCCCTTCAAGGTTTGATCATAAAGACCAGAAACTCCTAGGGCACAGCCGTCACAAACACCCTGTGTTAAAATACGCGTTGCATATCCGATATTGTCCTTATTTTCCCAAGCAACTTTCATCGTGTCTCGAATATGCTTTGGCTTCACCTTTCCTAAACCAAAGGGAATCGGACTGACCCAGTGCTTTGGTTGTGGCATTTTCGTAGATTTAATTGGTCCCTGATGTTTTGTTTCTCCCATGATTAATCCCCCTCTTCCTACTCGTTATTATTATGTGTATGGTAAAAGTCAACTTATATTCAATTACGCCTTGGCGTATTTGTGCCCGATTTTTTTCGAGCTTTCCTCGAAAAATTTCCTTTGAAAAATCGTGGCATCCGCCGGAGGCTTTAACTTTGATTAGCAGAAGCGCTGGCTTCTGCTAAATAAAGTTAACTATGCTTTCAGTATTCAAACTGCTGATTCCTTCTAAAATATCCTGAATTATAGAAAAAACCACCGAAACATGATTCTATGATGTTAGAAAAATGAAACGGTGGTTAGTCTTTAGCAGGGTCGCTACCAAGTGCCAACACGGCGTATTGTTATTTAATTGAGAACTTTTTTTCTAGATTTTGATCAAAAACAAAGACGGACATACCAAAATCTCGATCAATATCAATATCAACAAAAAGGTCTACTAGCGTTGAACCTAGAAATTCTTCCATTTCAACAGGCTTGTTTCTTCGATACATTTCTTTTACCATTTCAGTTCTTGCCGCACGAAGCATTTGTTTTCCTTCATCCGCACCGGCAATAAACTTTTCCACTGGAGATAGGTTTCCTTCCATCTCACAAATGGCCCAATTTTTACAAAAGGTTGTTGTGATTTTACTAGGTCCTTTCCCCATATGTTTTTTGCGAAAAGACCTTACTAGATTGCTAAACTCTGCTTCGTATTTATTCATTTGACGTCTACCTCTTGACTTGATACTTCATTACCTTTAAGTTAATCAAGATTACCAATGAATGTCAACTAGCAAGCTCAGCACCTTCAGATTGTTGCTTTCGCAGTCTCTTAATATCCAAGCGGATAAGAAGTGAAATTGCCAATGCGACTGCAAATAGTGCTGTAAATACAGTTAGGCTTTGTGTATAGCTTCCAGTTGTGTCACGGATCCATGATGCAAACATTGGACCTGCAAGACCAGCAGCCGCCCATGCTGTTAAAATATAACCGTGGATTGCACCAAGCTGTTTTGTTCCAAACAAGTCCCCGATATAAGCTGGGATTGCAGCGAACCCACCACCATAACATGTGTAAATAAGTGCTAATAATACCTGGAATAATAATGGATTTGATATATACGGTAGCATTGGAAACGCGATGACTTGGATGGCAAAGAATACCGTATATGTATTAGGTCTCCCTAAGTAATCTGACACTGATGCCCAACCGATACGACCAAGGCCGTTAAATGCCCCTAAAACTCCGACTAATGCTGCAGCTGCAACTGGAGTTAAACCGACACTTTCTTGTGCCAGCGGAGAAGCAGCAGAGATAATTGCTATGCCACATGTAACGTTAATAAAGAGCATGAGCCATAAATAATAAAAGCGTTTTGTTTTTACTGCTTGATTCGCTGTTAATTGTGATAAATCCTGCTTTACCTGCTTAGCTCCACTCGCAACCTTTTCTTTAAATCCTGCTGGTAACCAGCCTTCTTTTGGCGGTGCAAGATAAAGCGATGCGGCAATCATGATCACAAAATAGCAGACTCCTAGAATATAAAACGTATTTGCAATCCCAACAGATACAATCAAATTTTGCATGATTGGGCTACTAATTAATGCAGCAAACCCAAACCCCATGATTGCAAGCCCCGTTGCCATTCCGCGTCTATCCGGAAACCATTTTACAAGGGTAGAAACCGGAGCAATGTATCCAACGCCTAGACCAATTCCACCTAAAACACCATAGAATAAATATAATAATGGCAGTGATTCTAACGTGATAGCAAGTCCCGAACCTGTGATTCCGATACCAAAGAAAATGGCTGCAAGAATACCAGATGCACGAGGGCCGTATTTCTCAACGAAATGCCCTAGGAAGGCTGCAGATAATCCTAAGAAAAGAATCGCGATACTAAAGGTCAAGCTAATGTCGGTTAAATCCCAACCAAACTCCGTTTGAAGTGGCTTTGTAAATACACTCCATGCGTAAACAGAACCGATTGATAAGTGAATCCCTACTGCCGAGGCTGCAATAAGCCAGCGATTTTTAGTCTTTTCCATTTCATCTCTCCTTTATTTTGAAGTTGTGGTGTTCCTTTTGCAGTAACCTTATTAAAAACAAAAAACCGCCAGCAGCCTCATGCTTGAATAAGCATAAAAAGGATGATGACGGTTAATTTACCTAGCAGGATCGCTACTACAAAATTAACAGTAATCGCTTCCATCATTTCACCTTTTGTACCAGAGACAGGTTCGCTATCCTGTAACAAAAATGTGGCAATAATGTGAACTATTTGTTACGATAGTATCAAAACTAGCAAAATAATACAATAGTTTTTTGTAAAATTGTTTCGAATTGTGAAAATTTTAAATGTTGTTTTACCAATAAAAGTATGATTATATATTAGTAATCAATTAAGGATTAACGTCATTGTTCAGTTTAAAAGAAAAGTGAGGTGTATAGATTGTGGATTCTATTACCGTTCGAAAAGATATTATCAAATTTGAAGATGGTCAATTAATTGACGAAGAAGATCAGATCGTCGTCGAATTTCCTTTGACCATTATCTTGAACCAACAGGAATTTGCGACTATGGTTTGTACCCCATCAGAGCTAGATGAACTTGTGATTGGCTTTTTGGCTTCGGAAGGTGTCATTCGCTTCCGAGACGAAATAAAGAGTATCCATATTGACGAGGGACAAGGTTATGCATATGTTGATACGACCACAGAAGTAACAACAAGCCAGGAATATTATTCGAAGCGTTTTATCGGTTCCTGCTGTGGGAAAGGTAGACAATTTTACTTTGTGAATGATGCAAAAACGGCCAAAACATCAACATCGGCCATTACCCTTACACCTGAAGAATGCATCACCTTAATGAATGAAATGCAGCAAAATAGTCTTGTCTTTAAAGATACGGGCGGTGTGCACAATGCTGCACTTTGTACGCCAAAGGAAATGATTGTGAACCGGACCGATATTGGCAGACATAATGCCCTTGATAAAATATACGGACATTGCTTAATCAATAAAATTCCTGTTCGAGATAAAGTGATTGTCTTTAGCGGAAGAATTTCTTCAGAGGTCTTGTTAAAGGCCGCTAAAATCGGAGTCGGCATTGTACTATCAAAATCAGCACCTACCGATTTAGCAATCAAAATGGCGGAAGAACTCAATATTACTGCAGTTGGCTTTATCCGCGGTGGCAAACTTAATGTCTATTCACATCCGGAGCGAATCGTGCAGGAGTCGTTTGAAAGCTCTTTCTAAAATGAAAGAGATTAGTAGAATTTTGTCTACTAATCTCTTTTTTTGTAACCTGTGATTTTTGCCTATGGCCGTATAATTTATAAGCAGTAACGTTCTTTTTTACATTTTCTGAAACAGATCTTGAACGTTTTTCATAAATTCATCTGATTGTTTATTGCTCGAGCCCTTCATAAAAATCTCTCCAACCTTAGCTAATTTGCCGGTCATTTCAAAATCCATTTCATATTCGACTAGGGTTTTCTCAGGTTCAATGGTCTTTAGGTTCGCCGTAAGCGTATTTGTAAAGGAGCCAGCAAGTGAAACAGGTTTCCCCTTCATTTCAACGACAATTTTTTCATTTTCAATCGACTCTTTTAGCTCCCCTACCCCTTGAATTTTAATTGGGACAAATTGAACCTTAACCTCAACCAATGTTTCATATTTAGTTGGACTTAATTGTTTGACTTCTTTACAGCCAGGGAAACATGGCCCTAATTTTATTGGGTCCGTAAAAACAGAATATACACTTGCTCGGTCTGCATGTACGATAAATTGATCAGCCTTTTTCAAAATCCCACTCCTAACGAATTTTTCTAAGATGATGTTACAAGTTTATTAGGGTATTTTGAATGTAGAACAACAAGTTGTTATAATTAGTCCTTAATTGTACTATAGCTTCTCACTATAATCGATTTCGAAAATGTATTGGCATATTGCCCTGGCAACCCCATCTTTTTCGTTTGAGGATGTAATCACATCTGCAGCATTTTTGACCTCAGTAGCCGCATTCTCCATTGCGACTCCTAACCCAGCAGATGTTATTAACTGCAAGTCATTAAAACTATCCCCGATAGCCATTACATTCTCTAATTCTATATCTAACAAACTGCATACCTTTCGAATACCATACTCCTTTGTAATCCCTTTTGTTGAAATCTCCAGATTATTATCCTCGGACTGAGTAACTTCAAGATGGCCCCAACTTTCTAATTCAAGCTTTAGTTTTTCGATTAAAGTTACATTATTATTTAATAAACTAAATTTCATCCATTTTTCATTTACGTCTTCATCCTGCCAGTCAGGTTTTCGAATGAAGCGATCTTCAGTATGGCCCCAAAACCAGGAATCGGTTTCGGTAGCAAGTCGGTGAAGTTCAAGGATGTCTCGAGTCTTTAAATAATGTCTTTCAAATAGATCATCCTGTGTTTTCCATATCTCTGCACCATTTAAAAACACCATCGGTGAACTAAGGGCTAATTCATTTCTAATCACCTCTGCAGTTAGTCGACCCCTACCAGTTGCAATAGAAACAATAACCCCATTCTCGACTGCTTTTTTTACCCAGTATTTAGTTAAAGGTGTGATTTCCTTGTTATCATTTAAAGTTGTTCCGTCTAGATCTAAAGCAAGTAAACGATATGGAAGCAAAATTCAAACTCCTTTCGTTATAATATTCACTCATTAGGTCTAAATTGCAATTCAAACCCTACCTCAAACATGCGTTTCCATGGGGAATACACATTATTCAAGATGATTTTCCCTTCAGATAGATTAGATAAGTGATTCTCAATAAAAACGGAAAGCTGTTTTGCTATAAGGTTTTGGATTTCGTCTAATTGGTTTGAAATATCAAAATAGGTTCCCCCAAGACGAGTTACATCATGAGTAGATACATACTTTCTAGCAATTGTTTGGTAACCCCAGTCCTCTACAAGCCTAGAATAATAGAATTCTCTACTCATGCTTTTTCTAGCTTTATATACTAGACTTTGCTTATTAAAATAAGATTCAATAATCGTATGGGAAATGACAGTTCCTAATGTATTTCCTGATGTATTCCATCCTGCATAGGCATGAACTCGTTCAAGTAATCCTACTTTTTTTATATAATTCATCAGGGTTTGGTCACTTCCATTACACGTCGCAACATCTGCTAATCCTATAACTTTTCCTTTTTGCACATAATATTTTAAAGCATGAACAAATTCACGATAGTTAACCTCTGAAAAATAAGATTTATGCCTTTCATGAAATGCTTGATTCGGTTCGGCGATACCTGATTGACTTACTGAAGGTGAATGTGTAAATAAGATTGCATCAGCATCATTTGAATTGTCAGCCACTATCCCCCCCATTGCGGTTATATGAGACTTTATACTTTCATTTAAACTTCGATCCTCGTATTTTGGAATGATAAACGGTCCCTTTGTGGAGGAATATCTAATGTAAATGGATGGTGTATAATTATGAATTTCACAAAAAACCTTTGCAAACAAATTACAGCCTATTTCATCTGCACCCGGGTAAATCGCGATCTTATCAAATAAATTCAATTGTTCTACTTTGGATACGAGTTCATTCTGTTCAATCGAACTAAAACCAAATTCGGCATTATCATCAAGTGGAATAATTAATGAATCAATCAACCCTTCATCAACTAATTCGATTGAAGCATTATTGATTAAGGAATTTATCTTTCTTCTCTCGATAAAATCGTTTAATACTTCAGGTGGAATCACTGCTTTTAGTTCAGTTATCCTCTGCACATCTGTGTCAAGCAGACCTCTAGCCTCTTTATCAATTAACTTTCCATAGGTAGAGATATTTTCACCGTAAAACTCATAATAATCAGGTTCTTCATCGCTACTATTATAATTTGGAACTCTCATTATTAAATTAAATGCATATATCGTAAGGTTTTTATTCAGTTGTTTTAATTCTCGAATAAGGTCAAGCCTACTCTGACATTCTTCTCTAGATAAGTTGTGTAATCTAGAAGGGACAATACCACCATAGACAAGCATATCCAATGAAATAATTAAGTAATTAGCATCCTTCGTTTCTCGAATTAACCAATTTCGAATATCACTATATGCTGCAGGTAATTTCTTTTTCCCTAAAATTTCTTTATTCGGTACATAAAGGGTAAGATCAGCAGCAGCAGCTAATTGCTGTGGATATACGAGGTTACACGGTCTCTCATCAAGCGGTAAATACACTATTTTCATAAGCAAACTCCTTTGTTTTTATCAAATACGCCTTGGCGTATTTGCGCCCGATTTTTTTTGGCCCACAGGAAGTGGGTCATAAAGACGTTGTCACAGGATGTGGTGTTTTTAGTCTTTGATCTTACTGCGAGATACAGTGAAACTACAATCTGTGAATGCATTTCCCACAGATTGATAGTTAAACCAATCAGTCTTTTACTGGCAATTGCCCTCCATGAGGGCTTAGTGCCAGTTAATGCTGGAAAATTTCCTCTGAAAAATCGTGGCATCCGCCGGAGGCTTTAACTTTATTCAGCCTGGGTTTGAACCCATACTCTTTTTGCATTCATCTCTCTAATATAAGTAGAGAATTCTGCTGAAAAGTTAAATAGCAAAATTATGAAACTTGGATATGGTTCGTTTACAAATATAGTAATTTATGAAACTAATCATACTAAATGCACATAATATAGGTAAGAATGGGACGAATGTACAAATAAAAACAATGATACTGATAAAAAGTAATATGATGATCGGAGTAGCAGGCCGAGTGATAGACAAATAAAAAGATTTTTTTATTAATTCCTTATATGACATCTCGAAATCCACTATCAATGGATAGATATAAAAAGACATAAATAAAAACATCAAAACAAATAATCCAAATATGGAAAGGGTGATATATCGTATTATCCCCTCCAAATTCCACATCACTAGAAGGTCCACTACCAAAACAATTCCAATTAGAAATTGAAACACCCCAACTATACTTGCCTGTTTAAAATGTTTCTTAAAATAACGGTAAAATACTTTTGCTAAAGACGGTTCATTTCCCTCTGATAATTCCTTCATTACTCCAAGCATGGCAGAGGTTGAAGCTGGGATTGTGATGATAGGAAGCGAGAAGATTAGCCATATTATGTTTAAGAAACAGAAGTTTCCGATTACCTCCATTACTTTGAATATCTTTCCATCATAGGAGAACATCTTTACCACCTCTTTCGTGAAGCATGGAATTATTCGCAGGATAAGAACTCTAATCTAAGTATTTATCTTGTAATATTTGTTTTAGATTATAGATAGACTTCTCTGATCCTACCTTTGGATCATCTGTTCCTTCATATTCTACAGATAGCCAGCCATTGTAATTAACACTTTCTAATTCTTCAATTACGTGTTGGAGATCTACACGTCCTTCACCTGCTACTGTTCCTAAAAATTTATCTCCAGAAAGTGAACGAAATGCATGACCTTCGTACTCTTTCCCCATATTAATGAAATCCTTAAAGTGTACATGTGAAACATATTGTTTGAGTGCAGACACAGCGTGCTTTGGATCCTCATCCACTAAAAGGAAATTACCTGTATCAAGAGTGCTTCTCACATGGGTAGACCCAACAGCTTCAATTAATTCAATCACTTGTTCACTTCGACCGGCGAAGTAACCGTGATTTTCAATGGCAAGGATAATCCCTTTTTCTTCTGCATAACTTGCAACTTGCTTTAAGCATTCAATTATCCAAGACTTACCTTGTTCAAAGGAAACGTTTTCAGCTAAATCACCACTAAAAATTCGAATGACATTTGTGTTCAGTTTTTTGGCAACATCTATCCCTTTATTTACTTTTTGAATTTCAATATTTCGTTCCTCTTGACTGGTCTTGACAAAATTATTTGACAGATCATAGGCACTGACCATGAGATTTCTTTCTGATAGCAATAGCTGTACCTTTGGTATTTCTTGCTCCATGTCTTTCCAATACATATCTAAAAGTTCTACTCCATCCAGACCAATGGAAGAAGCATAATCAATAAATCCAAACACATCCAAATCTTCATTCACTGTGTACTTATGTAAACTATACATACTCAAGCTTGTTTTCATTCATTTCACCTCAACACGTTATTTGTTTATATCAACTTATAAAAGAAGATGCAGCAAAAAACTGCATCTATTTTATAGAAGATTTAGTACATTTTATCCAGTACAGCTTTAGCTGTTTGCTCAATTGATTTGAATGTTTGCCCCTTATCCTTTAAGGCAATAACAGTTGTTAAAATATCAAGTAAATGTAGCTGTGCAATCTTAGAAGCAAATGCCCCACCTTGGAGTGGCGATTCCTTAGAGGCGGCTAATAAAATGACGTCTGCATACTTAGTAATTGGCGAACGTGCATGATTTGTTAAGCAAATGACAAAAGCATTATTTTCCTTAGCAATTCGAATTGCGTCGACAACGTCTTTAGTACTTCCAGAGGTGGAGATGCCGAAAACAACATCATCACACGTTGCGAGAGCCGCGTTCATTGCCATAACATGCGAATCGGAAGAATGGATTACATTATAACCGAAACGCATGAACCGGTGATTCGCATCCATTGCAGTAATACCAGATGAACCAATACCAAAGCAAAACAATCGATTTGCCGAGACAATTGCATCGGCAGCTTTATCGAGTGCTTGCGTTTGTAATAAGTTTAGCGTATTTTCTAATGCATGTGTGTTTTGAGTTGTTATTTTTCTTAAAATTACTTCTAGTGTGTCATTTTCTTCTATTTTCCCATGAACATGTTCTTCAGGGCTAACAAGGTTTTGTGCAACAGCCAACTTAAACTCCTGATACCCGCGAAAACCAAGCTTCCGACAAAATCGAATAACGGTTGTCTCTCCTACTCCTGACTTTTCGGCAAGATCTGTTACGGAGGAATATACAGCTTCTTCTGCATCGATCATTACGAAATCTGCTACCTTTTGTTCTGCCTTTGTTAGTGATTTATATATACTAGTAATCATGATAATGGGGTTCGATTTCGTCATCGTATTCATTTCTTACTCCTTTCTTTCACGATTTGGAGGAAAGTATAACATACTTTTTCCTAAGGATTAATCAATTTATTTTCTAAATTAAACTTTAAAAGTGAATTTCTTCACCCTTTTTACTAGATTCATAAATCCCACATAAGATTTTCATCATCTCAACCCCATCCTCCACAGGGCTGATTGTTTCTTTCCCAGTACGGCAGCATTCAATAAAATAATCAATTTCTGATTGAAAGGCCTTAACAAAATCAAATGACAAATTATCGATTTGAGGATTCAGATTGATTATTGTATCGTACTTTTCAGAAACGATTAGAAGTTCTGGTTCAATTTCTGCTCCTCCCTTTTCTCCAAATAATTTAACAGAGATTTCATCCTTCTTTGCATGAAGAGAAAAGCTTACATCAACAAACAATGATGCACCGTTTTCAAAACGAATAAGAGCATTTGCAAGGTCCTCTACTGTATTTTTAGTAGCATCGAAATCTGATGCCTTGTAATAGGATAAATTTTCCACATTTGATCTGTTCCCGAGTTTTTGATATGTGTTGCCACTTATAGACTTTACCTTTGGTCTTCCCATTAGATACCAGCAGATATCAATCATGTGGACACCTAAATCAATCAATGGTCCACCACCTGAACGTTCCATGTCAGAGAACCAACCGCCGGGATTACCTAATCTTCGAATACAAGAGGCCTTAGCATAATAAATATCTCCTAATTCATCGTTTTGAATAAATTTTTGGAGAATGGCAGTGTTACTTGCATACCGTCGGACAAACCCAACCTGGAGAAGCTTACCCTTTTCCTTAACCGTTTTTTCGATTTCCAATGCCTCGTCAACAGTTTTGCACAAAGGCTTTTCTACGAGTACGTTTTTGCCAGCCTTAAGTGCAGCGATGCTAATTTCTGCATGGCTATTATTCCATGTACAAATGCTTACTGCATCAATATCGGGATTAGCTAAAAGCTCACGATAATCAGTGTAAACAAATTCTGCACCATAAGTCTTTGCTTTTTCTTTCGCCCTTGCTATATTAAGGTCACAAACAGCGACTATTTTGGCATGATCATTCTTGTCATAAGAGCCAAAATGAAGATCTGAAATACTTCCTGCACCGATAACTCCAATCCTGATCTTTTTCATTTTCATCACCCCTCGATTTTAGAATCAATTTGTAATTCAGGCTTCTGTTCAGACATATTCTTAGTTACTTCGTCTCCATACACCCACGGTTGAATAGCTGCACCTATAAGCCCTGCATCATTACCAAGCTGGGTCCCTTTAATATCGACTGGATCAACAAGGGAACGGATTCCTATAGTAGCTACCCTTTCTCTTATCTTTTGGATAAACCATTCACCATCACGTAAAACGCCACCACCAAGTATGATCATCGAAGGATTGAAAGTGTGGACCATGCTAACAATCGCATAGGAAAGAGCATTGATAGCGGTATCCACCACTTTCTCCGCTACTTCATTCCCTGAGTTCAGTAATTCAAACACAAGTCTGCTTGACACTTCTTCGGGATGTTTTTGATAATATAATAGTTCACTATTTCTTACACTTTCACTATAAGAATCTAATTCTTCTCTCATCATTCTTGCGATTCCAGTTCCTGACGAATACACCTCAACACAGCCCTGAAACCCGCAGTTACATAATGGCCCATTCATATCAACTGTTATGTGACCTAACTCAGCACCGCCACCCCATGCACCACGCAATAACTTACCTCCTGTGATGACACCGCCACCAACACCAGTACCTAGGGCCAGGCATATAAGATTTTCCACATTTCTTCCTGCACCAAACTGCTGTTCAGCTAGTGCAAGTACATTGACATCATTTTCAATATAGATTGGCAAATTTGTTTTCTTTGAAAGAATATCCCTTAGAGCGACATCATTCCAATCCTTAATATTTGCTGTTCCTGAAAGAACTTTTCCTTTTTCAAAATCGATTTGTCCTGCAGTACCTATTCCTATTCCAACCAGCCTTTTCCCTTCAGTCTTAGCAGTCTCTGATAAAGAAAAAATTATATTTTCAAGTAAGTGAATGATGGAATCTTTTGTTTCTTGTGGCGTGGAAAATACCTTCTTCAATAAGACATTACCTTCTCTGTTGATAATTCCCGCTGCTATCTTTGTACCGCCGATATCGATTCCGATTGAATATTCCATTGTTAAATCACCCCTACACCTTAAGCTAATGTTAATCGAGTGAAATGTTGAGGTTGCTCTTAATTACAATGCTAATGAAAGGACCTCAAGAAGTTTGTCACTCGTATATGCAGCTGTCAAACCGTTAATACGTTTACTTCGTGTACCATCAAAATACCTCTGATCTGCCTGATCTGTACTTAAAAACTTTACTATTAGTTCATAAGGTCCATCTATCTTAACCGGTAGCTTATTATGCCGATTCTCGATTGCTTCTTTTATCAACTCTTTTATTTCTCTATGTACAAGTTTTGGTGGTTTAATGAGTGCTGCATGCCTTCCAAAACCCTCTTTTGTTTCATATGTGTGAACGTTTGGTACTTCTTTCATTGCTTCTGTACATGTTTTTTGATCCCCCGTTACCAAAAGGACGGGTACATTATATAAGCCAAATAATAGGCTATCAATTCCAATCTCACCAATAGGTCTTCCATTAAGGTGAATCGATTGCCAACCTACCGATGTCATCGTATGATCCCTAATTGCGCTTTCAGTTCCACCCATTGCGTGATAACCGATCAACATGGCACCGTCAAATGTAGAATCCAACTTAGGGAAACGCTTGGAAACATTTATTGCTCCCATGCAGTATCTTGCTCCGGGATGTAGTTCTGAAGCAATAAAATTGTACCCTGTACCATGAGCATCCTTCACATAAATGTCGTTTACTCCTGCTTCAATTAATCCTTCTATTACTACATTTACTTCATTTGTTAAAAGCTTTCTAGCCTCTTCATACATTAATTCACCTTTTTTAAGCTGTTCAGGTAGTATTATACCTGAGATTCCCTCCATATCTACACTCACATAGATCTTCATAACAATGCCTACCTTATAAGTAAACTTCTTTTTGTTTTGTAGAAGACTCGTAGATTGCCAGAATTAGATCAACAGCCTTTCTTGCTTCCTCACCAGATACCATTGGGTCTCGATCTTCGATAATGGCTTTAGCCATATCTTCAATAAAATAATAATGGCCAATTGACCTAGCTCCTTCAATTTTTTCCTGGTCAATTTCAATAGTTTTCGTAATATCCCCTTTATCCATGGTAATCCATTCCTGGATTCCATTATCGTCAAAAATAATCGTGCCCTTTTCCCCATATAATTCAATCCTAGTGTTCCTCTCTGGAAAAACGGAGGTGGTACCTTCAATTACTCCAAAAGCACCATTTTTACATTCGAGAACAGAAACAGCTGTATCTTCTACCTCAATCTTTCTCGATAAAGCAGCAGCTCTTGCAAACACTTTTGAGACACCGCCTGTTAACCATAAAAACAAATCAATCCCATGGACTCCTTGGTTCATCAGTGCCCCGCCACCGTCCATTTCCCAAGTACCACGCCACCCTGCACTATCATAATAAGCTTGGTCTCGATGGTATTTTAAGTAGGCATCACATAGTATCAACTTACCAATCTCATCATTAGAGATAGCCTCTTTTACTCTTTTTACAATACCCGTGGCTCTTCGTTGGTAAACACAACCTAACTTTACCCCTTGTTCCCTAGAGGTCTGTATCATTTGCGTCATCCGATCAACCTTTATTTCAAGGGGTTTTTCACAAAGGATATGTTTATTAGCTAAAGCTGCATCAATGGCAATTTGACCATGTGTCCCACTAGGTGTACAGATTGAAACGACATCAATCTCTTCCATCGCGAGAAGCTCCTTATAGTCAGAAACATAGGTTGAGACATGAAAGGCTTCTGCAAACTTCCTTGCTGACTCCAATCGCAAATCCGAAACCGCTACAAGTTCAGTATATGGACATGCATTAATCGCTTCAGCGTGTAGAGGAGAGATTACTCCACATCCTATGATTCCAAACCTAATTTTTCGGGCCATAATTTCCTCCTATAGTTGAATTTTATAGGCTTCAAGTTTTTTACTATTTATTTTACACCCAATGCCTTCTCCTGTAGGTAGTAAAATAGAACCTCTTTCAATAACTCCTTTGTTTTGAATCGGATCATCCGCTAGGAAAAACGGGCCATTCAAATCTGACGGAAGATTGATACCCAAATAATTAAACAAATGGGCACTACTTGTTAGTCCTAATGAAGATTCTGTTAATCCGCCACCGAGTAAACCAAGATTCGCTTCCTTCGCCATTTCTCCGGCTAATTTTGCCCCAGTAATTCCTCCCATTTTGGTGAGTTTTATTACTGCATAATCACATGCTTCAAGTCGAACGGCTTGCAGAACGTCACTTGGACTCCAAATACTTTCGTCTAAAGCTATCGGTAATGAAGTTTTTCTTCTCAATTCTCTATGTCCTAGCAAATCGTTTGCCTTTATGGGCTGTTCAAAAACGTCCACACCGATTTTTTCCATTTTCTTCGCTGCCATTATTGCTTCCGGAAGTGTATAACCTTGATTTGCATCAACCCTAAAAAAGAGATTTGGTGCTTCCGCCTTCACTGTTTCCAAAACTTCCATATCGAGATCAACATTGAAACCGATTTTTACATCAACTGCTTTATAACCATTCTCACTTGCATATTTTGCTTTTTTAGCAGCTTCATCAAGGTTTCTTGTACTAATTAGATACGATAGATCAATTTTTTCATTTGACCTACCAAGCAATATTTCAGACAAAGATTTGTTAGAACTTTTTCCGATCAGATCATAAAGTGCCATATCAACAGCCGCTTTACAAATTGGCTGTCCCTTGGAGAATCCTGAGGAGATTTCCTTGTCAATTATTTCATGAATCGTAGTGAGGTCATCACCCTTCTTTCCAATAATTGCAGGTTTGATATAGTACTGAATGGTTGAAACAACAGTCTCAATTGTTTCATAACTCCACCTATGGCTAGGTCTAGCCTCGCCCCATCCCTCAATTCCGTCTTCAGACACAATTTTCACATAAACATGTGGTGCACCTTGACTACTGTCCCCTACCGTCCCCCCTGAAATTTGAAAGCTTTGTTTCATTGGCAATGATAATGGAAAGACTTCGATGTCCTTAATAATCATTTGCAACACCTCATACATTCTTCATTTCTGCTTTTTTGATTCCATCTACAAATTTTTTCGTTATTTCCTGTGGTCTAGTAATCGCAGATCCTACTACGATTGAATATGCACCATTTTCAAAGGCCATCAGTGCCTCTTCCGGGGTCGCTATTCTCCCTTCAGCAATTATTGGCACTTTACAGTTAGAGGAAAGCTCCTTGATGAGCTCAAAATCAGGTCCTTCAATTTGTGGACTATATGGTGTATATCCCGAGAGTGTTGTAGAAATTAGTTCACACCCTGCTTCAACTGCTGCAAGACCTTCTGCAACTGTAGATACATCAGCCATGATTAGACTAGAACTATGATTTCTTATATACCAAATCAAATCCTTAAAAGTAACCCCGTTTGGTCGCTCACGTAACGTTGCATCAAGTGTAATAACATCTGTTCCAGACTCTATTAGCTCATTTACTTCCTTTAATGTAGGTGTTATAAACACATCGCTTTCCGGATAATCTCTTTTTATAATTCCAATCGTAGGTAACCCAGTAGCTTTTCGAATGGCAATGATATCTTCTTTTCCATTTGCCCGTATCGCTACAGCTCCACCGATTTTTGCAGCAAGAGCCATTTTGGCCATGTACATGGAACCATGTAAGGGCTCATCCTCTAAAGCTTGACACGAAACAATTAATTGTTTATATATTAAGTCCAAAAACTCCTGTTTCTTCATCATTTCCCCTCTTTTTTAATCGCACCAATCCACTGAAAGATTAATCCACCCTCAAAACACCTAAAAGGATTTTTTCTTCACTCTTTTTCAAAAAAAATTAGTGGGTGGAATATTTACATAAAGCTCATTTGGCGCTTGGATACGAATAGAATTTTTTCCAAGGTAAAATTTATCCTTTAACGGCACTACTATAGGCACCTTTAATAAAGTAATTTTGAAATGCAACAAAAACAATTAGTATCGGAATCAAAGCAATTATTGCACCTGCTGATACAAGACGAGTATCCGTTACGAAGGTTCCTTTTAAGTCATATAAGCCTACTGTTAACGGATATGTGTTTGGATCTTGTAAAACAAGTAGTGGCCATAAGAAATTATTCCAAGAACCAATGAAACTTAAGATAGCTAATGTTGCCAACATCGGCTTTACCATAGGGATCATGATATACCACCATATTTGCCAAGGCTTTGCACCATCAATAATGGCGGATTCGTCAATTTCCTTAGGGATCCCCATAAATGCTTGCCTCATCAAAAAAATACCAAATGCCGACACTGCTCCAGGTAATATAACACCGGAAAATGAACCGATTAGGTGGAGTTTTTCCAGAATTAAATAGATTGGAATCATCGTGACCTCACCAGGAATCATCATCGTAGATAGGATCACTAAAAACACAAGATTCTTTCCTTTGAAATTCATACGAGCTAAAGGAAAGGCTGCTAATGAACAGAATAATAATGGTAAAATAACTCCCCAAAAGGCTAAAATCGTACTATTCCATAAATAAAGAGGTATTGGGAGTGTATCCCATACCTTAATAAAGTTATCTAAAGTAATATTTTCAGGAATAAACTGCGGAGGAAATGAAAAGATTGCTTCATTTTGTCCCTTTAATGCTGTTGAAACTGACCATAAAAAAGGAACAATCATACCGACCATTACGACTATCAAAAAGAAATAGGAGATAATCAGGCGAACAATCTTCCTTTTATTAGGTAGATTCCGTAACTGCCCTTTTGGTTTAATTTCTGGTACTGTGTTGTTGTTTGTTTGTGTTGTAGGCTGCATATACTACTCTACCTCCTTAAGACGGGTTATCCAGTGTCCGTTTATTTAACAAGGTCAAAATTAATATGATTATAAATAGAATAAAAGAAATCGCACTCGCATATCCCATTTCCAATTGCCTAAATGCTTTTTCAAAAACGAGGAACACAACGGTTTTTGATGCTCCTATTGGTCCACCATCAGTCATTGTTAACATTAATGTAAATTCCTTGAAAGCTGACATTGTTGAGATGACAGCCGTAAAAAATATAATAGGCTTCAACATAGGAAACGTAATATGAATGTGTTTTTGCCAAAATCCTGCCCCATCTAATTCAGCTGCTTCATATAAATCTGTTGGGACAGATTGTAACCCTGCAAGATAAAAAAGCATATAGTAACCCAAGCCTTGCCATATCGTTACAATTGCAAGACTAATCATGACAAATCCCCTACTAGTTAACCAATCAATAGGACTTATACCAACTAGGCTTAACAAATAATTAAAGATCCCGTCGCTTGCAAATAACCAGTTCCATAAAATTGCTGTAATTACAACGGAAACGAGTGCCGGGAAGTAATATGTTAACCGAAATAGCTTAATTCCAATTAACTGTTGATTAACTAGAATTGCCAGAAAAACTGGGAGCACGACAAGTGCAGGTGTAACTAAAATCCAATAGTACACCGTATTTTTTAATGCATTCCAAAACTCCTCGTCTTTAAATGCTCGAATGAAGTTTTCAAGCCCAACCCAATCTACCGTACCCATGAATACATTGTAGTCTGTAAAACTGAGACCTAGGGCCGCCAACGCTGGAAGTAAGGTAAACGTCGTTAATAAAATACCGGTTGGTAAAAGAAACATCCAAGCGTGTCTTGCTTTATACATACAATCACTCCTACCATAGTCACGAATGCTAGTGGCGTTTCAATAATACTACGAATATCAGCTAAAAATGGTAAATAGTTTTTACTTAGAAAAGAAGGCATTCACTATGCCTAAGCAATCATGAATGCCATAGATAATTTCTATCGTTCTATAATATAGATGAATCCTGGTTAGGTTATATCTTATTTCGTCTTTAGAAGCTCGTTGATTTTAGCTTCGGCATCTTCTATCGCTTTCTGTGGATCTTTATCCTCTAACAAGACCTTGTGAAATTCTTCGTTTACTGCCTTATTAATCTCTGAAATATTCTCAACAGGAGCAAACATATCTTTCGCAATATCTAGCTGTTTTGCAGCATAAAATTTACCTTTTTCTGCAGGGTCATCAGAGTTTTCACCTTGTGTGAAGAATTCATCAGCTGCTGCTTCTTTTACTGACGGTAGAATTGCTACAAT
This sequence comes from Bacillus sp. JJ1562, assembly GCF_036962705.1. Taxonomy (NCBI): domain Bacteria; kingdom Bacillati; phylum Bacillota; class Bacilli; order Caryophanales; family Bacillaceae; genus Bacillus; species Bacillus sp. JJ1562. The sequence continues at coordinate 264,254 of NZ_JBALOQ010000003.1, forward strand.
CTTACTGAATGCTAATTGGCTCTCAGCATTTGTAACAAACTTAGCGAATTCAACTGCCTCATCAGGTGCCTTCGATTTTGCAGAAACCGCAATATTCATAATGGATACATGTCTAGATCCAGATGCACCAACGATTGCCGGTGCTGCGTCTGATTTTTCATACACTTCCGGTGATAAGTCTTTAACCTGACGATAAAGTTGTGGTCCAGTACCCCACCATGCAATTTTCTCTTGCGCGTACCACTCGTTTGGTTTCGCTTGAGCTAATAAAATTTCCTTAGGTATTAAGCCTTTATCAAAACGCTCTTTAAAAGTTTTAAATACTTCAACTGCTTCAGGCGTATTAATGGCTGCGCTCTTTAAGTCTTCTGAGACTAAAGGAATACCATTTTGAGGTAAAAACAAATGTATTTCAGAAAGCGTTTGTCCATAGACTCCTAACTTTTCATAAAGAACCTCCGACATTTCCCAAGCTTCTTCCTCACTTACAGGTGGATGGTCAAAACCCGCTTTTTCTAATAATTCCTTATTGTATAATGTACCACCAGTCGATAGATACCATGGAAGGGCATATGTTTTATCACCTAAATTTCCAGCATCCCATACTCCTTCAAAGAAATCACCCTTAACATCTGCTGCTTTTTCTGTTAAATCTAAAACAGCACCAACAGCTGCAAGTTTCTTGAGGTAGTCAGTGTTTAAGTTCATAACATCAGCAAGCTGACCAGAAGCAGCTGCAGTTAATGTCTTTTGTTCGACAGTATCAAATGGAATATCCTCCCATATAACTGTCACCCCAGGATTCTGCTCTTCGAACTGATCGACTAAACCATTTATGTAATCATCGAATGTAGGGCTTAGTGAAATCGTCCAAAACTTAATTTCAACATTCTTTTTCTCATCTGTCTTACCGTCGTCATCTTTACCTGTACTTTCGTTGTTCGAACAGGCTGCTGCAACAAAAAGCATTAAAACGATCAGCAACATTGAAAGCCTTTTCAATCTTTTCAATTCGATTTCCCCCTTTTTTTATTGAAGAAGAACTCACATTGCAACGGAAATTTATTCCTTAAATTAAAATGAAAGTGAATATATTCTTCACGTTTTATTCTATTGCAAGAATATTACCCTGTCAATGCAATTATTACAATTTTTAGAAATTTTAATCTATAAGTATAAGATTGCTTTTTATCTGTTAATCTTCCAATGTTACTAATTTTGTCTGTGCTACAAGTTATCTTTCACATAAGCAATTGTTTCATCAATATGTGAGATAATCCCTGGGGCATCATGTCCTGAAAATGGGTAAACAATGATTGATTTTTCCGCATCAATGTGATTGTATACGCCGTAAATCGACTGAGGTGGGCAAATTAAATCCTTGAAGGCTACAGAAACTCTTGTTTTACTCTTAATCCTTGAAGCTAAATTGAGATTGTCAAAATAGGAAAGTGTTTCAAAAACATTTTTACTCTTTTCAGGGTATCTGTGCATAAAATTTTCGATACTAACGAGTGATCCTTCGAATTTTTGTTGAATAGCAAGTTCGATATTACACATATTCGGGACATCAGCCACCACTAATGAAGGACGATTATCTAGTGCAGCAACCGCAAGAGAAATTCCCCCACCCAGGCTTGCTCCATGCAGGCAGATTTTTGATTTATCGATTTCCGTCCGGGTAAACACTACATCGACTGCACGTTTGCAATCTATATAAATCTTTCTATAATAATATTCAAATTTATCAAGGATTCCTTGAGTAGCCCATGTACCAGTAGCACCTATTGAATACAGTGTGTCCTCAGCACTTTCGCCATGCCCTCGACAATCTACCGCCAAAACTGCATATCCCTGAATAATCCATTTCATATAATTAGATATTGAACCTTTGTTACCACCATATCCATGAAATGTAATGATACACGGTAAGCTTTCGGTTTGATTCTTAGGTAAAATATAAAAGGCATTTATAGGTGTTCCTGCAAATCCCTTATAAAACAACTCGTATGCCTCAATCTGATGGATTGGGTAGTCTATCCTTTTCATTTCGATTTGGAGTGGAGTTGAAGTTGATTCTTTTAATGTATCTTCCCAAAATTGTTCAAAATCCTTTGCTTTAGTCAATTCAGGTTTATAATTCTCATATTCTTTGATTTGTTGTTCGTAAAATAACATTTGTTCCCTCAATCCTTTGTTTTTTCTTTATTTAGTTTATTTGCTAGGCTCATATGGAATCTCAAACATGGAGTAATATTCCATCGTAGGCAACCTTTATACCACTTGGAGCAAAGATTTTCTCGAGGTCCTCATGCATTAGACCAATATTATGAGAAAAATGAGTTGCAATTATTTGACCTTCATTCGTCATAATATTTTTTTCAAGAAAAGCTGTCTTTATGTCCTTAACTGCTTCTATATTAAGGTGATTTCTTCTTTCAGGTAGTAGTCCATGTGTACAATCCAAAATGGCTACGTCGATTTTTTTTGTGGATAACCATTCCCACGTTTGTTCAGGAAACCAACCTGTGTCATGGCCATGAAATATCCTTTTTCCATCCTTTTCAATGTAAAATAGAAAACAGGTTTCTAACGGGTTATGATCTGCAGGGAGAGGAGTTACCTCTGCTGTTCCTACCTGATATGTAGTAAACGGATGCATTAAAGTAAATGTGAAATAATTTTCAGTGTGCCATAATACTTCTTTACATTTATAGATAGCTGCGTCATTACCATAAATATGTAGCGGATATGAAAAATCATGAGCAAATCCTGGTGTTCTCATACCCAGATCCTTGGGATTAAAATGATCCATGTGTGTGTGGGTAAATAATAAATGCTCTACTTTTGAAAGGTCGAGATTATTCGTTAAGACATGATGATAGGTGTCTGGTGGAAAATCAATTTTAATGGTATCATCAATAATCGTTGAGGAACGGGTTCTGATATTCTTCCCCCCTAATTCTCTTGCTTTCTTACAGTGGGTGCAATTGCAAAATAACCCCGGAAATCCTTCCGCAGCTGCTGTACCTAAAATTTGTATTTTCATATAGTCTTCCTTTCTCTTTATAAAAGTAGAATATTTCACCATTGCTAATTGAAAAAAAGATATTTACCTAATTTTAGTATATGTTCACTCGCTGTAAAATTCAAACTATTACAAACAATAAGAAAGAGCAGGTTTTTCAGACCCACTCCTCCTTATATATTACTTATCTTCTCGAACCATTTTAAGGAATCCTGGAATATGATGCGGAGCTTGACTAGGCTTTGCAAATTCCTCTTCTACAATTGGCCACCAGTCGAACAATTCTAGATAGATTAAATCAAATATCATAACACCATGTGTTAATTCAATATCCTTGCGAAGTGCCTTACGGAACTGTTCAGGATTATTAATATATTGATTGAGATATAGACTCCCGTAAACAAATGTCGATTCATTAATAACATCCATTGCTAATTCAGCAGAGCCTTCAACACTATGCTCAGCAATTCTACCATTGGCAATTGCTTCTTCTTTTGTTACCTGTTCAAAGTACGTACCTGTCATGATAAAATCCAATGTTTCAGCATAACCCGTTTTGTGATAATCCGGTGAAGTCCAGCTATAATCTGGTTGATGTGTTCTACTTGCCCAGTTTACCCCCTCACTGTAATAATCCGAATACCAAGCACCTACATACGTACTAAAATAAACTTCGTCTTTAATATCATGGATTGTTTTCTCTGCCTTTTTGAAGAAAGACTGGATATTCCCAGCACGCCATTCAATCCATTTTTGGTACAAAGGACCTTCTACAATATTTTGCTGGCCATTCCCGTCAAATTTGATTTCAAAAATATCTTGTGGGAAATTCTCAACCTGTTGATCAATATACTCTTCAAATTTTTCACGGCTTAATTCACTAAAGTCAGCGTAAATATTATTGTATCTTGCTCGGTCTAGAACAATTCCGTCCACTTCATAATTTGTAACTAATTCCTCAATGATACCTAATTCATAATTTTGGACATCGTCACGAATTGGGTTAACAAATGTTGAATGACCTGCTGCTTGGGAAGAAGGCACAAGTTTTGTTTCAGTAGATGAGATATCGATTGCATCCCCAACCTTCACATGATCAAGTAACCAAGTTCTGGCTGTACCGTGACCAGATAAAACGTAACCGTTTTCAGGAATTTCCAAGGCTGGTGTTCCAAATGTGTTCCGGTCAGAAACCTGAGTCACAATTCCATCTGTAATTTGAACTTCTGCACCCCAACGATTAGCAGGAGAAACATCATACTTGTCTGGAGTATACAGAACAAGATAATTTGTATTTCTTGTAGTATTTGAACCATCAATTTTTCTTGTTTCACCGTTAGCCGCTGTGGCCACCCTTGAGCCTTCATAAATAACGGATTGCCATTCTGGGTTCTCATATGCTGGCCCTTCCTGGAAAGTTGTGCTTCCCTCTGAGAATACATTGATAGCCGCATGGACCTTTATTCCGTATTTATGTGCTTCTTCTATCACATTTTCTAATAAATCATAGTTCTCGGGGTAACCTTGAAATTTATCAATCCTTTTAGATGTACTTGCATGAGGAGCTAAATTACTATTGTAGGCAACAAAACCTGTTGAATTTTTTATATCTAGTATAATAGTGTCAATATTTGCTTTAGCCGTTTTGCCAACAATCTCTTTCACTTTTTCTTTTGTATTAAGATATTCGATATTTGCTGACAAGTCATACCAGAGAATTCTAGCTTTTTTATCCGGATCTTTTATTATGTTTTGTAGTACATTCTTTCTAGCAGTATCATTCCCACCTTTAGCTGAAACCGGAACAACCAAAAAAGTTAACAATAAGAAAACAGTAACAATAGCAATAATTTTTTTCATATTTCGCTCCTTTATTCTCCTATTCTTTTCTGTTTACTTTTATGTATTTCAACGTTGCAAGAATGCCTATCCCCCTTTATTTGAATTATCTAAATAATATCACATTTATAGCGAAAGAAGAATATTTTCTCCATTTAATAAAAATAAACAGGAAAAATTATCTATAATTTAGGTTTATATATCTTTTTTCAACAAAATAACCTACGACTAAGGTCCTGCTTTTAAGTGAAAAATTTATCTATCGGTATACAAAATTCACCATTTTTAGCACTAGCCTTCTTTTTGTTATAATATGAGCTAATAGAAAGATTAGATTATGAGGTGAAACTTTATGGCATTTGGCATTAAACGAAAGGAGCTTCTTGAGTGGAAAAAGAAAGTATCTGGGGGGGAAATTGCGTTTCTTACACATTATTGGATAGACGATCGTTTTCCTGGCATGACAACAGTGACAAAGGTTGGCTGTGCAGACCTCGAGAAACTGATTGAATGGGGAAAGCAATATGGAATTCCTTCTAAATACATTCATAACCGGACAGGCTTCCCCCATTTTGATTTATTGGGTGAAAGACAGATTGAAATATTAAGAAATGAAAACATGTTACATCAACTCGAGAGGTTCGAATGATAAGCCATTTGTATCATTTTCTTTTAAATGAATATATGTAAAATAATAGAGGGATTTGAAAGGAGAACAACAAAATGATAAATGAATTTAAAAAGTTTGCCCTAAAAGGCAATGTGATTGACCTCGCAGTCGGGGTCATTATTGGTGGAGCATTCGGAAAGATTGTTACATCACTCGTTAATGATATTATTATGCCATTAGTTGGTTTTTTACTAGGTGGGGTAGACATATCAAAGGCTTCTATCCCCTTTAACGGAGCGGAAATAATGTATGGTGCTTTTCTACAAACAGTTGTGGACTTTTTAATTATTTCATTCTCTATTTTTCTCTTTATCCGCTTTTTTCAGCGCTTTAAGAAAAAAGAAGTGGAAAAACCTGCAGCCTCAACTCCAACCAAGGAAGAACAGCTACTAACTGAAATTCGTGATTTATTAAAAGAACAACGTGTATAAAAGAAAAATGGTTGTCCAATGTCGAAATCGACTGGACAACCATTTTTTATACTTCCCAAGGTAATGCGATGCTGAATTTCGATGCCATTTTTTCGTTTTCTTTTTTGCGTCTCTTGCGGTTTTCGGCACGATCTTTTGCGGATTCATGAAGCATCTTTTCTTCCTCTGATCTCGGGATAACCGTTGGGACGGGCTTTGGTTTGCCATTCTCATCTAACGCTACAAAAGTTAAAAACGATAATGCGCAAATATTCCGTTCTCCTGTGTATAAATCTTCAGCAATTACCTTTACAAATACCTCCATCGATGATCGCCCCGTGTATGTTACATAAGCCTCTAAACAAACTGAACTTCCTTCATGAATTGGGTGAAGAAAATCAACTGAATCTGTTGATGCTGTTACAACCGGAGAGCGTGAATGTCTTACGGCAGCAATAGAAGCAACATCATCAATATAGGCCATGAGCTTACCACCAAACATCGTTCCATGATAATTCGTATCAGGCGGAAATACATTACTTGTCTTCACAACAAAAGATTCCTTGCAATATTTTGCGTTTTCCATATGTAAGTCCCCCTTACTATTTCTATGTTCTATTCTTCACGTATTTTATAATTTCAAACTAACGAGTTTTTCTCCCCAAGGAGCTATTGCCTTCGGTTGAAACCCTGCACGTATATAGGTTCTTTCTGCTTCAATATTTTCTGGATTATAGCCGATGATGATTTCTTTAGCATCTGGTTTTGCTTTGATGTAATCTATCACATTTAAAAGCGCCTTAGTGCCATAGCCTTTTCCCTGATATTTTTCGTCAATCATAATTCGGTAAATCCAATAATTGTTATCATCTTCGTCTAATCCAAACATTGTAAAACCGACCATTATGATGTCTGCATATATCGCAAACGCTTCAAAATTTGGCAAAAACTGTACCTCAGCGATTGAATATAGATTTGAAGCAATAAATCCTTTTTGAGATTTGCCTACCTGTAAATCAATACATTCTTCCCAGTTATCACGCGTGATTTTTTGTAAAGTCACCGTCAAGTGCGTATCCCCCGATACTCTAGTTTAAGGTGGCTCAGGTTGCCCCCTCCATCATCTAATCGTATGCCTTCACATAACGACTTTCAACGATTTTTTCAAAGAAAAAAAGCTAGCTAAGCGGTAAATTTTTGTTCAAGACGTTCAAATGAATATACACGATCTATAAACAGAGCGTAAATCGAAGCCAATAGTTGCTGGAACAGCATTCCGACAACGACTGGGACGGCAACTTCCGCTGGGAAGAACGTAATTGCAATGACTGCCCCCGCACTAATATTGCGCATACCGCCTGTAAAGATTAGGGCTATAATGACGTCTGGTTCTTGCTTCATAAGACGACCGATTCCCCATGCGAGTAAATAACCACAAAACGAAATAAAGAAAACGACGGCACTGATCATAATCAGTTTTAGGTTAACATTTTGTAAATAGGGTGCTATTTCGGCACTATTAATCATGACTACGACTCCAAGACCAATCTTTGAAAAAGGCGCCAAGTTCGGGCTAAGAGTTTTTGTACATTTGCCTTTCGTAAAATTATTAACGAGCATACCAAGAATAGAGGGTAGCACAACCATGAAGAAGAGACCCTGCATAATACTGAGAACATCCATTTCAACATTACTGCCGACAAATAACTTTAAGCTATACGGCACAACGAATGGTGAAATCAATGTATCGATTAAAATGATGGATAGTGTTAATGCAATATTTCCGTGCTTCATCGCAACCCAGATAAAGCTTGAAATTCCAGTTGGAATAACTACTGCCAAAATAATTCCAGTGATCGTAAAGCTATCACCGGGAAAGGTTAAATGCCCAACAACCCAAGCCCATGCAGGCATGATTAAATGTAATGTAAAAAGAGCAATCAAGATTGGAAATGGATGTGTGATTGCTCTTTTTATTGAACTAAAACTTGAACTTAACGCTCCAGAAAAAGTGATGAATGCAAAAATCCACGGTACTAAATATGAAAAAGGAGCTAAGTATGCAGTTAGTAAAACACCCAATACTACACTTGTTGGTGTAATAAGTGGCATGAGTTTTTCTAATTTTTTGTTGAGTTTCTGTAACATCATCATTCTCCTAGTTTATGAATCTACCACAATAAGACCATTATCTAAGTATACTACAATTTTATCATTATAGAGGTTGTCTTATAAAGGGAATCCCAAAACTTGGGTTTTATTACCGCAAAATAAGAAAGCATCATCACCGATGTGATAATGCTTTTTCATTTTAGCTTGGATCATACTCGTCATATGAGAAGTTTGTGACCTGTGTGTAGTCGCCCTTTTCAATTTCTTCCATTGTTGCCTCTTCTTGCAATTCATCTTCTGAGTCCATTCCAACAGCAATTGTTGGCACTTGCTTGTTTTGGCGTTTTTTCATCGGTATTCACTCCTTTCTTTTTAGTATTCCCCAATATTGTTTAGTTTTGGTTGGGGATGCTACAAAAAAAGCTGGTAATAATCAAATACGCCAAGGCGTATTTGCGCCCAGATTTTTTCGAGCAAGCTCGAAAAACTTCCTTTGAAAATCTGTGGCATCCGTCGGAGGCTTTAACTTTATTCGGCCACAGTGCTGAATAAAGTTAATCGTTTTTTCTGAATAGTATTTTTATGCAATTGGAAGCATTTTTATTTAAAAAGACCTCGCATTTTTATGTAATTTATTATAAAGTAGGGTTTGTGACTTTTTAGAATTTTTGAGGTGAAACAACAATGGCAGTACAAAAACAACAAGACAAACCAGCATTCGTTGATTATTTAAAATTTATTATTCCTTCCTTGATCGGAATTATTTTATTTATTGTTCCGTTTCAATTTAATGGTAACTTTACAATCACTGTGGCCATCTTGGCAGGTATTGTTCAAGATTTATTAGGTGATTCGATTCCATATATAATGACTGGATTAATCACGATTACTGGGATTATTTCCGTTATGACAGTATTTTTTAAACCAGCATTTCTTACAAAATCCCCTTTCTTTTCTGGGCTATTTTATGTAGTTCCTGTTTGGGTTGTTGCTAGATTACTCGGGATGATTTTTGCGATTATGACTCTATTCAAGCTTGGTCCATCTGCGATTTGGTCGGATGCAACAGGTGGGACTTTGCTTTTCGATTTAATTCCTGTTTTATTTTCCGTATTTTTATTTGCAGGATTGTTCTTACCATTATTACTTGATTTTGGTCTACTAGAGCTATTCGGAGCATTGCTCACAAAGGTGATGCGCCCACTTTTTAGATTACCTGGACGGTCATCTGTTGATGCCGTTGCTTCATGGTTAGGTGATGGAACTGTTGGTATTCTTCTTACAAACAAACAATATGAGGAAGGCTATTATACAAAGAGGGAAGCAGCAATCGTCGCAACAGCCTTCTCTGTTGTTTCCATTACATTTACAGTCGTTATTTTAGCCCAAATGCGATTGGAAAGTATGTTTGGACAGTTTTATCTTACGATTCTTTTAGCAGGCTTGGTTGCTGCGATTATTACTGCAAGAATTCCACCATTATCAAGAAAGCCTGATACGTATTATGAAGGTACAACACAAAAGGCGGACGAAACCATCCCTGCAAATAAAAGTCGGTTTCAGTGGGGAATGGAAAATGCGGTCATCCAAGCGAGAAAAAGTGGTGACTTTACTAAAGTATTAAAAGGCGGCATGCAAAACGTATTAGATATGTGGATGGGCGTTGTTCCAATCGTAATGGCAATCGGAACAATCGCACTTATTATTGCAGAATTCACTCCAATCTTTAAATATCTTGGAGCTCCGTTCGTACCGATTCTCACCTTATTACAGGTCCCTGAAGCGGTTGCTGCGTCTGAAACAATGGTCATCGGATTTGCCGATATGTTCCTCCCCTCAATTATTGGGGCAGGCATCGAGAACGATCTAACTCGATTTGTCATTGCTGGTGTTTCGATCACTCAGTTAATCTACATGTCCGAAGTCGGTGGCTTAATACTAGGTTCTAAATTGCCTCTTTCGTTTCTAGACTTAGTGATTCTTTTCTTACAACGTACGCTTATTACCTTACCAATTATTGTTGGAATGGCGTATTTGTTTTTCTAAAATGTGTTTTGTTTCATCTTTATGCTAATGGCCATAGAAGTAGGGTTAATAGCCATAGAATTAAAATAATGGCCATAAGCACTGTCTAATGACCATAAGAATAAAATAACGTCCATAGCGCATAAATTAGCCCTACGAAATGACACTTCGTAGGGCTTTTACATCTCAAAATATCAAACTTTCACAGCAACTTCTTCCCTCGCAAAGCCTTCTTGATAAATACGGCTGATGATTGACTCAATTTCTGGCTCTTCTACTGTCAAATCCGTTATATTATGTGTCTGGGTAATTTGGGATATCACATCAGATGCGGAATGATCATCTCGATTGAACCGGATCCACTTGCGGTTCCCTTCCACTTTGCAGATTTCCCCGTTTGAAACCTGTAAGTCAATCCCATTTTCCTCAACATCAACAATCAAAGTCCGCATTTTTCCGTAGCGCGATTTAACCGCAGCAATATCGCCATCATACACCTTTTGGCCATGATCAATCAGGACCATTCGTTTACAAAGCTTTTCAATGTCTTCCATATCATGGGTCGTTAAAATCACCGTTACATTTCGAAGCTTATTGATTTCTTGAATAAATTCGCGCATTTTCTCTTTCGCAACGACATCAAGACCAATAGTTGGTTCATCCAAAAACAAAATATCTGGATCATGTAAAAGGGATGCACCAATATCTGCTCGCATTCGTTGACCTAGTGAAAGCTGGCGAACCGGTGTATTCAAAAACTCACTTAATCCCAAGATATCTGCAAAAGTATCCATATTTTCTTTATAACGCCCATCAGGGACTCGGTATATTTCCTTTAACAATTCAAACGATTCAATAGTCGGCAGATCCCACCAAAGCTGCGTCCTTTGACCGAACACAACACCAATGTTTTTCGCGTTTTCTTTACGATTTTCATACGGGATAATCCCGTTTACTCGGATCGATCCACTTGATGGTACAAGGATCCCAGTTAGCATTTTTATCGTCGTTGATTTCCCCGCTCCATTTGGTCCAATATATCCAACCATTTCCCCTTTTTTAATCGAAAATGAAATATCTATAACCGCTTCCTTCGTTTCAAATTGCCGATTTACAACACTTTTTAAAGCCCCAACGAAACCGGTCTCTCTTTTTGCAATCTTAAACTCTTTCCTTAGATTTTCAACCTCAATAATAGCCAAGACAAGAACCCCCTTATATCAAGAACCAGCACTTTTATATCGACTTAGACCAAGCATCCACACATTATACGCAATTGTAAAAAATACGATTCCCACAAGCGGTGTTAAATACCCAATATAGGATGGAAAATAGGGTGTTTCTTTATCTAAAATCACAGCTGCCGGGAAGTAGTTCACGAACCCAAATGGAATGACAAACGCCGTTACCCATTGAACCAGTTTTGGATAAATGGAAAGTGGATAGTTCGTTAAATTTCGGGCTGGAAACATCACGACCCAATAAAAGCGTTCTGATTTTGTCGTCCAAAAGGCAATTGCCGAAATAAAAACGAGTAGCCCACCCTGAACTAATATCCCTCCGATTATCGCCCCTAGTAAAAATAGGATTTTTCCAATTTGCCAATGAATATCAAGGGCATTGCTCACCCATATAAAGACCATAATACTAAAAATGAACTGACCCGCTGCCCCAATATCAAATTTCATCGCCATAAAATGGAAGAATGGATTGATTGGTCGAACGAGAAACCGGTCAAAGGTTCCATTCACAATATACGTATCCAAGCTTCGGAAATGGAAAAATAGAATAATACAAAACCCCCATGACAACACAGCAAGTGCAAATAAAAAGAGCAGCTCATAGAAATTCCATTTTCCGAGCTCTTTAAATTGATAGAGCATGATCCACATCGTCACTGCAGTACCTGTGTAAGCTGCGATCATTCCGACAATGCGCATAATAAATGCAAAGCGATACTGCATTTGGGCACGGACACCTGCTCCGACAAGTCGAAAATACAATTGTATGTAATCAATTAGTTTTTTCATGATTACCCTCCCTGCACAATCACTTTGTTTGAAGCTTTGCGCCAAACAAAGCGGAGGATTCCATAAGACACTGCCACCCAAAATAACTGAATGCCAATCGATAGAAAGACAGCTTTACCTGAAATTTCTTCTATGAAAATAGCATTCGGAATAAAATAGATTCCTTGAAAAGGTAAATATTCCGCAAACGTTTGCAACCATCCTGGGAAGAACCACAACGGAATGACAGATCCCGATAAAAGTGAAACGGAAAAATAAAAAACATCCTCGATTCCCCCCGTTTCAATGAGCCAAAACGTAAATAAGCCAAATGTCAGCTCGATACAGTACCGGATAAGAAAACCTAAAAACCCTGAAATAACAAATAAAATCCACGTTTGCCATGAGGTTGGCAAGCTCAGATCAACAAAGAAAAACAAGAGAATATATAACGGTACTAAAGCGGTTACCATATAAAATGCGACACTACCAAAATCGGCAAACAAATATCTTAATGGCACATCAAATGGTCGCATTAATTCGAGCGCGATGTCGCCTGTTCGAACCTTTTCTTGTAGCTCCCATAATGGAGTTCCAGCACCATTTACTGCCGTTAAAAACTGGCTAACGACAACATAAGTAAGCATGGCTGTTAAAGAAATTCCACTCGCTTCTTCTTTACCAGCATACAGCGCATACCAAATCGACATCCACATTAATAGAAAGATGATATTTGAGACTAGCCTTGTCCACACATCAAATCGATAGGCGGCCGATCTCATAAAGGCTTTTTTCGTAAAAGCCGTATACATTTTTACCGTATCCATCAAGTCACCTCTATTAACCTTCAACAGTTTAGCCAAAAGCAAATTGCTCATTACAGTTTTTTCCTTTATAGTAGCATAGGTGTCTGCCTTTCGACTAGGCTCTTTCTCTCTTTTTCGAGCCAAGCCTAATGACCGTCTGTTCAATCAAGATGGCGGCAATTGTTCCAAGAACGAGTCCATTGTTTAAAATTGACGTTAATATTGGAGGCACATCCCTAAAAGCACTTGAAGGCACAAACATCGACCCTACTCCAACGAATAGCGAAAAAACAATAATCATTCGAGAACGACTTTTATTAAACAGACTTTCAAATGCAGCTAATGCCGGTAACATGAGATTTGCGAAAATAATAAATACCGTTGCATAGCCAATTGGTGCTGGCAATCCTGAAACAAAGTTCATGATTTTAGGAAAAAAACTAATCCCAACTAAGATAAAACTACCAACAATAAAAGGAAGTCTTGTATTAATTTTCGTAGTCGCGATGAAACCTGCAGCTCCCGAGATCGGTACAGGCGCAACCGCTGAAAAAAGTCCCGCAAGCAATTGATTAACTCCTGCCATAAAACCTGCAGGGCGATATCTTGTTTTCTCTAATTTTATGTTTTGGGATTGTAGCACCTGCTCGACAACCCTTATACTAGCGATTAAATTTGTTAAAAGTAATAGAGTTACAAGGATCGACGTAGCAATCATTCCACTATCAAAAGCCGGAGTTCCAAAGGCAAAAATACGTGGAACTTCAATAAACTGGTTTGATGTAACTTTGATTGGCTGTGTTAGTCCAAAGACGGCAAAAATGATCCAGCCGAGGGCTAAGCTGATAAGGACAGAGTACTGCCTTAAAGCTCGAGGCCCTTTTTCTGCGAAAACAAACGTAAAAAGAATGATAAAAGCACAAATACCTAAGATTTTTAGATTTACCGTTTCTCCGCCACGATAGCCCACTCCGAAAATTCCATTTAAAAACGAACCACTCAGCTGAAGTGAAAGTAAAATTAAATAAGTCCCGGTTACAACTGGTGTAAATAGCTTTGAGAGTCGATCAATAATTCCAAATATGCTGAGAAGCATAAATAGAATCCCACTTACCAAGATACCCGCTTCAATGGCTCGGAGTGTTTCTTCTCCTGATCCGTACAAGGTTGGTCCTAAACCAGCATAAATAATAAATACGCCCCACCACAAACCAGCCGGCCCTTCATTAATCGGCAAACGGTGCCCAAAATACACTTGAACCAAACACGATAATCCGAGTACAAGGAGTGTCCGTGCAACAAAGCTTGCGGTTTGGGCCGGGTCCATTCCGTAAAGGGCCGCAATCGCGATTGGTGCTACAATCGAACTAGCTATGATAAAGGCAAGCCATTGTAATGAACTAAAAAAAACTTTCAATTTTCTCATCCCTATTCCTTAAGCAAATGTGCCTTGGCGTATTTGCGC
>NZ_JBALOQ010000003.1:278642-280252 GCF_036962705.1 Bacillus sp. JJ1562
GCGTTCTTAGTCTTTGATCTTATGCGAGATACAGTGAAACTTCAATCTGTGGATGCATTTGGCACAGATTGTTAGTTGAACGAATCAGGCTTTTACTGGCAATTTGCCCTCCATGAGGGCTTAGTGCCAGTTAATGCTGGAAAATTTCCTCTGAAAAATCGTGGCATCCGCCGGAGGCTTTACTATATTCAGTCAAAGTTCGGACCCACATCGAAATTGGATCCTCTTTTTACATTCATACACACTTATAAATGTAGAGGATTTCTACTGAATAAAGTTATGCTTTCCCATTTTATCATTTTTTTCAAGTTGTGTATGTTTGTTATAATGAGTATATGTTCTTATTTTTACATATGGAGGAAAATTTATGATTCGTTTTGGAGTTATTGGAACCAACTGGATTACAGATGCATTTTTAGAAGCGGCAAATTCAATCGAAGACTTTTCATTAACTGCTGTTTATTCACGAACTGAGGAACGCGCAAAAGAATATGCCGAAAAATATCAAGTACCCTATACCTTTACTTCAATTGAAGAAATGGCACAATCTGATGTATTGGATGCAGTATACATTGCAAGTCCAACTTCCTTTCATGCCTCTCAAGCAATTATTCTATTGAATCATGGCAAGCATGTTCTCTGTGAGAAACCGATGGCCTCAAATACGAAAGAGCTAAAGGAAATGATTCAAGCTGCGAAAAAGAATCAAGTGCTCTTAATGGAGGCTTTGAAGTCAGGATTTCTCCCTTCTTATTCAAGCATTCGAGAGAATTTACATAAAATCGGTCCGGTACGCCGCTATTTTGCGAGTTATTGCCAGTATTCGTCCCGCTATGATGCCTATAAGGAAGGTACGATCTTAAATGCATTCAAACCTGAATTTTCAAATGGTTCGTTAATGGATATTGGCGTGTACTGTGTGTATCCGATGGTGCAATTATTTGGAAGGCCAGATTTGATCAAAGCAAGTGGATTGATGCTTGATTCTGGAGTGGATGGTGAAGGTAGTATTCTTGCACACTACAAAGAGATGGAGGGAATGATGATGTTTTCGAAAATCACCAATTCCTATATCCCGTCTGAAATTCAGGGTGAAAATGGCAGTATTCTCATCGATAAAATATCATCGCCTGAAAAAGTAGAAATTCACTATCGGGATGGCAGAGTGGAAGATATCTCAATCCTCCCTGAGCAGCATACTATGTACTACGAAGCAAGGGAATTTATAGAGCTTGTTAAAAAGGGGTTACTCGAGTCAACTGTAAATTCTTATGAAAACTCACTTGCCGTGATGGAAATACTTGACGAAGCCCGGAACCAAATGGGGCTCGTGTTTCCGGCAGACAAATAAAAAAATGGGCTTGGGTGTGAATTCTGCAGGAAAAATAAATACTTATTTCTAATGCTCGAACCTTGATTCAGACTTTGTGTGTTGAAATCGGATTCTGTGTCAGAATCAACGGCTCTTTCAGACTCAAGCTAACGTCTTCAACCGACTTGTGTCAGAATCATCAGCTCTTTCGGACTCAAGCTAGCGTTTTCAACTGACTTGTGTCGGAATCATCGATGCTTTCGGACTCAAGTTGGCGTCTTCAACTGACCTTGTGTCA
>NZ_JBALOQ010000003.1:280402-356660 GCF_036962705.1 Bacillus sp. JJ1562
CTTGTGTCAGAATCATCAGGGCTTTCGGACTCGAGCTGGCGTTTTCACCTGACTTGTGTCAAAATAATCGGTTCACTCAGACTTAAGGTTTCAATTCCACTTGACTAATGCCAGCAATTTAATAGTTTCCTATATTGTGATGATAAAAAACGCTTGCGACTATTAAGCCGCAAGCGAAATTTTACCCTATAAATTTTTCAATGCATCTGCTACTGGTTCATCGCCACTTACAAGGTCAAAGGATTGATGATAAGTACGTTCCTCTGTTAAGGAAGCGACAATCACTTTTGCGACATCCGCACGTGGGATTGAATTTCTCGTTAAATTCTCCCCAATCGCAACCTTCCCAGTACCTTCTTCATTCAATAAGCCACCAGGTCGAACGATGGTATAGGTTAAATCACTCTGTACGAGAATTCGATCAGCATAGTGCTTTGCCACATAATATGGACGGATAGCATCATTCCATCTATCACGCTGGTTTGCACCTAGCGCACTTACCAAGATAAAGCGCTTGACTCCTGTTTGTTCTGCCGCTTCAATTGTTTTCACAGCACCATCGAGGTCGATTAATAACGTTTGATCAGGACCTGTGTGACCACCAGACCCTGCAGTAAATACAATCGAGTCACAGCCCGAAATCGCTTCTACAATTTTATCAACGCTATCCGCAATACTTGCAAAAACTGTTTCGACACCCAAGTTTTCAAAATAGGCTACTTGCTCTTGTTTACGTACCATTGCAATGGGTGTATGCTCGCTACTTTCCTTCAAAAGCTCCACCACTTGTTTACCGATTTGTCCATTTGCTCCAACTACACAAACCTTCATTAATCTAACCCCTTTCATCTGTGTATTTCTACTATTATCACAAGTTATGAAAGAGATATCAAACGAAAGGGCTTATAAAAAAAGACCACCGAGCTTTGACTCGTGTGGTCATAAAAGTTACGCATATAGTGATTGTGCTTGCATGCGGTACATATTAGCATAAATGCCACCATGAGCCAATAATTCATCATGGGTACCTTGTTCTTTAATGACTCCTCGTTCTAATACGAGAATGCGGTCTGCATTTTTGATTGTTGATAGACGATGGGCAATTATGAACGTGGTACGACCTTTTTTCAGAACTTCCATCGCGTGTTGAATAATCTCTTCTGTCTCCGTATCAATATTTGAAGTGGCTTCATCTAGGATTAAAATCGCAGGGTCAAAAGCTAGTGCTCGAGCAAATGAGATGAGCTGACGTTGGCCTGATGAAAGTGTACTACCCTTCTCAATAACAGGTTCATCAATTCCTTTTTCAAGATTCTTAAGAACTCGTTCTGCCCCAACTGCTTGTAATGCCTCCTCAACTTTCTCTCGCGTAATCTTCGGGTCATTCAAGCTTACGTTCGAGGCGATAGTCCCTGTGAACAAATAAGGATCCTGTAGAACGATTCCCATATGCTCTCGGATCGTCTGTCTGGGCAATGTCGTGATGTCGATTCCATCGATATATATTTTGCCTATTGATGGATCATAGAATCGGAAAAGTAAGTTCATGATTGAACTTTTTCCAGAACCGGTATGACCAACTAGGGCAATCGTTTCACCACGCTTTGCTTCAAACGATAGATGCTTTAAAACATATTCATCGTCTGTATAGGCAAAAGTGACATCTTCGAATACAACATGGCCATCATATCTTGGCATTGTTTCCTCTGATACCTTTTCCCCTTTCAAATCTAACACATCAAACACTCGTTTTCCTGCAACAAGTGAGCGTTCTAATTGTGAAAACTGATTCACAACATTCGTAATTGGGTTAAATAGCCTCGTTAAATAATCAACAAAGGCATACAACGTACCCGCTGATACAATCTCAGCACCCGATAGTGATTGTGTTCCAAAATAAAGAATGAAGATCGTGAACATAATGAGTCGCAATGTATTGACTAGGTTAAAGGAAGTGGCAGAATCTAAAATCAATAATTTACGCCCATATGCATAATGCTCATCATTCATATCATCAAATTCCTTCGTCATTTGCTTTTCACGACGAAAGGCTTGTATAATCGTCATTCCTTGAATGGATTCATTAATCATTGCGTTGATGTCCGCAATTTTTTTACGAATTACCTTATTATACTGTGATGCGTGTTTTCGGTATAAAATTGCCCATACATAAATAAGCGGAATCATAAGCAATGCAAGCATCGCCATTTTCCAATTTAGGATGAAAAGCGCAATATATACACCTGCAATTGAAATAAAGCTTGTCGCAAAGTTTGAAAGGACCTGCACGTATAAATTTCGAACTGCTTCTGTATCGTTTGTAACTCGTGCGACAATTTTTCCAGCAGGACGTTGGTCAAAAAATTGAATCGGTAATGTATGGATATGACCAAATACATCCTTACGCAATTTTTGGATCACTCGATTGGCCCCTACTTGTAAATAAATATACATAAAATATCGTAAAACCGCAGTTGCGATTGCTAAAATAAAATACAAGCAAAGCAACCAAGCAATCGGCTGAATTTCAATATTTCCGATAACCATGTACTCATCGATAATGTATTTTGCGATAAATGGAGCTGCAAGATCTGTAAAGACTGCAATCGTTAAGAAAAATAATCCAAGAAAAATGGGTCCTTTATAATACATTGCATATTTTGTTAATCGTTTACCTGTACTCATGCCCCGCCCTCCTCTAACTGCTGACGGTCAAATTGTTCCTTGTACCAGCCATTTTGTAGTAGAAGCTCTTCGTGAGTCCCTTGTTCTGTAATTTGCCCTTCATCCAGCACGATAATCTGATCGGCATGTTGAACACCGGATAAACGATGCGTCGTAATAATGGTTGTTTTATCGCTTCGCTCGTTCTGAATGTTTTCGATAATTCGTGCCTCTGTTTTCGCATCAACCGCAGATAAAGAATCATCTAGGATTAAAATTTCGGGATCTTTGATAAGCGCACGTGCAATGGACACGCGTTGCTTTTGTCCTCCAGAAAGGGATACTCCTTTTTCACCTACAAGTGTTTCAAGCCCTCTTGGTAAGATTTCCAAGTCTTTTTTGAAGTATGCTAAGTGGATGGCCTTCTCTATTTCAGCATCTGTAGCATCTTCTTTACCAAACAAAATGTTTTCTCGAATCGTACGTGAAAATAACACATGATCCTGTGGAACATATCCAATCCAATCAAGTATTTGTTCCTTTGTTTGTGACGCAATGTCAATTCCAGCAATACTGAGTTGACCCTCTTGTAATGGATATTCACGTAGTAATTGTCGTAAAAATGTTGTTTTTCCCGCACCTGTTTTCCCTACAATACCAAGTGTTTCTCCCTTTCTTAGTGAGAGGGTTATCTTCTGTAGGTTTTTCACCTGACTCGTTGGATACTGGAACATTAAATCATCAAATCCAATGTTACTCGGTGTTGAAATGGCAACAGGGGTATTAGTACTTTTTACATCTGCTTCATAATTAAGTGTTTCTTGTACACGATCAAGTGAAGCATTTCCTTGCTGCATCACGTTTATAAGCTCACCAATCGCAAAAATTGGCCAAACCGCAAGACCTAGATAAACATTAAATGTAACTAACTGACCAACTGTCATTTCGCCATTTGCTACAAGAAATGAACCATACCCGAGTGCTACAACATAGCTAATACCAGTTCCAACTTTGGTAATTGGTCCGAATAAAGCATTTATCTTCGCTGTGTGGATATTTTTCTGGTAAACTTCTTCACTTTTATCAGCAAAGACTTGTTCATCTTTCTTTTCCTGAACATAAGCGCGAATGACTCTCACACCTGCAACAGACTCAAGTACATTATCATTTAATTCTCCAAATACATCCTGTGCTTTCATATATCGTTCATGTACAATTTTTCCTAAATACTGAATGAGCACAGCCATAATCGGAACTGGTAACATTGAAAAGAATGTTAATTTCCATGAAATCATGAAGCCCATTGCAAAAATAATCGTGCCCAAAAACAAAGTTGAGTCGATTAAGGTCATAATTCCAAAACCCGCTGTTAGCGATACGGCATTCAAATCATTCGTTGCACGTGCCATTAAGTCACCTGTACGGTTCTTCTCATAAAATGTAGGTGTCATTTTTAAAAACTGCAGCATCAGCTTTCGTCGCATTAGTTTTTCAAGATTTAACGAACCTTCAAATAATCGATACTGCCATAAGTAATTCAAAAAATAACCAGCAACAATAATGGCTACGAATATTAGAATATATTGAACCAATACTGTCTTTGTCATATCACCAGCTGTTAAAATATCGATAATGGAGCCAAGTAAATATGGTGGAATGACCTCCAACACCGTAGCAATCATTAACAGGACTATGGCAATCGTATATTGCAACCAATATTTTTTAAAAAACCAGCCAAGCTTTCCTAATACTTCAAACATTTCTCATACCTTCTTTCTCTTTCACGGCTGTTAGACCCGAACTACCCACTATCTAGCAACTCCTGATTGAAAATCAATACTCTTCGTTTTTTCCACATTGTCTCTTCTCCCTTTCATGGGTATTCACTAAAAAATCCCACACAAAAAAGATGCATACCCTAAAAAGAGCATGCATCTCTGTGAAAGGTACAGTAGGCGTACCATACCTTTTATTGCATTAGGAATCTATAATCCTACAAATATAAGGTATGGACAATGTATATACTTGTTAGTTAGGTTACGCGTCTTTAAATCTCTCATTGTCCTTTCCCTCCTTTGTAAAATTTTATTAGTGCTCTTGAAGATTACCATTTTTTTCATACAATTGTCAACTATCTAATTACTGTTTTCAACGTTTTTTTCACAAAAACGTCATTTATTTGTTAAATATGTTATTGACTCTATATATTCCCCTCTAATAAGTCATTAAGCGTTGTATGGTCTAATAATTCTGCAATTTTATCGCGAATTAGTGCCCATAATGGTTTTAGTAAACACCCTGCTTCTAATGGACAACTTTCATAGGAGGTAATGCTTACACATCCCATAGGTGCTAGTGGTCCTTCTAAGTTTCTAATGACTTCTCCAATGATAATGTCATTCGGGTTTCTACTCAATTTGTAACCTCCGTTAACACCCCTTTTGCTTTGGACATATCCATTTCTTTTTAATTGCAGGAGAATCTGTTCTAAGTAAGAAACCGGTACAAGGGTTTTCTCTGCAATTTCCTCTATATTTATTAACTGATTTCCTTTTGCTCCCAGACAAATTAACGCTCGCAATGCATACTCTCCCCTACTTGAAACCTTCATTTACGATCTCCCCTTTTAATAAAATCAGGCAATATTTTTTTGGATAAAGTACCCACCTAGAGAATACATCATATCTTAGGTTAGAAACTTGATTAGATTAGTCAACTATTCGAAATTATTTATATTCATTTCTAGTCTATTCAGGATTGTTAGAAAAAGGAGAGATTTATGTGAAAAGGTTGATTTTACTTGCTTTTATAGGGTTAGTCGCACAGTTAGTTGATGGCTCTTTAGGTATGGCATATGGGGTTACATCTACTTCATTATTACTGATGTTTGGAATTGCACCAGCTGTTGCATCTGCATCCGTTCATATGGCTGAGGTTGTAACAACAGCAGCCTCTGGTGTATCTCACATTAAATTTGGTAATGTAGATAAACAAGTTGTGTACAAATTAATTATACCTGGCTCAATTGGTGCTTTTTTAGGAGCATGTTTCTTAAGTAGTATTCCTGGCGATATTATAAAGCCATACGTATCCATATTCTTATTAATATTAGGTGTTTTTGTCATTTATAAATTCCTCTTTAAGTTTAACTCCAATAGAAAAGCCTCAAATAAGAAATGGTCCAAAAAACAGTTTGTTCCGCTCGGCTTTATTGCTGGTTTTTTCGATGCAACAGGAGGTGGTGGATGGGGCCCAATTGCTACTCCCGTATTATTGACGGGTAATAAAATGGAGCCAAGAAAAGTAATCGGCTCAGTTGATACAAGTGAATTTGCCATAGCGGTTTCATCTACACTTGGTTTTCTTTTAACATTAGGCTGGTCGAATATTAATTTCCAATGGGTGCTTGCGCTAATGATCGGTGGGATCATCGCCGCTCCAATTGCAGCGTGGTTAGTCAAAATTATTCCGACCAACTTATTAGGAACACTTGTGGGTGGAATTATTATTTTGACGAATATCAGGACTCTATTAGGAGCATTAGATGTTTCACAAATCGCAAGCCTTTACACGTATATCATTCTTGGAGCCCTATGGCTTATTGCAGTAGTTAGCGTCGTTTGGAAGATAAAAAAAAGGAACTATAATGATAACCAGGTATTAGATTAATAGAATAATAAAAACCTACTTGCTTCGTATAAGAATCCATTCCTTTTACTCGAATGTAAAAAAGGGGGCTATCCCCACCGTGCAATTATTTTGGCACAGTGGGATTGGCCCCGTTGCTTTCCACCACTTCCACTTCCTCCTGACGCTTCAAATACCATTTTTCAAAGGTAAGAGCAAATGATAATGGAATATCTTGAATGGTTTCCATATGTGTCGGCGTTGAACGATTCATCGTTGTAATGGATGCTACCTCGAACAGCCTTTGTAATCTTGTTTGTGAATAAGACATTTCAATTACTTGTCTTCGTTTTGTGATAAACATCCGACTCGTTAGACCACCATGCCACCATTGTACTTGGTCTTCCTTCACAGCATATCGTGTGTGAAGAAAGTCAAGTATTCGGAGATAGATAATCAAACATAGTAAAACAACGGACAAGACCCACCATATCTTGCTAATACCAAAAAGCTCAGGTTTAAAATAGAATAAGCCAATCGTTGCCAGTAGCCAGAACCAGCTTGGTTTCAATAATTTTACCCATAAGGATTTGCGCGGTAGCCTTTCTAATTTGATCTCATTCAACTGATAGATTGGGAGCATTTCCTCAATTAACTCAAATGCCTTATGGACTGGTAAAAATGGATATAGGGAGTTCACATTGATAGATCCATCCCCTTTATTCGGATTGGCTGAACTGATTAATTTCACTTCTGCTAACCCAAAAATTCGTTTCATCCATGTTTGCTTCATTTCTAAGCCCTGAATTTTCATCTTTTCAATCGCAAAATAACTTTCATCGAGTACTCCTCGATCAATATAGATATAACTTTCATCAGATGAAATTTCATATTTGCCATAACGAATGAATGTCCTTGCAACACCAAAAATAATAGCAATGATTACTGCCAAAATAATGAGTATGACAAAAAGCCATTTACTTGCCAATAACACTTTAAAGATGCCCTCGAACTGATCGGAATCAGGTAAAAATGGTTCCAAATAATCTAGCCCACCAAAAACGATCGGAATAATTGCGAGGAAACTTAAAGATGTAAAGCTTGCCTTCCACAAATCTTTCTTCTCTGGTATAAAATGAACCTTACGACTCATTACTTGAACGGTTTCCTGTTCTGAATCTTCGTTTTCATGTTCTTGAGTGACTTCCGGATGCTTATTAGGCTGAATTAAATCAATCAAATAATCGGCATGTTCCTTCGTTAATACCTCGAATTGGATGGAATCATCCTCCCCATCCATTGCCGTTTCAAAGGTCAGGGAAGTTAGTCCAAAGATTTTATGAAAGACGGATGTTTTTCTCGTTATATTTTGGATTTTTGAAAACGGGATGGTACTCGTCCGTCTCACAAAAATTCCTTTATGAATGTGGAATGTACGATCCTTCCACTCATATTTCTCTACAAACCAACTTGCCACAATGTGAAACAGCCCCAATACAACAAATAACAGAAAAGCATATCGTCCATATACAAAAAACCAAGAATCCGAATCCCTTTTTAAGACAAATAGAAACAATATTACTAGAAAACTACTTTTTATGAATTGATAGATTCGAAAACCAATACTGAGTGGATGATAGCGCATTATTCATCCACTTCCTTTAGCTTTGCATATTCTGCTAATCTCTCTCTTAGCTCCAGAGCTACATGCTCTTCCAGAGCAGGAATGGTATGGGAAGAACCCATTGTCTCTACTTTAATTGAGCGGGTATGATACTTTTTCATAATGGGACCTTGACTTGTTGAAACCGACTGTATTTTCGTCATCGGAACGGTGACCCATTCTTTTGTTAAAACACCATAACGAAGTTGAAGGTATTCATCGTTAAATTGATAACTCCAGTTTCGATAAAGTAACGTCGGTTCGATAAATGACCATATCGTACCAAGTACGGCGATCACAAGTAAAGCAACCAAAATCCAAAACGCCCATGTAGGCCATGAAAAATAATGATTCAACCAAAAAAATACTCCTAGGATGAATAATCCTATAATGTTGGTTATGGTTTCAGTGATCAATCGTATTATTGGGAATGCGGGAGATAATTGTTTTTCTAATTTTAAAACACTCAATTCAGCAACTCCTTATGACAATATTCTATTAAGCACTTACATTCTTACTGATTTAGTCTTTTTTCACAGTCATTGACATATTTACGATTACTATCGGATAAAAGTTTCACTTTTTCCAGTTGCCTTAAATAATCTAAATTAGAAAATCAAGATAAAATTTATTTAAAAGCGACATTTTTTGAGGTGGTTTTCATACAATGCTTTTAGAGGTGATGATAAATGGCAAGAGTTAAATATACAGAAAACGACGTCAATTTAGTGGCGAGGATGATGAGGGCTGAAGCAGAAGCTGAAGGTCGACAAGGGATGCTGATGGTTGGTAATGTTATAGTAAATCGAGCAGTAGCAGATTGTTTAGATTTTAAAGATGTAAGGTCAATCAGGGATGTGATTTTTCAGACGCAAGGAGGAAATTTTTCGTTTGAGGCCGTACAAAAAGGGAATTTATTTTATAATCCAGCAAGAGAAGTTGAAAAAAAATTAGCTAGACAAACATTAATCCATTGGAGACAACATCCCTCCAAGTATTCTCTTTGGTATTTTAACCCTTATGCACCGTGTCCGCCTACATGGTATGGTCAACCATTTGCAGGACAATTTAAAAATCATTGTTATTATGAACCAGAGGCTAATACATGTGATAGTGTTTATAGAGGATAACCCCCACAATTTGTGGGGGTTTTGTATTTTACATTCATCCCCTAACTGCCTTTATTAATCGAAAAATTTGGCTGGATGCTGATTTTAAGCTTTCAAACGTTTATTTAGTATCCATTGCTTCCTCTAATGTCATTGAGCAGCTCCTAGACCACCTGCCCCTGCTCCTGGAAAGGAATGAATATCAATACCCATCGCCTGTTGGACAATGTTGGAAAAATGGTTTAACCCGTCATCTAATTCTGCCACCATAGCTTCTTTTATCCCTAAAGCGATAGCTTTGCTACCTTCAAGCGAAGATATGCTTCCTTTAAAAGAATCTATTGCGATTAAAATCTTCACAGGGGAACTCCTTTTCATTAAATATGGTAAATCTTACAAGCCCCTTTTGTTAACATAGTATCATTGCAATATTCTATTCGGCTATCATAAAAAAAAGACAAGCGCTGGGCACTTGTCGTTTATGAAAATTTCGCATCAATATTACGTAAATGTTCTAGATTTTTTTCCTTCACCAGTAAGCTTACGACGATATAAGTAATAAGCGAGAAAAATACTGGCAAGACAACAGAATGCATGCCAAAAGGTTCCGGATTCGTTGTATGGATGAGAATATAGCTACCCACTCCAACAAGGATGGATGAGATGGCTCCGTACTTATTTCCTCTCCTCCAATATAACCCAAGTACAACCGGCCATATAAACGCTGCCTCAAGTCCACCGAATGCAAAGAGATTTAACCAGATCAATAAATCTGGGGGATTGATGGCAAGGACAAACACAAGAAGACCTACAAGTCCTGTAACACTCATACTTATTCTTTTTACAGCATGTTCTGTTGCATCCGGTTTTATGTAATTCAAATACACATCCTTTACAATTGAAGAGCCTACTATTAATAATAAAGAGTTAACAGTAGACATAATCGCCGCCATCGGTGCAGACAGAACAATTCCAGCTAACCAGGGCGGTAATACCTCCATTGCAAGCAATGGCATAACCGTGTCAGGGACTTCAATCCCTGGAATGATCACTCTTGCAAATACACCTGATAAATGCATGCCTAGCATGATAAATCCAACGACAATGGTTCCGATAATCATCGCTTGGTGCATGGCTTTTGCATGCCTATAAGACATCGCTCGTACAGCAATCTGTGGCAATCCAACAACTCCTACCCCTACAAGAATCCAAAATGAAGATAAATAGATTGGAGTAAGGGAACCATCATGTCCAAACGGTGATACGAGATTTGGATTTACCGCTATAAGTTCATCCATAATTGCTGGGATCCCGCCACCAGCAATTATTGTCCCGATTAGGATAATTAAGGTACCAACAAACATGATAATCCCTTGAATAGTCTCTGTTAGAGCAACAGCCCTGAATCCACCAATTGTCACATAAACTAAAATAGAAACAGCAAAGATAAACAATGAACTTGTATAAGACAAACCTGTTAAGGACTCAATCAGCCTACCTCCCCCGACCCATTGGGCAATCATTGAGGCAAATAAAAAGACGATAATACTGCCCGCTGAAAGTAAAACAACCCACTTCGAGTTATAACGGACCTTTAAAAAATCAATAAGTGTGACTGCATTTATTTTACGCGCAACAATCGCAAATTTTTTCCCTAGAACCGCTAAAACAAAATAGCCTGTGACCACTTGAATCATGGACAAAAGAACCCACCCAAGACCAATTGTGTAGGCAGCACCAGGGCCACCTATGAAGCTACTAGCACTTCCATAGGTAGCAACCATTGTCATCGCAAGAACAAAACCACCTAGTTCACGGCTTCCCAAAAAATAATCTTGAAGAAATCCGGAGCTATTCTTCAGATGGCGGGCTGCATAAATTCCGACAAAAAAGATAATGACCAATAAACCTAGGAACGGAATCATAACTTCCCAATTCATAATGAATCCTCTTCCTCATCCACATCAAACGGTACCTCTTTAAAGACCGTTTTTACTAGTATAATTAATAAAAAGACAACAACTAGAAAACCAACACAACAGCTATAAAAAAACCAACTTGGCATTCCAGCAATATATGTATATTCGGAAACAGGCTTTGAACCTAATCCATATGCAAAGCCATACCACCATAGGAAATTAAAAACAGCTAAACCTATTCCAATCATTGCTTCTCTTTTGGCAACCTTGTATCTCCAGTCACCTGTATGTTTACTCTTATCCATTAATACTTCTCCTTACTTCTATTGCAAATACGTAAGAACCTGTCCATATTCTCTATCTTGCCCAAAAATCTGCACTCCCACCAAAAAAGCTACCTAAGAACATCCTTAGCTAGCTTTCCTCTAATTATTGAGCTGAATCCTCATCATCAATCAAATAATTGTAATTTGAACGAATAACTGGCTCAAATCCTTCTGGCGTGTAGAATCGTAACAAGTCACCATTTACAACCTTATCAGAAGTTCCTAATTTTTCTTCAACAATGTCCTGAAGCTTTTTCGCAGTTTCTAGCTGGTCTTCTGAAATTTCTGCACCTGTTACTGAATCATAAAACTTACCATCGACTTGAGTAATCGTTGGACTTACAAAATCACCATTACGGAATGGAATTACTTGATCATGTTGCTCAGACAGTAAATCTGATCCGAATTGTACATAATCTTTTGTCTCAATTCCAAGCAAGTGTAAGAGTGTTGGAAGAAGGTCAATTTGTCCACCATATTGGTGCTGTACTCCACCTTCCATACCGGGAACACGAATAAACAATGGCACACGTTGAAGGGAAGTATTATCAAATGCTGTAATTTCTTCTTTATCTAAGACTTGCTTCATGGCCTTATTATGGTTTTCAGAAATACCATAATGGTCACCATACATAATGATAATCGAATTATCGTACAATCCTTTTTCTTTTAAATCATTAAAGAATTGCTCTAATGCTTCATCAGCATATCGCGCAGTTTGGAAATATCGATCAACGGAACGATCACCAGTTGTATGAGGTGCTATCGTTGCATCCTCATCAGAAATCCGATATGGATAGTGATGCGTTACTGTAATAAATTTTGTATAAAACGGCTGTGGTAAAGTATCTAATAAATCTGCTGATTGCTCGTAAAATGGTTTATCCATTAATCCATATTCAGCTAAATCTTCTGTATTCATTTGATAAAAGCTTGAATCAAAGAAGTGATTATAACCAAATGATTTATATATTTCATTACGGTTCCAGAAGCTACCTGAGTTACCATGGAATACTGCAGAAGTATAACCCTGCTGTCCAAGGATGGCTGGTGCCGCTTGATATGTGTTCAAGCCTTTTGTTGTAAAAGCAGATCCTTGTGGAAGACCATATAATGAGTTTTCAAGAATAAACTCCGCATCAGCTGTCTTACCTTGAGCTGTTTGATGGAAGAAATTATCAAAATACAGTGTATTTTGATCCCTTGTTAATGAGTTAAGGAATGGTGTTACTTCTTCACCATGCAACTTGTAGTCGATTAAGAAGTTTTGGATAGACTCAAGATGAAGATAAATAACGTTCATCCCTTTAGCTGCTCCAAAATACTCAGGATTTGGCTCGGCATAGTTTGCCTTCGTATAGTTAATAACTTCAATGCTGTCGTTACTATCCGCTAGTGCTCTTTGAGTTGAAGCCTTTGTACTTTGCACAGCATCATAAATTGTATAGTTGTACATACCTAAATATTTCACAATATAATGGCGGTCAAACCCACGTGTTAAAAGCTGTGGACGATCAGCCTCAGCAAGTGTAAGGTTAACTGCTGAAATTAGGATCGAAAACGCAAATAATGCAGCTACTTTTAAACCTTTCAAGCTAGTTGTCGTTTCAACTTTTACGACTTTAAATAGCACAAGTGCTACTAATACGAAAAAGTCAACAAAGAACAAGAAGTCATATGGTTTTAAAAGTGAAACAACACTTCCACTTACATCACCAAAGTTTTGTGTTTGGAACAATGTTGGCAATGTAATAAAGTCGCTAAAGAAACGGTAATATAAAATATTCGCGTATAAAAGGAAAGACATTAGAAAATAGATAATAAGAAGTCGTCTATATCTCTTTTTTCCTTTACCTAAAAATGCAAGTCCTAAAAAGAATAAAGCCGATCCGAGTGGATTCAAAAATAATAAAAATGTCTGTAATGAATTATCAATACTTAAGTTAAACTCTGTTATTTGCGCAATATATGTTTTCATCCACAGGAATAACACTGCTAACAAGAAAAAGCCAAAAAAACTAGAGAAGATATTTTGACCACGTTTCAGAATGTTCTTTTTCATGATTGCACCTACCTTCAATCTAAACAAAAATTATTTCAATATCCAAAAGCCTAATAAACATTGTATCAACGAATTATGAACAAATTATTAACAAATGTAATTAAATTTACAATCGGAGTACATTTACATACTTTACTACGTTTCTCTAAAATGTCAACAGTTCTAGAAAACCCCGAAATTTTCTTACAACTTATGTATCCCCTTACACATCAGCCTGTACACCGTTTTTACAAACTCTTATAAAATACGTAACATCCTTCTAAATTATGACCACATTATATTTACAAAAGTAAGCAAAATTAAAGACGTAAGGATTAGTTTCAATTATACTACTATAATAGGAATTACTTTTAATGGAAAGGGCTATTCGAACTATGTTTATTATTGCGATACTCCTATTTCTTTTGCTTTATTGTGGTATGAGCTTCTTTTTTGGGTATATGGGATGGGTATGGCTCAAACACGCATTTTTATTTCGACATAAAAAGACATACATATTAGTCATTCTGATATTATCATTATCTATTTTTGTTGGTTATTCTACATCATCTGCAATTCTACAGACTGTTGGATACTACTGGCTTATCCTAGCAGGATTTGGACTTATCCTTTTACCAATTGCAGCCCTATTATTCTACTTATTTAAAAAGAAAGGAATGAGGGCGATTGGGTTTGGGGTGATTACGGTGTATATCCTAATCTTCAGTTTCGGAACTTTCTACGCATGGAATCCCGTTGTTCAAACCTATAATATCTCGATCGAAGAAAATGTCGAACGGGATGATTTGAAAGTATTAATGGCGTCTGATTTTCATCTTGGTAGTATTGTTGGTAAAAACCATCTTCAAAAATTCGTCCATTTAGTAGAAGAAACTCGTCCAGATATTGTGTTGCTCCCCGGTGATCTCATCGATGATCACATTGAGCCTTTTTTAAAGGAAAACATGGGTGAAGTGATGAAAAAAATTGATGCACCACTTGGCGTTTATGCTACCCTTGGAAATCATGATTACTACGGAAGCGATAACGAAAAAATTGTCGAAGAAATGGAGAAGCTTGGGATTGAGATTTTAACAGATGAAGTGACCATGATTGAAAATGAGATCTATATAATAGGAAGAAATGATGATACAGATAAAAATCGTGTCGACATTGAGAGGCTTGTTTCATCGCTTGATTCAACAAAACCGATGATTATGCTAGACCATCAACCGAATGAACTAGATGATGCGGCGGCTAACGGAATCGACTTAATATTGTCGGGACATACGCATCGAGGTCAAGTGTTTCCTGGAAATCTGATTACTGGCATGTTGTATGAAAATGATTATGGCTTGTTGAAAAAAGGTGACATGCATTCGATCGTATCGTCTGGGTTTAGTACATGGGGACCTCCGCTTAGACTTGGAACAAGATCCGAAGTTGTCATTATTAATGTGGAATTCAAATAAAAAAGCATTACCTGACAAGGTAATGCTTTTTTACTTAATTATTTATCTTTCCCTTTAAAAATCAATTGATCTAGTGCAAATGCCTTTGAACCAGTGATAGCAAGCATCACAGCCATAGCAAGAAATGCTAAATCTAATTCAGAGCCTGCCATTTGACCATTACCTAAAAAACCTACTTCAAGCTTTACTGTAAAAATTGCCCCAACCATTACGATAGCAATTAAAATTGATACGATTCGACTAAATAATCCAAGGACTAACATAATGCCACCAACAAGCTCAATAATTGCTACTCCATATGCTAAAACACCTGGAAGTCCAATGCTCTCAAACCATCCAACAGTGTTTTCAATTCCATCTTGAAACTTCACAAGTCCATGAATAAAAAATGTAATACCTAATACCACTCTAATAATTAAACTTCCTAATTCAAATTTATTTTCCATTTCTATTTCCTCCATTTTTTAGATCGTTCGTGATCCATTCCATAAAATCACGATAATTTTGTAATGAAACGGTATGTCCTTCCGGATAAGAATGAAAGTACACATTCGCTCCATGTTTTTCGAAAAACTCCTTGCTTTCTACACCCCATTGATACGGCAACACAGGATCATGTTCCCCATGCGAAATGAAGATTGAAAGATTTTTGACTGATTGGATTTCATATTCCTCTTTTACGAAATTAGGAATATACCCGCTCAATGCAACAATGCCCTTAATTCTTTCTCCTAATGAAAGCCCTAAAGTCATCGAAACGATAGCTCCCTGGCTGAATCCTAGTAAATAGATGTTTTCTTGATCAATCGGATAGTTGTGCGAAGCATAATCAAGAAAATTTGTAAGTTGACCAATGCTTTGGTCGAATACTTCTCTGTGCGGTTTGCCATAACCTTCTATCGTAAAAAAGGCATACCCTGGTGGCTGTGCTATTGGACCACGAATACTAAAAATATAAAATATATCCTCTAAGCCTTTTACTAATGAGAGAAGATCTTGTTCATTGCTCCCCATTCCATGCATTAAAAACAAAGCAGGATATTTTTTATCAGGATCAATTGTTGAAGGTTTACGTAGCTCAAAAACAAAAGGTGAATTCAATTCAATCATCCCTTCTTCATGTTATTTACTTAAAGTATCCCCACAGCAAAGTATTTGTAAAAAAATAAAATATTCTTATAAAGAAACACAAGGGCAAAAAAAGAAAACCATTAAGGTTTTGTTTCTTAATATGAATATTTGTTGTCTATAAGATAACAAGACACATGGTATATTGTCAACAGTTTTTTTTGCTATTATAATCAAATATGACTTGGCATATTTGCGCCCGATTTTTAGGCCCACAGGAAGTGGGTCATAAAGACGTTGCCACAGGATGTGGAGTACTTAGTCTTTGAACTTACGTCTCGAAAAATTTCCTTTTAAAAATCGTGGCATCCGCCGGAGGCTTTCACTTTATTCAGTTGGGATTTGAACCCCGACTGAATAAAGTGAATAAGTTTCATACTAGAAAACATGTGAGGTACAAATATGGATATTGGTACTAAAATTCGCGCGATTCGAAATCGAAAAAAAATAACCATCGCCCAAATGTGTGAAGGTACGGGCCTATCAAAAGGTTTTATCAGCAATGTTGAAAACAATAATACATCCCCATCGATTAACACTTTAAAAGCAATATCTGATTTTCTAGAGGTTCCGCTTCCCTACTTATTATTAGAAAAGAAAGAACATATGCGAGTCGTTCGTAAGGATGCACGCACAAAAACGTCTTTTAATAATTTACAAGTGGAACATCTCACCTCAAAAGGTGGCTTGCGCATGATGATTGTCGAATGTCCACCTGGTGCTTCAATGGGAGAACCGAACGCACATGAAGGCGAAGAATGCCATTTAGTTTTAAAAGGAAAAATCCTTGCAGAACAAGGTGATGATTCTGTTGTTGTAGAAGAAGGAGACTCCTTCAGCTGGAATGCAAGCGTTCCCCACTTTGTAAAAAATATCGGAGAAACAACAGCAGTGATTTTGATCTCCGTTTATTCAGATTCAGAATTAAATGATATTTTATAGGTTTAAGCTTGCGTAATCGCAGGCTTTTTTCTTGGTTATCAATGTCAGGATGCAAAAAAGCTTTGACATCATCTAAAAAATCATGTACATTATCTAATGTACGAACATTATTAAATTGCATAGAAAATAATATTCGGTTTTAGGAGTGTTTTTAAATGGAAAACGTATTTGATTATGAAGATATTCAGTTAATCCCTGCAAAATGTATTGTAAACAGTCGTTCGGAGTGTGACACAACAGTTGAATTTGGTGGACATACATTTAAACTTCCGGTTGTCCCTGCAAACATGCAGACAATTATAGATGAGAAAATCGCATTATTTTTAGCTGAAAATGGCTATTTCTATATTATGCACCGTTTCAATCCAGAAAAACGTGTTGATTTTATTAAAGATATGCATTCTCGCGGCTTAATTGCTTCGATCAGTGTTGGTGTTAAGTCTGAGGAATACACATTCATCGAACAGCTTGCTGAAGAGAACCTTGTACCAGATTTCATCACAATTGATATCGCTCATGGTCATTCAAACTCAGTAATTGAAATGATTAAGCATATTAAGGCGCATTTACCAAAAAGCTTTGTTATTGCTGGTAACGTTGGGACTCCAGAAGCAGTAAGAGAATTAGAAAATGCTGGTGCAGACGCAACAAAGGTTGGAATTGGACCTGGTAAAGTTTGTATCACAAAAATTAAAACTGGCTTCGGTACTGGCGGCTGGCAGCTTGCTGCACTTCGTTGGTGCGCAAAGGCTGCAACAAAGCCTGTCATTGCAGACGGTGGTATCCGTACTCACGGTGATATCGCGAAATCAGTTCGCTTTGGTGCGAAAATGGTCATGATTGGTTCCCTCTTCGCTGGACATGAAGAGTCACCTGGTGAAACAAAAGAAGTAGAGGGTAAACTCGTTAAAGAATACTTCGGATCAGCTTCTGAATTCCAAAAAGGTGAAAAGAAGAACGTTGAAGGTAAGAAAATCTACGTTGAGCACAAAGGCTCATTAAAAGACACACTTAAAGAAATGGAACAAGACCTCCAGTCTGCCATCTCTTACTCAGGAGGAAACAAATTAGATTCCATCCGCCATGTCGATTATGTAGTCGTTAAAAACTCAATCTTTAACGGCGATCGCATTTATTAATAGGATAGGGACCACGGGGACGGTTCTCCTGGTTTCAAGTGGTTACGCTTCGCGACCACATTTATGGTTCTTTTTGCAAAAGGGCGCAACTCCCATTCGGGTTTAGTTGCGCCCTTTTGTTCTAATTTCTCAAAAATACCCTAAGGGGATCCAATAGAACCGTCCCTCTGGTTCCTTAATTCATCGATATACTCATATTCAAGCGAAATTTCTGTTGATGTATAGAAAAAACCTTTATAGCGAATTGTGTCAACAGAATTAATGATTAGCTCTTTTATCTTCTTGCCTTCTTTATCATAAATCGTGGTGTCAAAACGATATCCCATATAGCCTACTGAGGACTTCCCCTTTTTAAACGTAACCTCGTTTAAATTCTTAATGATTCGATCAATCTCTCCCTCGTCAGTAATATCAAACCTATATCCCGAATTCCCATCAACAATATGTATTTTCGAAACTTTGTCTGGCTCAATGTTAAATAGCTTGTGAGGAACGTATGTAAAACTGTATAGTAGTACGAGGAGCAGCGGAATGACGATCAAAATGGTTTTCAATTTCATTGCTATATCCACCTTTCAAATGTAAGGAGTGTTTTCAATTGTTTTTAAAGCTAACGAAAGAACAACAGCAAATGATGATTTCTGACATTCAGGAATTTTTCTCACTCGAACGAGATGAAGATATGAGTGAGTTTGCTGCAGAACAAGTATTGCATTTTGTGAAAGAAAAACTAGCACCACATTTCTACAATGCTGCCGTCCACGATGTAAAAGCAGTGGTCGATCAGCAATTCGCCTCTCTAGACGACGAAATTTTAACACTCGAAAGACCCATCAGAAGCTAGAGTATATTTTGGCATAGTTGCTTACACTACCCCTAAAGGAGTGAATGCAGATGCCAAAAGACAAACACAATCTTTTTGATCCAGATGATACATATGGTGTGTTTAAATCTGAGATGGAAGTTGATTCAGATGTCAACGAAGACATGAATCGCGAAGGATTACTTGATGATTCGGTTGAAGCTTTTGTTAAATCGAAAAAAAATCTACCTAAATAGTTCTAGGGAAGTTGATGGGAATCCTTCTTAACCTAGTAATATTTTGTTTATAAAGGGGCGAAGGTGTTGCTCACGGACATTCCGCACAGCATTTGAGTTGGGTCTGTCTTCGAGAAGACTTCTCACGGACAATTCATCCAGCTATTTAATCAAGCTTGTCCCCGAGATCCCGTCTCAGAGACACTTCACTTCACATATGAGCTTAATTTGTCCTTGAGACTGCTTATCAGAGACATTTTACACAGCATTTGAGCTTGATTTGTCTTCGAGACCTCGTCTCAGAGACAATTCGCACATCAAATCAATGCCGTTTGTCTTTGATATACTATTCTCCCCCCAAAAAAACAAGCCATAATGCCCTAAAGCATTATGACTTGTTCTTTACCATTGATTCGTCTTCATTTTTTGATTCGTTACGTAATACATTCCCGGAATGATAACCAGTGAAACAGCCAACAAAACGATTGTCATAGAGTTTTTACTCATATCATTTAACCCAATGGCAAAAACAACACCATATATGCTTGATGCTAGGATGTTTCCAATAAATCTTGAAGTCATCAACAACCCCGACGCAATTCCAGTCTGGGCCACACTAATAAAGGTGTATAACAGGTTTTGCAGACTGATATTCATCAGACCATTACTAATCCCAAACACCGCCAATACCATGACAATCCACAGCAATGAGGAGTTTTTTGTCGTGGTATAAAGGAATGCAACTCCTACAATTCCAATCCCTGTCCCAACAAGTAATGGAATCCGGTACCCCACTCTTTCCGCCCATCTTGTCGCAATTGGTGTTGTGATCATTGCAAATATGGATAATGCCAACATCATCAATCCTGTATAATTTGGACCTAACTCGATAACCTCCTGTAAATAGATTGGCGTAAACAAAAGGATCGAGAAGAATATCAGAGTTGATAAGATGTACTGTGCGTAAATAACAGATATCGTAGGATTCTTTCGCAAAAAGACAACATTGATCAAGGGATCTGTCTTCTTTTTTTCGTATGAATAAAAAAGAATGGACAAACCAATCGAAAGAATTAAAGACCAAACATCAAAACCGCCTTCCATTGATAGCAAAAAGACCATCCAACTTGTGATAAAAGCACTGAATAAGATCATTCCGACCACATCCCATTTAAATGCGGTTCCCCTAGTTGGCTCATCTTTCGGGATATAGAACCATGTTAAAAGTGCGGACAGTAAGATGACTGGAAGATTGACATAAAAGATAACCGGCCAGCCTCCATATTGAATCAGTAAACCACTTATCGTTGGTCCAAACGCTGCGGAAGTAGTTGCAAATACCGCCAATGTACCAATCACTCGATTTTGATTTTGTTTAATATATAACCGGACCATTCCTATCCCTGCTGGATATAGTGCTGAAGTGCCAAGCGCTTGAATCAATCTCATGCAAAGAAGCATCATCATGCTATTCGACATTGGCGCAAGCACGGATGAAATCAAAACTAACAACAGTCCGATGAGAAAAATTCGCTTCCTACCATAATAATCGCTAAGTCTTCCGATGATTGGTAAAAAAATAGCACTTACAATAAAGTAAGAGGCAATTAACCATGAAATATCAGTTGATGAAAGCTCGAAATCCTGTTGAATCGATGATAATGCTACAGTGATCATCGTTGTATTGAGTGGATTTAAAATGGCCCCCAATGCAATCGCGATGATTAATAATGTTGGATTTTTGATAGTAACAGACATTGTGTATTCCCCTTTTACTCGATTTAAACAGTGTATCACACAAACCTTTTCCCCGGTTGTAAAATACATTTCTAAGAAAAATGAATGGATAATCTCACCTAAGTCGTTAAAAATAAAAATAGACTGAAAAATTGGGGGATTGATATGTTGTTTAGTATAAAAACGAAAATCACAACACTGTTTTGGATTGCAATTCTTGGGGGGATTCTAACAACAATCTATACAATTGTGATTATGATCCAAGGTAGTAGAACCATGAAGATGATCCGTTATATTTATAATCAAATTAAAAAGCGGGGTGAACATGAAAATCGCGGGGTATAACCCTCGCGATTTCGTTTATTCCTCAATTTTAAAAGCTAGCCCCTTTTCATCGAGAGCTTTGCGGAGCTCTCTAATTGCGGTTGGACCTACTCCATGCAAGGCCAACACTTCTTTTTCGGTAAGCTTAGTGAACTGCTCGAGTGTGATGTACCCCTCTCCATGCAAGGCACGTAAAGCTGGTTTGCTTAATTTTAACTCATCTATTTCGGCCATATGGATTCCTCCTTTTTCATCTCCGTTTTTCATGCATGTACTTCATCCATTTTATCTGTTTATGAGCTATTATAAAATACCCTAATCCGGATAAAGCTGTAAGCCCGGCAGAGAGGTATAGCAACATTGAATGAGAGGCAAAAGTGCCAGCCGCAATTCCAGCACTACCAAATAGAGAAAGCAGGAATAAATGCTTTTTATGATTTTCATATATCGTAAATTGAAATTCTCTTCTTTGTTCTACTTCCTTTAAATCCTCTAATTTATTTGGCAGCTTTAAGAATTCCTGGACTGAATGAAAAATTTTAAACACTGGCAAAGCTTGAATCCAATTCAAAACAAATGACCATTTCTGATTGCCTGCTTTATTTAACCACTTCATAAATACTGGCTTAACACAATCTAATACCTCTTCCTCAGGAATTAAATGGAGTATAATTCCTTCAATTGCTACAAAAGACCGGCCTAAAAAAATAAAACGTGTTGGGACCTGAATCGGGAGTGCTTGAACGATGTCATTCATTTCACGTTTAAAGGCAACTAGATCTAGTTCCTTTAATTGGGACAAATCAAATGACATCAATTCCCCTAAGAGTTTCTCCATCGTTCTATGGTCAGATTCAGGTAATAAAAAGCCTAACTGCGTCAAACAATCGACTGCCTTTGAATAATTCTTTGTAAGTAAGCTTTCAACCAAGCTTTGAAAGTTCATAGCATCCTTTTTCGAGATTTCCCCAACCATACCGAAATCAAGTAATATGATTTTACCTTCCTTTGATAGAAGTACATTCCCTGGATGTGGGTCTGCGTGAAACAATCCAGGCTCGAGCCATTGAGGAAGGAAGAGTTCAATCAGATTTTCAGCGAGTCTT
This sequence comes from Bacillus sp. JJ1562, assembly GCF_036962705.1. Classification (NCBI taxonomy): domain Bacteria; kingdom Bacillati; phylum Bacillota; class Bacilli; order Caryophanales; family Bacillaceae; genus Bacillus; species Bacillus sp. JJ1562. Next base: position 302,638 of record NZ_JBALOQ010000003.1, read on the forward strand.
TTTCGGTCAATGGAATCCTCCATTTCTGAAATCTTGATTCCGTCTACCCATTCCATAACAAGAATCTTTGATGTACTATACTCAGGGTAAACCTTAGGGATTATAATACCGTCATGATGATTGAAACGGTCTTTAAAAAAATCAAGAGTTTGTAACTCCATTGTATAATCGAGTTCACGCTCAATCACTTGTTTAATTTCCTTATACAAAACCTTAAAATTGATAAACCCCTTTGGAACTGGGACAAAATGATCAGCAAACCAGATGATAATGGCCAATGTTCGGAAATCTGTTTTAAGTATTGATTGGATATGTGGTCTTTGGACTTTAACGGCAACTTTTTCTCCGTTCTTTAACATTCCCTTGTATACTTCGCCAATTGACGCTGAAGCAATTGCTTCTTTTTCGATTGATTGAAAAATTCCATGAATGGAGCTCCCCCACTCCTCATTAAGTATTTCCTCAATCTCATTCCATTCAGACGAGGGAACTTTATCGGTTAGGTCTTGGATTTGCTTAATGAAAGGTTTAGGTAGCAAATCAGCTCTGGTGCTTAAGATTTGTCCCACCTTAATCAGTAAACCCTCCAATTCAAAAAGTGTCTTACGAAACCTCGCACCGATTTCCTCCCAAAGTTTATCCCATTCGACTTGTGGTTTTTTGCGGAACTTATACCAGTAGATTTTAATAAAAATCACAAAAGCCATCGAAAGTACTTTTGACATTCGCACAATCTTATTTTTCGTCTTCAATTAGAAATCACTCATTTCCAAAACGTTTCCTAATAGAAATACTTCAATATAAAAAGCATTTCTCCTTTAAAAAAGAAATGCTTTTAGGTGTTTTTATATTTCTAGTTTTTCAAAGGTAGCCTGAAATTCCATGGGTAATCCAACATAGTTTTCCGCTAGACTTGTCATGGCTGCCCTGGATGAAGTCAGATATTCTAATTCTGCTAGCTGTATCCCATGTTCAAAGCTACTATGTTCTAAGTTTCGATGCAGCATTGTCGTCATCCAATATGAGAATCGTTGCGCTTTCCAAACCCTCCGTAGACAAGTTTCAGAATAATTGTCAAGAGTTTCTTCTTTACCCTCTTTATAGAATTCACTAATCCCCTTAGCCAAAACTAGAATGTCAGCTACTGCCAGATTCAGTCCTTTTGCACCAGTTGGCGGAACAATATGTGCTGAATCTCCAGCTAAGAACAATCGTCCATATCTCATTGTTTCACAAACAAAGCTTCTCATCGAAACAATGTTTTTTTGAATAATTGGACCATCTTTTAAACGCCAACCATCCATATCTACCCTTGCATGAAGTTCTGTCCAAATACGGTCATCAGACCAGTTTTTTATATCGTCTTTTGGATCTACTTGTAAATAAAAGCGTTGGATTTCAGGAGACCTCGTACTAATTAATGCAAAGCCTCGTTCATGGTTTGAATAGATAAGTTCCGGGTTTGCAGGTGGTGCCTCCGCTAAAATCCCAAGCCATCCAAACGGATAAACCTTTTGCTTTTCGACTTTTATGCTGTCAGGTAATGCTTTTCGACTTGGGCCGTGAAAGCCGTCACACCCCGCAATAAAATCGCATTCAATCTCCTCAAGCTCGCTTCCAGCCTCACTACGGAACTTTATTTTCGGTTTGGCCGTTTCAAGCTGATGCAAACTTACATCGCTAACATTGAAAAAAATTTGTCCACCAGCTTCTAATCGTGCAGCTACTAAGTCTTTTATTACTTCGTGCTGTGCATACACCATTATCTTCTTTCCGCCTGTAAGCTCTTTGAAATCAATGCGATGCCTATTTCCGTTAAATTGTAATTCAATTCCCTCGTGGACATGTCCTTCCCTCATCATCCGCTCTCCGACGCCAGTCGCATTCAAGAGATCAATGGTACCTTGCTCCAACACCCCAGCACGAACGGTTCCTTCAATATCCTTACGGGACCGTGACTCTAGAATAATCGAATCGATTCCTTGTAAATGTAGTAAATGGGACAGAATTAGTCCTGCGGGTCCTGCCCCTATGATCCCCACTTTTGTCTTCATAATCTCCTCCCACGTATATTTTTACTTTACATATTCGCTCTCTTCTAAATTAGCTACGCCAGATAATTTTCTTTGACCAAAAGTAATTAGAGCATTCCAGCTACCAGATGATTGGCCATCTGCTAGATAAGTAGGCTCTGCATTTTCTTCAAGGATGCTTAAGAGCATTGCAAGATGACGCCCTCCAGATTCAACCCTTGCAAACCTTGCATACTCGGGAAGCATGTCATAAGCTGATTTGTAATCTTTATTCATGATAAATTCAATAAATTGTTTATCCATCGCATGTTCTGTAACCGTTGGCTTATTATGTCTACCCCTTACTAAATTATGAGATAATGCACCGCTTGAAATAAAGACTATCTTTTTCTCGCTTTCTCGTAAAATCTTCGAAATGACTTGCCCCCATTTATACGTTTCTTCTAGAGATGCTGCCAATGTGACTGATAAATTAATTACTGGAATATCTTCGTCTGGAACTAAGTAACGTAACGGGACTACACTGCCGTAATCCCAAACATAATATGGGTCATTTACGCCTTGAACCTGAAGACCTGCCTCTTCACCTGCACTTACCAATTCCTTCGCCAAATCTTCATCACCAGGATAATGGTAAGGAATATCCTTAATCAAATCAGGTGCTTCAATAGCAGTAAGAATACCTTTATGAACTGGCGTACAATCTACGTAATGAAAGAATGTCGATGGCCAATGACAAGAAACTAATACAAGGACATCTGGTTTGATCTCCTTTAATTTCTTCCCGATTTCTTTCATAGCAGAGGCCATATCCTTTTGGAACTCAGGCACTTGATCTTCATGACACATACTTGGAACATGTGGTGCTAGCATGCTAAATTCGATTGTCATACTAATCTCCTCCTAAAAAAAGTTTTTCCTAAACTAGCAAGCTACCCAGAAAACGTTTTCATTTTTATGCGAATATGGGGAAGCAAGCTATCAATCTTGCATCCCCTTTTATCAAATGCGCCTTGGCGTATTTGCGCTCGATTTTTTTTCGAGCAGGCTCGAAAATTTTCCTCTGAAAAATCGTGGCATCCGCCGGAGGCTTTAACTTTATTCAGTCGGGGTTTAACCCCCGACTGAATAAAGTTAAGATCCTATTTTCCAACCGGTTCTCCGGCTTTACCCCAATGGGTTTTTGGAATTTCAGTTACGAGTACTCGAATCGTTTCCTTATCTGAACCCAAAGTTTCTGAAACCGTGTTTGTTACATTGCGTATTAACTCCGCTACTTTCTCTTTCGGTCTGCCTTCCATCATTTGTACGTTTATTATTGGCATGAAACTCTTCCTCTCTTAATCAGTCACAGTGAAACTTACTTCACCAAAGCCATCAAATTTGCCACTCACAACATCACCATGCTGCAACTTCACTGCACTTGTAATCCCGCCTGATAAAATGATGTCACCTTTCTGAATCTTTCCACCTTTAGCTGCGAGCATATTTGCAAGCATGGCGATTGAATTTGCCGGGTGTCCAAGGACAGCAGCACCTGCACCTAGTTCTTTTATTTCACCATTAATAGACAGGGTTGCGCCGACAAGATCAAGCTCAAATTGGTCTGGCTTTTTCAATGTAGTTCCAAACACAACTCGTGACGTAGAAGCATTATCGGCAATAACATCAGGTAATGTAAAATGGAAATTTTCATAACGGCTATCGATAATTTCGAGTGCCGGTAGTACATATGCCGTTTTTGCTAAAACCTGTGCCCCTGTTATACCAGGACCTTCTATATCCTCGCCAATAACAAACGCAATTTCCGCCTCAACTTTCGGATGAATTTGGTCGCTTAACCGAGCCTTACCACCGTTTTCAACCAGCATATAATCAAACACATATCCGAAAATCGGATCTTTAATTCCCATCTGCTTCATTTTTGCTGGACTTGTTAAACCCATCTTAGGACCAACAATTCGTTTTCCTTCACTTAACTTAATGTTGACGATTTCTTCTTGAACAAGATAGGCTTCTTCAAGCGTTAAATCCGGTTTTAAATTCGTTGTAACCTTTGGAACCGCTCGTCTTTCAACTTCTGCAGAAACGAGGTATTGGGCAATTTCTTTATATTGACTCATTCGATTTCCTCCTTAAACAAGGGACCCTTGCTTTTTTGCTGCCAATTCTGCTGCTACATCCATGATCATGTCTTCCTGACCACCGACGACATGTCTTTTTCCTAGTTCGATCAAAATATCGCGCGAGTCAATATTGAATTTTTTCGCGGCCCGCTGAGCAAAAAGCAAGAAACTTGAATAGACACCTGCATAGCCTAGGACAAGACTGTCTCTAGTAATTTCCTGTGGCTTTTCTAAAATTGGAGCAACCAATTCTTCGGCAATATCCATCATTTTAAAAATATCGACTCCCGTTTTAATCCCCATTTTATCAAGGACTGAAACAAGTACTTCCGTTTGTGTATTTCCTGCCCCTGCACCTAGGCAGCGAATACTACCATCAATTCTTGTTGCCCCTTCCTGAATCGCCGCAAGTGAATTAGCCATCGCTAAGGAAAGATTATTGTGAGCATGGAAACCAACATTAACCGTTAAAGTATCTTTAAGAGCACGAATTCTTTCCGATACTTGATGCGGCAAGAGGGCTCCAGCAGAATCAACGACATAGACTGTATCTGCTCCATAGCTTTCCATTAACTTAGCTTGCTCGACTAATTTTGCGGTCGGTGCCATATGGGACATCATTAAAAACCCGACTGTTTCAAGTCCAAGGTCCTTTGCTAAAGCAATATGCTGTGGTGCAACATCAGCCTCGGTTACATGGGTTGCAATTCGTGCCATTTTCGCTCCTAGCTGTGCCGCCTGCTTTAACTCAGGCATAGTTCCAATCCCAGGTAGTAGAAGGACAGCAATTTTCGCATTTTTTACAACGGATGCAGCCGCTTCAATTAATTCCAATTCGTTTGTTAATGATTGTCCGTATTGCAAGGACGAGCCACCTAGCCCATCCCCATGCGAAACTTCTATATAAGGAACATTTGCTTCATCTAATGCCTTGGCTACATTCGTTACTTGATCAACTGTAAATTGATGCCTGATCGCATGACTGCCATCTCTCAATGCTACTTCGGTAATTAACACATCTCTATCATGGGTCATCTCTTATTTCGCTCCTTTCCTTTTTGAGGATGTTCAAAAAATCGGCTTAAAATGACACATCGAATTTCTGCGTTGGCTTGCTTCTCCGTTCCTCACGTATTAACTGCATACGCTCCGGTACTCAAAGCTGCACCGCCTTGAAATTCTCGGTCCTTTTCACCCTCATTTTTGAACACATACTTATATAGTTACTTTCGAAATTTTATGCTGTGCCAATTCTTCTGCAACTTTCACTGCGGCTGCAGTCATAATATCTAAGTTTCCGGAATACTTCGGTAAATAATCGCCAGCCCCTTCTACTTCAATAATGACTGTTATGCGATTGTCATCAAAAATAGGCTCTTGTCTTACTCGATAACCCGGCACATAAGCTTGAACCTGCTTTTCCATTTCCTTAATGGAAGCTGTGATTTCTTCATGATTAACCGATTCACCCTCAACAATGACATGAATCGTATCTCGCATAATAATTGGAGGTTCAGCTGGATTTAAAATGATAATCGCTTTTCCTCTTCTTGCCCCGCCAATTTTTTCAATTCCGCGGGCAGTTGTTTGCGTAAATTCGTCAATATTGGCTCTCGTTCCAGGTCCTGCACTTTTACTTGAGATAGTTGCGACAATTTCAGCATATTCAACCTGTTGTACACGATTAATCGCATGAACCATCGGAATAGTTGCTTGGCCTCCGCAGGTAATCAAGTTAATATTTCCAGCTTCCACATGCTCTCCAAGATTAACAGGAGGTACGACAAATGGACCTACTGCAGCTGGCGTTAAATCTAGCACCTGCTTTCCGGCTTCTTTTAATAGTTTGGCATGACGGATATGAGCTTTCGCGCTGGTTGCATCAAACACAATATCCGCCAGTTCTGGTCTTTCTAAAAATCCTGTTATTCCGGTATCAATGGTTTCATACCCTAGTTCTCTGGCCTTTCTTAAACCATCTGATTCTGGCTCAATTCCAATAACTGTCGTTAATTCAAGTAGGTTAGACCTACGAAGCTTTAGCATAAGGTCTGTGCCAATGTTTCCTGAACCAAGAATGGCAACTTTTACTTTTGACATACGTACTCCCCCTCCCTTTTTTAGAAACGAACGCTTACCTGTCCGATGTGGGCAAATCTTGCAGTGAATGAATCACCTTCACGTGCTTCTATTGCTGCCGATAATGCACCAGATAAAATAACTTCTCCTGCCCGTAGCGGTATATCAAATTCAGAAAGTTTATTGGCTAGCCATGCAACACAGTTTGCCGGATTTCCTAATGCTGCCGCACCGACACCTGTGTTCGCTAACTCTCCATTTTTTGAAAGAATCATACCGATTAACTCAAGGTCAATATCTTCTATCTTAGTTGGCTTTCCACCTAACACATAAAAACCGGAGGATGCATTATCTGCAACCGTATCAGCGAGCTTAATCTTCCAATCTTTTACTCTACTATCTACGATTTCTAATGCAGGAACGATATACTCCGTTGCTTGAAGAACATCAAGCGCAGTCACATTCGGCCCACGTAAATCCTTCTTTAAAATAAATGCAATTTCCGCTTCCACCTTAGGCTGCAGTACTTTTTCAATCGAAATTTTTCCACCATTTTCAACCACCATGCTATCCAATAAGTGGCCGTAATCCGGTTCGTCCACCCCTAATAGATTTTGCATCGCTAAAGAGGTTAAACCGATTTTTTTCCCAACAATCTTCTGTCCTTCAGCTACCTTTTTTGTAATATTTTCAAGCTGAATATAATAAGCTTCTTTTACTGTTAGCTCTGAATCTACTGACGTTGGCGGTTCAATTCCAACGCGAGTAGATTCTGCTTCAGCCAATTGCGAGGCTAATTGTTCGATTTTATTTGTCAACGGTCTTACTCCCCTTTCTTAAAGTTTAATTGTGATATTTGACAGTTCTGAGTAAAAATCAAGACTGTGCATTCCGCCTGTTCTGCCGATACCACTTTGTTTCATACCTCCAAATGGTGTGCGAAGGTCGCGCAAGAACCACGTATTTACCCAAATAATTCCGGCTTCGATTTCGTGAGCAACACGGTGAGCACGTCTTAGATCATTCGTCCAAATGGTTGCACTTAATCCATAATGAGTATCATTTGCTTGCATGATGACTTCTTCTTCCATATCAAAAGGTGTAACAGTTACAACAGGTCCGAAAATTTCTTCTTTAACACAACGAGAATTTCGATCCAACCCAGTTATAATCGTAGGCTCTAAATAATAGCCTTTGTCAAAGCCTTCAGGACGATTTCCTCCTGTTACGAAAGTCGCTCCATCATTGCGTGCAATTTCAAGATAGCTATTCACACGGTCATAATGTTCTTTGCTGATTAAAGCTCCAACATTCGTATCTTCGTTTTCTGGCTTACCTACTTTCAATGTCTTCACTTTCTCAGAAAACTTGTTTAAGAATTCTTCATAGATTGGACGTTCTACATAAATTCTCGAACCACAAAGACAAACTTCACCTTGGTTGATAAAGCTTGATTTAATGGTCGTTTCAATAACCTCATCAAGATTGGAATCCGCAAAAATAATATTTGGATTTTTACCACCAAGCTCGAAAGATAATTTTTTCAATGAACTAGATGATGCTCTCATAATCGCCGAGCCTGTTCCCGGTTCACCGATAAAAGAAATCGCATCAACATCTGGATGCTCAGATATTGCACTTCCTGCAGAATTGGTACCGAATCCATGAACCAAGTTAACGACCCCGTCCGGAACTCCAGCTTCTTTACAAATTTCCATCAGGACTGTTGCAGTCATCGGTGTCCATTCAGCTGGTTTGATAACCGCGGTATTCCCCATTGCTAGACATGGCGCTAATTTCCAAGTAAGCAGTAATAACGGTAGATTCCATGGCTTGATAATTCCTACCACCCCCACAGGACGACGGTGAGTATAGTGCAAAGCTTTATCATCCTGTAGATTCGCATCCGTATTAACTGAAATCATATAATCAGCAAAGAAATGGAAATTATATGCTGCACGTGGAATATCAACGCTATTTGCTAACCAGAATGGTTTTCCAGTATCTAAAGATTCAAGGCGTGCTAGCTCCTCTTTTCTTTCAAGGATTAAATCCCCAATTCGACGAAGAATTTTTGAACGCTCTTCAACGGTGGTGGTTTTCCACTTTCCTTTTAAAGCTCTTCTGGCAGCAGATACTGCAAAATCGACCTCTTCCTTACCTCCCTCTGCAACAGTTCCCAAAATTTCTTCTGTGGCTGGATTGATGTTATTAAATGTTTTTTGATTTTGTGACCCAACAAATTGTCCGTTGATAAAATGCAAACAATTTATCGCTTTAACTCTTGTTTCTACTTGCATGCTATAATTCCTCCCTTTATTTAACAAAATTTTATGATAATTTATGACTGTATCGTAACCTCTATCAATTTCTTAAACAACACTGCAGTTTCTCTATGTGGAACAACTTTAAAATTAATTTCATTTTTTTGCAAAAATATTTTTCTAATAACTCTAAATATTTCTATTTTTACCTTTTCAAGCAATCACTTCTTTGCTATATTACGTACTATGGACAACGTTTACCATAGAGGAACAATCTCTAGAGCTTAATAAGGAGGAGTAGACAATGTACGATTTCCACACACATTTTATCCCGCCTGATGTCATCACATGGCTAAAGGATAATCAAAAAACAGTAAATGCAAAATGGATTCGAAAAGAAGCAAACAAAGATGAATTTTTAGTGGTAAATGAAAAATGGGGTTTTGAGCTTAAACAAGCCTTCATTGATAGTCAGCTCTATTTAAACGAACAGGAGAACGCAGGAGTATCCCATTCTGTTGTTTCACCAATTCCACAGCTTTTCTTATATGATTTTCCTGACGATATTTCATCAGAAATCTCTAACGTATATAATCGTTCTTTAGCCGATTGGACAAAAACAGCACCTCAGAAAATCTCAGCTCTTGGAACTGTCCCCCTTACGAACCCAGACAAAGCAGCACAAATTTTATACGACGGAATGAACCTAGGGCTTAAAGGCGTAATCATCGGTCCAGGCTTACCGGGTCAGATGCTATCTGATGAATTTTTCACTCCATTTTTTGAAGAAGCAAACCGGCTGAATGCCATCATTTTTATCCACCCACTTTTAGCAGAAGACCCACGTCTTAATAGAAGAATGATGCCAAACCTAATTGGAGTTCCGTGGGAAACAACGGTTTGTGCGACAGATTTCTTGTTAAGCGGAATGATTGATCGCTATCCAAATGTAAAAGTGTTATTTGCCCATGGGGGTGGCTTTCTTCCTTATCAAATTGGGAGATTGGATAAAGGATATGAGCAGTGGAAGCTTGTATCAACAAATCTTCAAGCACCTCCATCCGAGTACTTAAAACGCTTTTGGTATGATACAGTCTTATGGAATCAAGAAAGCCTCGAATTCCTATGTAAAACTGTTGGACACGACAGAATCGTTCCAGGTTCAGATTATCCATTTGATCTTTCTGTATGGCCACCAGAGGAAAAGTATCAACAGGGCGCAGTTTCTTTACTTGGATAAAATCAAAAAGACTGTAGACGAGTTTGTCTACAGTCTGAGGTACAGCATTAATATGTAAGTGATGTGCTAATATTCATGTGTACATTAAACACAGTTTTTTCGTAATTAATTTATAAAATCATACATTGTCTTGTTCTTGATTTTAATAGTAGTAAAATCTAGTACGCTACGAAGCTCTCTCTTTTTTCTGCAATAAGACAGCTGCGATTACAATAACACCTTTAAAGGCTTCCCTTAAAAACGGGGGCACACCGAAAAGATTAAGTAAATTATTCATAACGGCAATAATTAGCATACCGTAAACAGTTCCCAGGATGAAACCTCTTCCTCCCATCATATTGGTTCCACCAACAACTGCTGCAGCGATTGCATCCATTTCCATTCCTCTTCCTGCATTAGAATAATCCATGGATCCAATTCGTGAAATCTGGATAATGGCTGCAATCGAAACAAGCAGTCCCATTAGTGCGTATACACGGAGCTTAACTTTTTCGACATTAATACCGGATAGCTTTGCAGCCCTTTCATTTGATCCCACCGCAATGATGTGTCTTCCAAAGGTTGTTCTTTTTGATACATAGTAAAGTATATAGGCAATGACCGCCCAATAGACAATTGGCATAATCATGTAATTTCCAATTTTAAAGCTAGCAATCTGTAAAAATTCTACGGGAACAGTAGGATTATACCCTTGCATAAAATGCTGTGTAACACTTCTAAAGATCATCATTGCGCCTAATGTAGCAATAAATGGAGGAACATTCCCCTTTGTTATACTAACTCCAATAAGTGAACCTAAAAGGTACCCTGCTAGTAATACGAATAGAATCGTGATGATAATTGCAGGTACACCTGTTATTCCCATTAATCCTAAGAATCCTTTGGTACCCGTATCTAGGAGCATCATCGAGAATGCACCTGTAACAACCAAGGTAGATCCTACCGCTAAATCAATACCACCTGTCATAATAACAAACGTCATCCCTAAAGCAACGATAGCTGTACCTGCATTATTTCGCAAAATATTAATCCAGTTGTTGATCCATGATTGAAACCATTCCCCAAAAGAATCGTAATCAAAACCCAAAACCAACGTTTGTAAAATAATCATAATGATTAATGCAATTGCGATACTGAATAGTGGATCGTTTGACCATTTATATTTAAACCATCCAAAGAAATTTTTCTTATTTTTTATTGTTGTTTGTTCTATACTTGGCTTCATATTAACTTACCTCTCCCTCACTTAAGTCCCCACCCGTAGCAAGACTCATGATGGAATGCTCATTCATATCTTCACCAGCGACTTCTCCTTGAATGGTTCCATGGTACATGACGATTGCTCGGTCACAGACGCGAATAATTTCCTGAGCTTCACTGGAAAGAACAACAACTGCAATGTTTTCTTCAGCAAGTTTCAAGATAATGTCATAAATATCCTCTTTTGCACCTACATCAACGCCTTGGGTAGGATTGTCTAGGATAAGAAGTTTTGGTTTAGCTGCTAACCATTTTGCTAGGACAACCTTTTGTTGGTTACCTCCTGAGAGACTCGTGATGCCATCAGTAAGCTCTCCCATTTTTAATCTTAATGCTTTCCTCTGCTCATCAAAAATCTCCTGATGCTTTTTAGTATTAATCGTGCCCCGTTTTGAAAATGTAGGCCATGTAACAATTGAAGCATTTTCTAAAATGTTCATATCCTTGATAATTGCATTTTCTTTACGATTTCGTGGCAGATACGCAATTCCTTCCTTGATCGCTTTTGTAGCACTCCTTATGTTAACCTCTTTCCCATTTAGAATCATATTTCCAGATGAAATCTGACCTGCTCCAAAAATAGATTGGAAAAGCTCACTTCGACCATCTCCTAAAAGTCCTGTGAAACCTACAATTTCACCCGCTTTAATCGAAAAGCAAATATCCCTAAAGATATGACCTGACGTTAATCCTTCTACACGAAGAATCTCGGTTCCAAGCTTCTTTTTCCGAATTAATTGCTCTGTTCTTACATCATGTCCCACCATATATCTCGCAAGATCATTTGTCGTCACTTCACTTACATTTCCTTCAGACACCAAGTTCCCATCACGAAGCACGAGATAACGATTACAAATTTCCATCACTTCATTTAATTTATGTGAGATAAAAATAATACCGACATTATGCTCCTTTAATGTCCTCATCATCGCAAAGACTCTCTCAATTTCCTGGTCAGTTAAGGATGTGGTCGGTTCGTCCATAATGATGAACGCTGCATTTGCCATCATCGCCCGACATATTTCAATGATTTGTTTATAGGAAGCATCTAGGTCACGCACCAATTTATTCGGATCTAGGTCTACGTTCATTTTTTCAAACATTTCTTTTGTTTCTTGATACATTTTTTCTAAATCCAGGATACCTCTTTTGGTCTTTAGCTCACGACCAAGGAACATATTTTCATAGATTGGTAAATCATTGATTAAGTTCAGTTCCTGATGAATGAAGGCAATTCCTGCATCCTGAGACTGTGCTGGTTTGGCAAATTCCACTTGGTTCCCATCAATATGGATTGAACCAGAATCCATTTGCAATACTCCACCCAATATGTTCATTAGCGTGGACTTTCCAGCCCCATTTTCTCCAAGCAATGCGCAGATTTCACCGCCTCTTAAGGTAAAAGAAACATCCTTAAGTACATCATTGCTTCCAAAGGATTTTCGAATATGTTTCATCTCAATTATCATGTCATCACTTCCAAACCGTTAAAATCAATACAACACTCAAAAAAAAATAAAAGAGATAGGCTATAGCAGGATAGCCATAGCCTCATGATTAACGAGCTCTATTTTTTTAATAAGGTGAACCCTCGTCAAGGAATTCTTTATTATTCTCTCTGTCAACAATTGTTGTAGGAATAATGGTTTCCTTTTCAACATCTTCACCCTTTAAAACTTTAAGTGCCACATCAACAGCATCCTTAACCATAGCTGGACTGTATAGTGCAGATTGAATCCAAATATCTTCATTCTCTGGCATCATCTTAAAATATTCCTGCATTCCACCGCCACCGGTTACTACTTTTATATCTTTTCTCCCTGCTTCATTGATTGCCTGTAATACACCAATAGAGGTTTCATCATCCATGGAATAGACAGCATCAATTTTATCAAGGCTTGTTAAAATATCCGCAAAATCCTTCAAACCATCCTCTCTTGTAAACTGAGTTGCATAAGTGTGAAGTTTAATGTCTGGAGCGATATCTTCGATTGTTTCAACAAATCCCTTTTTACGCAGCTCTGAAACTGAGCCTGCAGTTGGAACCTCTAAAATAACGACATTACCTTCTTTACCGACTTTTTCAACGACGTATTTTGCACCTTGAACGCCCATATCCTCGTTGTCTCCTGCTACACGATAAACATCTTCAGCATCAATGACAATGTCAAAGTTAACAATTTTGATTCCTTCATCTAATGCACGTTGAATAGGTACTTCCATACCTTCCCATTGTGGGAACGCTACAATAGCTTCTGCACCCCAGGTCATTAAATCATCTAATTGTGAGGTCATCTCAGCTGCATTACTACTTGTTTGAATTTGGTACTCAATCTCACCGGAAAGTTCCTTAGCACGAGCTTCCGCATGGTAAGCAACTGCAGCAACCCATCCATGCGTTACAGCTGGAGCTAAAATACCAACCTTGTACTTTTTACCTGAACCTTCTCCAGAATCACCATTTGTTTTGTCTCCTGTTTGTTCAGAATCACTACACGCACTCAGGACAGGAATTAAAAGTAAAACCAATAACGATAATAAACGTAAAGCTTTTTTCATAAAAAATAACCCCCTCGTTTTTAACTAGTTATCTATTACAAAATAGAATTGAAACCAAATAACCATAAAAATTTCCTACTAGTATATAAGCGCTTTCATCTAGGAGTTTAGTAAATGTAATCCGTTACATTTATAGTATAAGATAAACAATATTCAGTCAATTGATTTTAGGTATTAATTATCATTTTCTCCAAAATTGGTATAATCTAAATTTCTCACACATTTTACATATATGAAACTTATGAGCCAAGTATTTTCTCGATTACTCTAAGAGTAGCAATTGCCTGCTCACCTGTAACAGGGGGCATTACGTCTTGAATGATTGAATCAATAAATGCATCGATCACTCCCGTATTTGTTTGGTTATCATTGGTCTGAATAGCCCCCAACTTATACTTCTTAATAGAGCCATCTTTCTTTTCCACCACCAGCGGTACATCAGGGTCATGATGGATTTTCAAGATTCCTTTTTGACAATAGATGATCGTTGAATTATCTTCCGATCCGTAATATGTCCACGAAAACGAGGCCGTTCCTAAACGCCCTTTCCTCGTCTTTAGTGCACATACAACGTTGTCGCAAACCTCAATTGGCACTCCGTTTTCATCAACTTTATCCAAAGCGCCATAGAAGGAATGAACGTCTTCAATTTCGTCATCTAATAGGTAATGGATTAAATCAATTTTATGAATTCCTAAATCACCAGCAACACCTGAGTGAGAACGTTCTTTTTTAAAAAACCAAGTAGACCTTGATTTGTTTACACCCCAGCTCTCGGGTCCTTGATGACCAAAGGTTGTTTTGAAGGTTAAAACCTCACCTAATTCTTTCTTATCTAAAATTTCTTTCGCTTTTTGGTGGGCTTTAGTAAATCGTTGGTTATGATCAACCATTAATTTCATTCCAGATTTACGTTCAGCTTCAAGGATTTTCTCAGCATATTTTACACTAATAGCTAATGGTTTTTCGCATAATACATGCTTCCCACTTAATAATGCTTTAGATGTGTGAATATGATGGGCATCGTTAGAAGAACAATCGCTAATTGCGACAATGGATGGATCATTGAGTAGTTCCTCAATCGTTTTAACAGCCCGCCCACCAAATTCATTGGCTAGGCTTTCAGCTCTTTCAAGGTTACGGTCAAAAAAGATGATTTCCTCAACATGTGGATTAGCTTGATACTCTGGGGCATGTCTGAATCTAGCGATCGAACCACAACCAATAATCCCTACTTTCATACCCACGAATGAAACCTCCCCTTTCCGTTTTTTATTTTCACTTCATTTGAAAAAAACTACCCCATCGTTGACTCGCGGATGATCAATTCATGATCTAATACAACACTTTCTACTTTCTCCCCCTGAATATGATTAATCAGCATATCTACTGCAATGCAACCCATTTTATACATTGGCTGTGAAATCGTAGTTAATGTTGGATTGGTCATGTTTGAAAAGCTAATATTGTCAAAACCAACGATTGCGACATCATTTGGCACATGTAAGCCACACCCATTAATTCCTTTTAGCGCCCCAATCGCCAATGTGTCAGAAACCGCAAAAACCGCTGACGGCTTTTCCTCTAGTTGAAACATGATCCTCATTGCTTGAACACCATTTTGAAATTCAAGTTCTTTTGATTGGTAGATCCATTCATCATTAATAGGTATATCAAATTCCTTTAAAGCTCGTTCATATCCATCTCGACGCTGTCTAGCATATAAATACTTTTCATCTGAATTAATGAGTGCGATTTTTCGATGACCTAATTTAATCAAATGCTTCACGGCCTGGTAAGCTGCTAATTCATTATTGATGGTGACATATGGGATACTTCCCCCCACTTCGTACTCACTACAAAGGATGACTGAGTAATTCTCTGCTAATTCATTCAGTTTTTGCATATTAACTGTTGGATCCATCGAAATGACTCCATCAGCCAATTTGTTCTTAACCATATTAAAATAGATGTTTTCTCGTTGTGGATTTGAATCCGTTTCACAAAGAAGAATATTGTAGTTATTGGAAATTGCGGTATTTTGAATCCCGTTTATGATTTCTGTGTAAAAGGGATTCGATATACTCGGAAGTAACACTAATAACAGTCGGCTTTCAGAGTTTCGAAGATTTCTTCCTAGCATACTAGGTTCATAATTAAGATCTTTAATCGCATTTTCAACTTTAAGTCTTGTTTTTGGACTAACAGACGTAGCATTATTAAGGACCCTTGAAACCGTTGCAACGGATACACCTGCTTTTTGAGCTACCTGCTGAATATTCGCCATTGTCGGTCCCCACTTTCAATTCTAAGATAAATTTTGTAATCGATTACAATTATTATTGTAAGTATTCTGAATATTTATGTCAAGATTTAACTACATATCTGTAATTTAACAATGTTCAATATTAATTAAGTATTATTTTTTTCAATAATAAGATGTAACGGATTACAAAATACATTTTGAGGAGAAAACTTCAACTATCACGGTAAAGGAATGTGGTGGACGTAAACATTTTAAAGGGAGAAGCTAATGAACGCCTCTCCCTTGTTGTATTATTCTTAAACGTGCACTGATGCCCTGCCTTCTCAAATGCTTTACTACCTGATAAATTTCAATGGAATTGGAAACATATTTAATAGAAAAATGATCCATATAATTGATAGCCCCCACGCTATAAGGGGTTTTTTCTGATGAAGTCTAAGCATCGGAAACATGACAAGATTAAAAAGAAGCGACCAACCCAGAGTCCATCCATGGTGATGTTCAATTAAATGGAGGTATTTCAAATTAATGAATTCCACCATTGTGAAAAGAAACACCCAAATACCAATCCAAAGCACCTTCTTCCATCTTTCTTCGGGAAAACGACCAAGATAGATAAGAACTGTTGCAGGATAGCAAACAAACATGATTAATAATGTAATAAATGTATGATTGATGAGGATATTTTTTGCAAAAATCGTTTCTTGATAGGTCCAAATCCGGTAATCATGGAATAAAAAGTTTTTTAAAAGGTCCCCTACAAAAAAGAACAAAATGGTTGGGTAATATTCTCGCCACCTTCTCCAATCGCCCCATTTTACAGCGGCCAAAAGGAATATGGCATTATAGACTAGGTGCATCTAATACACTCCTGAACATTTAGTACTTTTATTTTACCCAGTTTTTTACAATTAAATAAGACGAATCTTAAGTTCGATTCGCCTTTTTTGTTGTAGGTATTTAGGATGTGATCCATTTTATGTGCCCAAATTTATTTTAGTAGTGGGATATCCTTTAACCGTTGAACAGCCTTTTTAAGAGTACCTTCATTTTGAACAAGACCAATGCGTACAAAGCCCTCACCACTAGGACCAAAGGCATTTCCCGGAGTGACAACAATTCCCGCTTCATCGATTAAACGGTATGTAAATTCCGTTGAGCTAAACCCAGCTGGAACCTTGGCCCAAACAAACATTGATGCCTTCGGAGAGTCCACTTGCCAGCCTACTTCAGAAAGCCCGTTCACTAAAAGATCACGACGTTTCTTATATGTTGCTCGTAGGTCCTCACTAAAACTCGTGGTATCATGCAATGCAGCAATCGCTGCATTTTGAATCGGCAAAAACACTCCGTAATCAAGATTTGATTTAAGGCGGTTCACTGCTGCAATGATGTCCGGGTTCCCAACTATATATCCAATCCGACAGCCCGCCATATTAAAGCTTTTTGAAAGTGAGTTGAATTCGATTCCAACTTCCTTTGCACCTTCTACTGATAAAAAGCTAATCGGTTTTTCTTCAAAATACAACTCCGAATATGCAAAATCATGGAGTACAATAATCTGATATTTTTTCGCAAACTGGATGACCTTTTTGAAAAAGGATTCTGTTGCAAGTGCCGGTACTGGGTTACCTGGAAAGTTTAAAATCATTATTTTAGCCTTTTCTCGGACATCTTCAGGAATTGCATCCAAATCCGGTAAAAATTGAGTCTTCTCTGTTAGTGGCATGCCATAAGGAGTTGCTCCGGCAAGAGCAATGCCTGCTGCATAAGCCGTGTAACCAGGGTCTGGGACAAGGATAAGGTCTCCCGGGTTTGCAAATACCATCGGAAAATGAACAAGTCCATCCTGGGAACCCATAACCATTAAGACTTCGTTTTCCTTTTTAACGGAAACATCAAAACTTCTTGAATAGTAATCAGAAATTGCATCATGTAACTCGTCAATTCCAGTTAAAGAATATCCATATAATGAAGGATCTTGTGCATGGTTAGCTATGGCTTCGATGACAGAAGGAGGTGGAGGTAAATCCGGGCTGCCCACGCTCAAGTCAATGATATCATGTCCCGCACGAATTCTTTGCTTCTTATAGTTTGCTAGTTCATTAAAAATCGATTCCCCAAACTCGTTCATTTTTTGTGATAGTGCGATTTCCAATGCTGACACCTCATTTTTTTGAATTTCTACTATTATAACAAGATTTTGAAAGTTTGGGTTAGACTTTTACCGAAGAAAGCATTATCTCATAGACATCCTTCATATTACATGCAATAAAAAATACTATTGAAGACTGGCGTATTTATAACTGATATAATCAATACAGCATCACTTTAATGAAAAGAGGATATCATTTGGAAGAAACAAAGAACAACAATTCAGAAAAATTATGGACGAAATCATATTTTCTAACGTTTTTTTATGCCATGTCCACACAAATTTCCAATAATATGTTAATGACTGGACTCCCATTATACGCAATCCATCTAGGTGGAGATAATTCGATTTCAGGGATGCTTTTTGGTTTCTTCATGTTTGTAGCAATCCTTTTTAGACCCTATTTTGGAAAATTAATAGATGAAAAGAGTCGTAGAATTGTTCTCATTATTGGTGCAGTAGTAACGGCATTTATTACTCTTTCATACGTAGTTGCATTTTCTATTAGTCTCCTGCTAGTGATGAGAAGTTTACATGGAATAGGATTTAGTGCAACCACCAATGCTTCCGGATCCGTTATTTCGGATATTGTTCCGAAAAGTCGCTTGGCAGAAGGTGTTGGCTATTTTGGATTATCCAATACACTTGCTACTGCAATTGGACCTGCTCTAAGCATCTATCTAATTCAACAGTTTAATTATCAAACTCTCTTCATTGTGGCTGGTTTGATTGGCTTAATTTCGATTCTTTGTAGTCTTATGATTACGTATGAAAAAGACAATCAAAAAGATATCATTCAATCTTCAAAAAGGAAAAGAAAAATCTCAGAATTGCTTTATGAAAAAACAGCTCTTCCAACAGCATTAGTAACTGCCTTTGTTTATGTTGGGATGGGTGTAGCGCTAACCTTCATTCCAACATTCGCTCTTTCTTTAGGGATTAAAGATATCGGTTTATATTATACGGTATATTCTGTTGCACTCTTATTCACAAGAATTGTTGGTGGGAAATTGGCAGATAAATATGGAAGTTCATTGGTCATTATCCCTGGATTAGTCTGTATGACGTTCTCTTTTGTGGTCTTAGCCTATGCCAATTCACTAGGAGATTTCATCTTTTCAGGCGTCCTTTTTGGATTAGGATTAGGTTTCGTAGAGCCAGCTTTAAATGCTGTGATGATTAAGCTTTGTCCACCTGATCGAAGAGGTGCAGGGAACTCGACTTTTTTTACTGCCAAAGATCTAGGTGGTGGAGTCGGAGCCATTTGCTTAGGTTTTATATCCCTTCAGGCTGGATTCAAAGCGGTCTTTTTATACAGTGCTTTAAGTATTATCGTCGCGTTTTTTGCATATGTATTCATCTTGCGAAGACAATTGAAAAATGTGAAGAGAGCAGAAAGCTCACAAATCCAGGCCAGTATGAGTATAGAATCGTAGATGGAATGATTGTACGTAAAAAATCCCCCTGCAATTCTTCTACTTCACTGGCTTAGCCCAAATTAAATGAACAGCATTTAACATGTAATGCTCTGATTTAACGATGGATAGCGGAGATTCTTGCACTAACTTCAAAATATCACGATTCATATGACATCCAACTTTTTTCATATAAATAGAGTTTGTTTTATTTTGAAGCCAAGCTAAAAATGAGTTTGTGCTGATTCCATGCTCATAAAGAAGTATCTTCCCATCCTCCTTACACCAGGAAGCCATTCGCTTAAGTACCTTTTCAGGATGAGGGTATGAGCAAAGCGATAATGTGGAGATAACAGTATCATAGTTTTTTTCAGGCAGAACTATCTCTTCAACATTCCCAATCCGAAAATCAACTTCCCGACGTTGTTCCGTTGCCACGATTTTTGCTCGGTCAATCATCAAAGGACTAAAATCGACCGCGGTAACTCTTGATCGTTTCGGATAAAATTGAAAGTTCATTCCCGCTCCAACAGATAATTCCAAGATATCTCCTGTAACAGACTGTAGAAGCTTACTCCTTAGGCGAAAGTCCATATTTTTTTGTTTGGCTCTATGATAATACTTACCCGCTTGCTTATTAAATATCTCAACTTGACGTTCAATGTTCATTTTTAAACACCGCCATTTATTAGATATTAATGGATCAAACTTTTTCCGATTACAATAATTGTAAGTAATGTAAGTATTAAAAACAATGCACAAAGTAAAAAAGAGCCCTTTTTAGGAGCTCTTCAAATCTATTTTTCTACAACGCCAAGATATTCTTCTAATGTAAGTCCATGTTCTGTCATATATTTGGCATGTTCGACACCGACATAGCGAAGATGCCATGGCTCGTACATATAGCCAGTGATATCCTCTTTACCTAGTTGAAAGCGTACGATAAATCCAAACTCTGCTGCTTTCTCGGCAACCCATTGGCCTTCCACGGTTTCTCCAAATTCTTGAACAAGTTGGTTACCTACACTATCGCTTGTAACATCCATCGCTTTCTTTACTTAAGGCTATTTTTCCAATTACGACTTCCTTAATCGTAAACTTACTGAAATCACGAATGGTCCAATAAAATAAATTTGAAAGGGAGCAGCTCAATGGCTGCTCCTTTTCAATTATTTCGTATTAGCAAAAAAACCTCTGTCTTGGAATTTTTTTTGTTTGATAAACAATAAAAAATGATGAAAAATACAGTTTCCGTTTTGGCTGATCATTCTAGTTAGGTATTCTAAAAGATAGTAAGAGCTGTATAATAACAAAAGTTAAGATGAAATTTTATGACCTGTATTGTTTAATTTATGTTCCTCCGCCTAAAAGCCATTCATGAACTGATTACTGAGATATTCTCCAAAGAAACCCCAAATGTTTTCCCGTCATCTCCAGTTTCTTTATGATATTTCTTATTTACATATTAGCCTTTTTGGGACTTGCTAAGTCTGTCATTTTATAAATGGAATGAAAAAGGCAACGGATTTACCGCTACCCTATTCAGTATTGCATCCCGGAAGTTGAAGAAATGCAGCTTTTACTGTCATTAAGGTTCAATAGTTTACCATCTTCTCGGAATACTGTTCTTTTATAGTACGACGAACAATTTTCCCTGTCGGATTTTTTGGTAGCTTTTCGATAAAGTCTACCGACTTAGGTATTTTATATCCAGCCAATTTATCACGACAATAATTAATAATTTCTTGCTCTTCTACTACTTCTCCCGATTTCAACTCAACCACCGCATGCACTTTTTCACCCCAAAGTTCGTCAAATAACCCAATTACTGCAACTTCGAACACTTTTGGATGCCTTGCAATTACGTTCTCCACTTCTGAAGGATAGACATTTTCCCCTCCGCTGATTATAAGGTCTTTTTTTCTGTCTTCCAGGTAGACAAAGCCTTCCTCATCCATTCTTGCCATATCCCCTAGTGTCAACCAATCTTCTCGGTGCGCTTCGATAGTCGCTTCAGGGTTCTCCCAATACTCATCTAATAATACGTTGATACCTCTAACATAAAGCTCTCCAATCTCACCTACCGGAACTTTTTTTCCACTTTCATCCAAAAGACGAACTTCCTGACCTACAACAACTTGACCGACTGAACGTGCTTTTCTCGTCTGATCCCCCGGTCGTAAAAGGGTTACAATACCAGCTTCAGTAGCACCGTAAAATTCATATACATCTATCCCTGGGAAAAATTTAAGGGTCTCTTCTTTGGTTTTTGACATAATTGGGGCTGAACTACTCAAAAGCATCCGAAGAGAAGACATATCATACTTATTTTTAATTTTTTCAGGTAAATTCAATATCATGGTTAGCATTGTAGGAACCAACGAAGTAAAAGTAATTTTCTCTTTATGAATAATACTTAATAACTCTTCTGGATTAAAGCCTGTAGAAGGAAAGACGACACTTGTTCCACCGTTCAAAGCCATCATTTGTAAGAACCAAGTGGAATTCCCATGAAACATTGGCATAATTAACAGCACTTTATCTGTACAATTTATTCCCCCAAATTCCTTTGCGAACACAAGATGATTTGTTACCAGGTTCCGGTGAGTAATCACCGCTCCCTTCGGAAATCCCGTTGTACCAGAAGTATATCCTATTAACAGAGGATCATTTTCCCTAACATCAACTGCAGGATGATTTGATGATGAGGATTTTAACCACTCTTCATAATTAATGGCATTATCCTTTATACCTAAACCAACATATTGTGCAAGACTAGGTGTATCTTCTTTAATCTCCTCAACTAATTCAGAGAAGGATGCTTCGTATATAATCGCCTTAGCTTTAGAGTTATTAAGTACATACTTAGCTTCCGAGGCAGTAAAACGAAAATTTATCGGAACCATAATAATACCTGCCTTGGCCAAACCGTGGTGTATCTCAAGCCATTCTGCACGATTGTAAAACAAAACTGCACAACAATCCCCTTTTTTAAGTCCCATTTTCATCAAGGCATTAGCTATTCGATTAGCTCTTTCTTCTACTTCAGCATAGGTATATCTGGTTTCACCAAAAATTATTGCCGTTTTGCTAGAGTATTTTGCAGCAGTAATAGACAGTAATTTTCCAAGTGTGAATTCCATCATGATCCCCTCCTAACATTTATACTCTATCGGAAACCCGAAAACCTTTATGATTCAAGGTTTTCGGATTTTTCCCCTTACTGATAATTCAGAATTAAAAATTCACCAAGATGCTGCCTACTATGAAGGCAGTTTCATATCACTTTGCTCCAAACCTTTTCCTTTATTTGTAGAAATACTTAATAATACGGATAATAAGGCTGCAAGAAGCATTCCAAAACCAAGAATATAAAACCCAGACCCAACATTTGAACCTACACTAGCTAAGGCTACAATCGGTGGACCAATAACCCCACCAAAATTCCCAAATGTATTTATGAAACCGTTATGCGAACCCGTGTGTTCTGGGGGAATATTTTCTAAACACCAAGCCCACCACGCGCCAAATGGTTGATAAATCCCAATCGCACTTACGCACAGCAAAAAGTAACTCAAAATCGGATCATGGATAAAATAACTCATTAACAGCGCTATTCCACCTAGTGAAAGTGGCAAAATTACATATCTTCCACGTGTCATTTTTTTATCAGAAATGCGTGAATTCAAAAACATCGCAATTGCACCCAGTAGTGGCGGGATGGCACTTAACCATCCAACGGTTGTTAGTGTACCGCCGTTTATTGACTTTACCACCGTTGGAAGCCATAACCCAAATGCATATAATCCGGTCAGCCAAAATAGGTAAATTAAACCGAGAACCCACAGTCGTAATGACAGTATCGATTTTACAAAGGGTTGCTTTTTGGTAGCACCATCGTTTACTTGAATACCCCTATTGTTAAGAATGTACTCCCGTTCTTTCTCGGAAAGCCTTTTATCTTTCATGGGGTCATCGGTTAATAGGAAAATTGCAGCTACCGCCATGATTATTGGGGGTACGGCTTGTAGGAAAAACATCATTTTCCAATCCCAAGTATCTATCATCCAGCCTGCGAACGGGGACAAAATAACACTGGATAAAGGAACGGCTAATAGAAATAATCCAGAAATTTGTGCACGTTCATTGACCGGAAACCATTTAATTGTCAAAACCATGAATGAGGGCCACATAGCACCTTCTGCCAATCCTAGCAAAAACCTTACTGTTACTAAACTTTCCATTGACTGTAGGAATCCAGTCAAACCACTAAAAACCGCAAATAGCGTCGTTGCAAAAATAATGACCCACTTTGCACTAAATCGCTGAGCGATCCACCCTCCCGGCATTTGCGTAAGGATATAACCCCAAAAGAACGCCGACAACAATAAGCCCATTTCTCTAGAGGAAAGACCTAAGTCATTAGTCATGCTTGGTGCGGCCATTCCGATGTTCGAGCGATCTATAAAGGCAAATAAATATACTAGGAACAAGAACAATCCTATACGGTACCATCTCGTTTTTGGTATTTGGTTTCCTAATTTTGATTGCATACTACTCCCCCATAATAGTTATTTAGTAGCAGTTTTATAGTTTATAGCTTGCTCCTCTGGAATTGTGGCAAGACCCCTTGCCAAGTCGGGAGAAACGACAGTACTATCCGTTTCTACATTAACCAGTGCTGGGACCCCGGCTTGGATGGATCTTTGTAGAGCAGCTGGTAGTTGCGACAGCTCTGTTACCCATTCTCCATGTCCCCCAAATGCTTCCATGATTAAGTCGTAGCGTGTCGAATTTAACGTAGTTCCAACTGTGTATTCTGGACCATAGTCTAATTCCATTGCTTTTCTTTCAATATTCCAGCCGGCATTGTTGCTAACAACGATCACGATTGGAATTTGGTGTCTTATCGCAGTATCTAATTCCGCTAAGGTAAACCCTAATGAGCCATCACCCGTTACCAATATGACTGGTGATTCGGGACGGGCAATTTTGGCTGCAATAGCTGCGGGAACGCCAATACCAATTGTGCCTAATGCTCCTGGATCTACATAATGTCCTGGCAAGTCACGACCAAATGCAAGTCTGCTATAGGAAAGAATATCTCCTCCATCAGCAACAATGGTTGTATCCTTCGTCACAAACTTATTTACTTCGTAACAAAGACGAAGTGGATGAATTGGCGAATTTGTCAATTCAGCTGTTTGCTTTTCCAATTTTTCCCTGTTACTCTGATCCTTTGTTTGCAGCTTCTGAACCCATGAAGTAAACTGTTGAGATACATCAGGTCCATCTTGTAATGCCGTATCCAGCTCCATGACGAATTTTCGAACATCACTAAATACAGGCACATCAATTGGACGAGTTCTGGCGATTTCAGTTGGATCCGTATCTACCTGAACGAATATAGAATCCTTTGAGAACCTTGGCTCTAAACCATAACCTAAAATAAAGTTAAGTCGTGCACCAAGAATAATAACAACATCTGCATTTGCCATTGCAAGTGATCGAGCTGCTCCTATATGTAATGAGTGTGTATCTGGAAATACACCTTTGTTTAGAGATGTCGTCAAAACCGGTACTCCATGACGCTCTGCAAAATCAATCAATGCTTGGTGAGCACCAGAAAAGAACGTACCACCTCCGGCAATGATTAAAGGTCTTTCTGCATTCTGTAGAATGGATGCAACTTTTTGGACAGACGACAGTTCAGGAGCTGGAGGGTCGACAACTAAAGTTTCGCTTACCTGTTCCAACCACTCTGGGTCTGCCTCTGCTTTAAACACACTTGTCGGAAAATCTAAAAATACAGGACCTGGCTTCCCACTACTAGTTGTTTGAAATGCTCTGTTTACCCACATAGGGATTTTCTTCGAATCCAAAATAAGCTCTGCAAATTTTGTGATTGGTTTCATGATGCCTACTTGATCAACTTCCTGCATGGCCCCCATTCCCATTTGAGGAATAGGTGAATGTGCTCCAATTACAATCATTGGTGTGGCGGCCTGAAAAGCTGTAGCGACGCCGGTTGTTGTGTTTGTTACCCCAGGACCAGCCGTAGCTAATATAACAGCAGGCTGCCCAGTAAGACGGGCCCATGAATAGGCCATATAAGCGGCAGCTTCTTCATGCCGTACATCGACAATACGGATTCCATAGTCAATCAACGCCTTGTATACGAAACTAATGTGTCCACCATTTAGCGAAAAGACCTGTCGTACTCCCTTTTTATAGAGAGCCGCAACAAGTAGCTCAGCTCCATTCATTCGTTTTCCCTCCAAAGTTTATAATTAATATTACATTGATAACAAATTCTGGTTCGATTTATAAACACTTTTCAATTTTCAATACCTACGTTTTTATCAATTGTGACTTACATGAAGATTCACCTCCCTACAAGTAAATACCTGCTTATCCAAGCATTCTTTTTTACCCTTAACTAACAGTAAAATTAAACTTGATTTTCTTACCTCTTATATATACTTGTAAATTTAGGTCCGCTATTTTTTGTGAATTTCGAGTTTTCCGATAATTTACGCCATAAAAATACTTTGATGTGTGAGTAAGTTTCTCATCGTTGCGGTTTACTCCTTTGTAAACGTTTTCAGCATCCCTGAAACATCTGGACCATTGTTTTCGATTTCGAGTAGATTTGAGCAATTATACAATTGTCTTAAACCATATTGATAGAATTGGAGTTAAGAAGCTTGTAATAGTCCCAGTAATAATAAATGCAATACTGCTAATTGCTCCGGTTAATTCCCCCTCTTCCATGGCACGTGCTGCTCCCATTCCATGATATGAAACACCTGTAACTAACCCTCTTGAAATAGGATCTTTAATTGAGAAACGATCCATAAAATATCCGACAGTTATAAATCCAAAAATTCCAGTGAAATAGGTTGCTCCGACAGTAATGGAGGGGTCTCCTCCCATAATCTTAGATAGTTCCATCGCTATAGGGGTCGTGACATGCTTCGGTACGATCGAGTACACCAAACTTGAAGGAAATCCTGCAGCGAAAAATAGCAAAAAATTACTTAAGATAGCGGTAATGGAACCAACGAAAGTGCCTAAGAAGATTGCTTTCTTAAATTTTATTAAAATAGCTATATTTTTCTTGATAGGTACTGCTAGTGAAATGACAGCTGGACCTAAAAACCAAGATATGAGTTTTCCTCCCTCATAATAGTCTTCATATGGAAAATTAAATCCTATTAAAACAAAGCCTACCATCAAAATGCTTAATAGCATTGGACTCGTCAATAAACTAGTGAACTTTCCATGTACCCAAACAGAAATGCAATACACACTTACTGTTAATATCAATCCAAAACCAATAGTGTAAGGATGTATATCCATTCTTTACAGTCACCCTTCCACTTTTGGGTTATTATTTAGTTGTTTTCTATCCTTCTGCATGTAAATGGATGTAATAGCTGTTAATGACATGACCATAATAGTAGAAATTAAAAACATTAATAGCAACATAACCCCGTTATTTTTTAAAATATCTCCAGAATAAAACAAGGCTACTCCATCAGGTACGAACATAATGGGCATTAACTTAATTAAACATTGAGATCCATCTTCAATAAAATGTAGTGGAATAATATCTGTTATTAATAAAATTGCTAGAAGTACCATTCCCAATACACTTGCAGGGATCGGAATATGAAACCAAGCAACTATTTGCTGCACCAGCGAATAAAAAATACAAAGCACCGAGATTTGCAAGGGGATTAGCAAAAATTTAAGTATTCTCATACACTTTTCCTTCCAATTAAAGTGACTTATTATATTCCGATGAGCTAGTCATCAGATGACTAGTATAATGTGAATATAAAATTTTTCAAAATTAAATCAAAGGAAAAAACAAGCTTTTATTGAATTCCTGCTCAATCAGAAGAAATTCGTTTTCCTAGTCATAATTAAACCCTTAGATCTGGTTTTTCGATTTTTTTGCCAAGATAATCGACAATACCCATTGCACTAATAGGCAATTCGATTTTCAAGTAATCGTAAATTTGATGTGATTCAGGTACTCCTAGCTTCGTTAATTCACCTTTAATAAGATTAAATATTTGTTCACCAATCCATGTGTAGTCCTTATTTAGTTGGACTGCTTTTTCCCCAATTTCTACATAAAGCGGTACCCATGACTTTATTTGTTTATACACTTCTTCTACATCTGAGGTAGCACCAAAATGTCCAAAATAAATGCGGTCTACATTCATATTCTTTATTCTTTCAAGAGAATGAAGTGTCGCATCTGGTTTAAATTGATTCGGAGAAGTTAATGGGATATAAAGTTTAATCCCTATGTCTGCTAGAACTTCTTCACAGTTCATTCCAATTGTATCACCCGTAAATATTCCATTACTAACGGAATCTAAAATACAAAAATGATGATCACAGTGCCCCTGAGTATCAAAGAAAGTCAATGTGCGATTCCTCCCGATCTGCAATGTTTCACCATCTTCTTTAATGATGATTTTCTCTTCTGGCACGGGCAGAATTGGTTCAAAAAGGCGGTCAAAATCATCGCCATAAACTGCTTTTGCCCCTAATTTTAGCCTAGAGGGGTCCATTAAGTGACGAGCACCTTTAGGATGTACAAAAACGGTTGCATTTGGACAATCTTGCAACAATATACCCACTCCTCCTGAATGGTCAAGGTGAATATGAGTGACAATAATATTCTTCACATTTTGTGGATCAATTTCTAATTCTTTTAATCCATTTAATATATGAGGCAAGGACATGCTAGAACCCGTCTCCACTAGTGTAATGTCATCCTCATTAATTACATATGTACCTGACCGATTTGATAATCCTAGGTCATAAACATCGATTAGATGAATACGATCGCCAAGATCATGTATTTTATTTGTCATATTTATCTCCATTCCCTCTGCTTCGCCCAAGGTATAGATGCAATAAAATACGTTTTCCCCTCAGTGAATTTTTATTACTCTACTGTCACTACCCATTCGGCTAATACGTCACTTTTGGGGTGGAAGTATTTTTATAGATGTGGCCAAATGCCACCTGAAACCGGTATGATATGCCCAGTAATAAAAGCTGACTCATCACTGGCTAAAAATAGAGCTGTATTGGCGACATCCATTGGTTTACCTAGCCTCCGCAATAATGTATTATTCCGATATTCTTCAAGGGTTTCACTGTCCATTCTCTCTACGACTGAAGTTTGAATTAATCCCGGAGCTATACAATTAACATTAATAGCAGGACTTAGTTCCTTAGCAGCCGTTTTCGTAAATGAAGCCACTCCTGCCTTCGCAGCACCATAATCTGCGTATCCTTTGTCCCCTGCAAAATGAATAGTAGAGATATTGACGATTTTTCCATACCCATTTTGCAGCATGTTTGGCGCGATTAATTTTGTACAATTAAAAGTTCCCTTTAAATTGAGTTCCATCGTATTATCCCAGCGTTCGCCATCAATTTCAAAAATCGATTTATTCATAATTGAATCACGGATTCCACCAACGACATTCACTAGAATATCTAGTTTCGGAAATCTATTAATTGCCTCTTCCACTACTTGCTTAACTTCCTCAAAATCAAGGACATTTGCCCTTATCGCCAGAACCTGGTCGGCATCCAGCCATTCAAGTAATTTTTCTCTTGTTTGATTTAACCTATTCTGAGAAATATCGGTAATCACTAATTGTGCGCCCTCTTCGGCAAATCGTAAAGCGATTGCTTCCCCCATTGGGCCACCAGCACCAGTTATGAACGCAACTTTATCATTAAGTCTCAATTGAATCTCCCCATAATAAGTAGTCTTTGATATTGGCTCTTCCTTGTTATTTTCCAAATACAACAAAGTAACGAACTTAAAACGAGGACCAGCGCCAGATAAATTTTGATGGTTATTTTTTGTGTTGCTGACTGATCCACAACTTTTTAGTGCATTGTAATAAATGCCCAGAGTAACCGATCATTTCACTGGTCCTCATATATAAATTACTCGTCTTCCTCGATTATTATTGCACCAACAGGGCAATTCTCTTCAGCCTCGCGGATTGAATCGAGTAATTTGGGATCTGGATTATAGGCTTGTGACTTACCATCTTCTCCAAATTTGAAAGCTTCTGATACGATTCCGATACACATTCCATTACCTATGCAGGCGTCTTTATTAACTGTAACCTTCATGAAGAATTCCCCCCATTCTAATAAGAATTAAAACTATTTTCATAGAAATCTAGTCTACTTTTATATGAACATCAAGTGATTTTAAAAGGCGTCCTACAATTGTCGATTCCCAGCTTAATTGTTCTTCATTTGCTAATTCCAAATGAGTGATTCTTTGCAATAAGGAGTTGACAGCAACTTTTACTTCTAATCGTGCTAATTGATTTCCTAGACAATAGTGAGATCCAGTACCAAATCCAAGATGCGGATTCGGTTGCCTAGTGATATCCAATTGATCTGGATTATCAAATTTTTCCTCATCCCGATTAGCAGCTCCATTTACAAGTAGTAGTCTTTCACCTTTTTTAATGATTTTATTTCGAATTTCGATGTCTTCTTTTGCAACGCGAACTACTGCTTTAGCAGCCCCATCATAACGAATAAACTCCTCTACAGCTGAGTCAATTAATGATGGGTTCTCTTTTAGCAATTGCAATTGAGAAGGGTTTTTAAGAAGAGCTAGTACACTACTCGCAATCATACCTGTTGTTGTTTCATGTCCAGCCTGAAACAAAAGAATAGCCTGAGCAATTAATTCTTCATCACTTAAAATTCCTCCCTCATTTGCTTCAATAAGGGAACTAATCAGATCTGATCCTGGTTCTCTCTTTCTTTCTTCGAATTTTTCTTCAAAGTAAGCCGACATCTCTTTAACAGCGTGATACGCAATGATGTGTCGATCTTTTACTGATAAATCAATGAAAACTAAAGTATTCAGATCATGTGTCCAGGTTTTGATTTTGTCAAAATCCTCCGTTGGTAACCCCATCATAGAAGAAAGAACATTTGACGGAATTGAGAATGCATAGTCAGAAACAACATCTATATTTTGTCTATCTTTAATTTCATCGATTGCTTGATCGACTATTTTTTGTATTGTTTCCCTCATTGCCCCGATCACTCGAGGAGAAAATGCCTTTTGTAATACCCTGCGAACACGAGTATGATTTGGGGGATCAATTAACGGCATCCATTTTTTCATTACCTCAGCAACGTATTGTCCCTCAGTTGGCATTTTATCCATTATTTGTTTGCTAATACGATCCGCGGAAATTCGAGGATCTTGTAACAATGCATACACATCATCATATTTTGTGATGATCCACCCTTTCCAACGATCGTTCCAATATACAGGATCATCATCACGGATTTGTTTAAAATATGAATATGGATCATTAACTGCTTGTGGATCTAATAGGTCATTAGTAATTGTAATCATTAAAAATTCCTCCTTAAAATAATCTAATTTTATTTTCCTAAAATAATGATGGAGCAAATGTTACCACTTAAGTTCGAAATACCTCCACCGCCCATCGTCTCTGCGACACCGACAAGAGGAAGTCTTCCGTTTTTCTCTATTTGTCTTTTTTCTGCTCTACCGTGAAGCTGCAAATAGATCTCATACAGCTGTGCTATGCCTGTTGCTGCTAATGGGTGACCTTTGGATAACAATCCTCCACTTGTATTCACTGGTTTAGCTCCAGTTAATTCGGTTACTCCATCACTAAGCAATTTCCCACTTTCACCAGGCTTGCAAAATTGTAGACCCTCATAAGCTAAAAGCTCAGCTATCGGATAAGCATCATGCACCTCAGCAAAATCAATGTCATCAGGTCCTAACCCTGCTGCTTCATAGGCTTTAGAAACAGTCTTATTAATTAGCTTTTGACTCCAAACGCTTTCTTCAGGTTCGTAAACGGCATCTCCACTTATCAACACTGAACTCTTTATAGTAACAGGATTTAAAATTCCTAGTTTTTTTGCATAATCCTTTGACACTATTATTGCAGCTGCTGCACCATCACCAATAGGACAGCATTCTAATAGTTTAATAGGGTCTGCGATTGGTCTTGATGACATAATTTCTTCAAGGGTCATGCTCTTACGATATTGAGATTTTGGATTTAATGTTCCATTATAGTGATTCTTGACCGATACTTGAGCAAGTTGTTCTTCAGTTATGCCATAAAGATCCATATATCTACGACTCATTAATGCATACTGTGCTGGTAAAATTAAACCCTGACTAACTTCATAATCTTCGTAATTTAAGGGTAGCGGCCCGCTAATACTTGTTGATAATTGTTCAATACCAACAGCTAGAGCAACGTCTATGACTCCCATTGACACTTGCAGCCATGCTTCCCGAAAAGCTGTCGAACCACTAGCGCAAGCGTTTTCAACATTTGTTACAGGGATTCCTGTTAAACCAATTTCCATTAATATTTTTTGACCAATCCCCATCTCTCCGTAAACGCTTCCGATAAATGCAGCTTCAATTCCTTGTTTTTCGATCCCGCTATCTTTCAAAGCTTCAATTATTGCAGTGTACCCCAGTTTACTAATAGGCGTTTCTGGGAATTTTCCAAATGGTGTCATTCCCATTCCAATTACCGCAACTTCTCTCATTTGTTTCACCTCCTAGATTAATTTAAATTCAAATGAGTTTATTGTTTCTCCACTTTTTGTAGTGAAGGTAGTTCGAACTGCTTTCACACGTTGGTCGCTGCTAAGTTGTTGGTTCTCGTCATTTACCCTAGCTAAAAGACGGACGCCATCATCTAAGTCAACAAAGGCTAGTGTATATGGTGCTTTATATAACGGTGAATCTGTTTGAATCGTAGTATAGGAAAATATGCGTCCATATGAACTAATCTCAATATTCGTCAATGACTCCAAGCAATCCGCGCAAATTTCTTTTAATGGAAAATATTTTCTTTCGCATTTAGGACATTGAGAACAGTTCAACTTAAGGTGATCGTCTTGGGAATCAGCGACAATCAGCTTTTCTAAGTTATACATTCAAATCACTCCATTTCATAAATTTCTGTTTAGTAGCCCATAAATCATTTTTTAGAGTATGTAGACTAGAAGATTATGAGTATTTATAAAAACCTTCTCCTGTTTTCTTGCCTAGCATTCCTGCCTCCACATATTGCTTTAATGTACGAGAGATTCGGAAACGGTCCCCATAAGCTTCAAACATACCAGAGCTTAACATTAAAAATACATCTAGACCGATATGGTCGACCAACTCCAGGGGACCCATGGGATGATGTAAACCTGTTTTTACAATTCCATCGAGGGTTTCTTTATCACATACGCCTTCTTCTAAAATTTTTATTCCTTCTGAAATGACAGCTGCCGCAATTCGGCTTACTACAAATCCTTGGACATCGTTCACTACATAAGGCTTTTTCCTAATTTGCTTTGTAATATCTACTATGTATTCAACAGTTTTCTCATCCGTTTTTAAACCGCGAATAATTTCCACTAATTCCATACGGTGTGGTGGATTGGAAAAATGCATCCCTATAAACCTTTCAGCATTTTCACAAGCACTCGCAATGGAAGTAACACTTATTTGCGAAGTATTCGTTGCGAGAATAGTATCTGCTGGTACCAATGGTTCAATTTCACTAAAAATACGTTTCTTCAAATCGAGATTCTCTGGAACCGCTTCCACAATTAATGGATATTCCGAAATTTGACGATCGATTTGCTCATTTGTTGAGATACGTGCGATAATTTGTTCAATTTCAGCATTGTCATAGCTGTAAGACAAATATTTTCTAATAACTTGAAATGCTGCCATAAGTTGCTCTTTACTTTTATCAATCAACAGAACATCCCATTCTGCTTCCGCAAAAACTTGAGCAATTCCGCGTCCCATCGTTCCGGCACCAACAACACATACCTTTAATTTATTCACTTAAATCCCCCCAAATTTTAAGGTTGTTACGACCTGCCTCCAATCCATGTTGCATCGTAGTTATCGAACACAACCGGATGAAATCAGATTTCAATTTGTTAAAAGCAGTTTCAACTTTTTTAAATCAATTATTGTTACTTCTTTAAGCATCGAGTGCTAGCCACCCCCTTTATAGAATTACAAACATTTCAGATTTGTAATATTTCGTGACCTTTTTATTGAATTACCCAGAAACTTACTGCTCATAAGATAAATCAATAAGGTAAGCAGGTGACCTGGTCACTTTGTCGAAACGTAAATTAGATAGTTCCTGTTTTAAAGCGGATCATACGGGACAACATCTTTATATAAGTTGCTGGCAGGATTTCGTGTCTGTGTGATTCTTCTATTTTCACAGATCATATATTGTTAATTGTGCAAAAAAATACTTTTAACATTTTGTTTTAATTCCAATGTTCCTTTGACTATGATTTACCAATAAGCAACATGATTATGAGGTGACCTGGTCACTATAGGCAAAAAAATTTATTTTATATTTATCGATCCGATAATGATGTTAAGAAGGCATTTGAGATAGTTAAAAATATAAATACTACAATATCATCGTATGCAAATTTCAATAAATTAATGCGATTACTAGGTGATCTGATCACTATAATTTTTAAAAATATAATACTTGACTCTGTTAATTTTCTCTATTTGATCGAGTTGCACAATCATTTTTGTTAGGCTTTTCTAATTATTATAATTATAATAACATATATAATTTTCTGTCAATAATGAAAATACTTTCTATTATTAAATTTTTATTCCCCTGCAACTTTCTAATTTAATAGATTGTTCCATTTATATGTCATTAATCACAATATACGTTGCTTTTATTGGACCGTGGACTCCAACGACAAGGTTTAATTCAATATCCGCTGAGTTACTTGGACCCGTGATAAAATTTATACAGGAAGGGACATGCCCTGTATTTTGGTACATTTCCCTCATTTTCACCGCTGCTTGAGTCATTCTTGGAACAAGCGAACTTTTGGGAATCAGCATGATGGAGGTCGCCGGCAAAAAACTGACAGTTCTTCCCCTGTCTTTGTCAGAAAACAAAACGACCGTTCCAGACTCAGCAAGCGTAATTTCACTAATTGTGATCCCGACATTTGCCTGCTCAGCCTGATGGACATTCTCTTCCCCTAATGTATAATCCCATTCAAAAACATCAATATTTTCAGATGCCCACTTTTCTTTCATCAGGGAATCGAGATCCCATTTGGAGAACCGTTCATCCTTCCATGTCACAACTGGACCGCCGCCATATTCAGCCACCACATCATTTAAAACCGTGGAGAGTCCGGCCAAATCAACAGTAAAAATTTTCGTATGGATCTTTTTACAATGCTCTTTTAAAACCTCCAGCAGTTCATCCTGCGAAGCTTCCTTATAGATTTCATGCTGAGGCTGATATTTCCATCTCGGCCTTTCCATCGGTCTGGAAATCCGCGGACGGTTTAACTGGCTGGCAATTTGATTTAAAAATTTTTCTCGATTATGGATTGTGCCAATCATGGTTCCTTGTCTCCCTTCTCTCTATTTTTAAACCAATCTCTAAATCTCTCTTTTTTTGGTGCCGGAAATTCCCGAATTTCCGTCCATGCCTTTAATGGTCCCGGTCCTTTAGAAATTTTATCACCTGAGACAAATGGAGACATAGCAGCAGGTGCGAATTTCGTACCAATTTTATAAAGAGTTGGTGATGCAGCTCCTAGCCCGAATGCCTTCATCAATAATTTTTCGGAAACAGGTGCATTTCCTTCTTTTTCCACAATGACTTCCCGATGTTTATGAAGCAAGTTGTGAAGCGGAATTTTCACTGGACATACTTCTGTACAGGCACCGCAAAGGGTGGATGCATATGGCAGCTCCTTGTATTCATCATACCCCCCAAGCAGTGGTGTCAGAACGGCACCGATTGGTCCAGGATAAATGGAACCGTAAGAATGGCCGCCGATATGACGATATACCGGGCATACATTGATACACGCTGCACAGCGGATACATTGCAAGACTGACTGGAATTCACCACCAAGAATGTTAGATCTGCCATTATCAACAATGACCAGATGGAATTCTTCCGGTCCGTCGACATCCAGTTCTTCCCGCGGTCCGGTCAATACAGTGATATAGCTTGTCAGTTTTTGTCCAACTGCATTTCTAGTCAGCATACTGACGAGCACTTCCATTTCTTCAAAAGTTGGAACCAGCCGCTCCATTCCCATTACGGTGATTTGTGTTTTCGGCAGTGCCGTTACCAGGTCGCCATTCCCTTCATTTGTGACCAAACAGAAGGAACCTGTTTCAGCAACCGCAAAGTTACAGCCTGTTATCCCGATATCCGCTTCTAAAAATTTTTCTCTAAGAGTAACCCGTGACTGATAGGCTAGTTCTTCAGGATTGGATGATTTCATGTATCCTAATTTCTTTTCAAAAACTTCCCTAATCTGCTCTCGATTTTTATGTAATGCCGGTGCTACAATATGGGATGGCGGATCATGCTCATCAAGCTGTAGTATGTATTCACCGAGGTCGGTTTCAACTACTTCACATCCTTGCTCTTCAAGCATTGCATTCAAGCTGATTTCCTCAGTCACCATGGATTTGGATTTCACAATTTTTTTCGCGTCTTTCTTTTGCACCACACTTCTGATGTATTCATTCGCTTCTTCCTTCGTCTGAGCGAAAAAGACGTGTCCACCGCGTTTGGTAACGTTTTCACTTAATTGTTCTAAGTAATAATCCAAATATTCAAGAACATGCTGCCTAATTTCTTCACCATGATTGCGCCATGCCTCCCAGTCGGCCAAGTCCTCGGTTGTTGCTGCCCTGCGCTTCAAGCTCATCCCATCCTGTGCAGAGGCAACCGCACTACGCATGAAATCATCTTGAATTCCGTTATCAACACGTTCCGTAAACTGTTGCGTGCCAATCTTAATTGCCAATGAAAATCCCCCTTATAATTTTTCATAAAATAAATACATCAATAGCTGTTCAATACTTCTGCAATATGCAGAACCTTAAGCGGCTTCCCTAATCTTTCCATCCGGCCGCCAATATTCATCAGGCAACCAGCATCTGCACCGACAAGATATTCCGCGTCAGTTTCTTCTACATGGCAGACTTTTGCGTCAACCATCTGCTCGGAAATTTTCGACATTTTGACAGAAAAGGTACCTCCAAAACCGCAGCATTGTTCCTTTCCTGGTAATTCAAGGAACTTCAAGCCTTTGACATTTTTTAATAGAATCATTGGCGGTTCTTTAACACCCAATAATCTTGTCATATGACACGATGTGTGATAGGTTACAATCCCCTTGAAAGTGGCCCCGACATCCTCAATTTTTAAAACTTCCACAATAAATTGAGTTAACTCAAATGTTTTACCCGCCAATGCCTGTGCCTTAGGTTCCCAAACGGGATCGCCTGCAAATATATGAGGATAATCCTTAAACATAAACGCACATGAACCGGAAGGAGAGACAACATATTCGGCATCACTGAACGTTTCAATCATCCGCTTCATGGCCTCTTTTGATTCCTTTACATAACCGCTGTTATATGCCGGTTGGCCACAGCAAACCTGCGACTCAGGGAATGCAATTTCACACCCAAGTCTTTCAAGAAGTTCAACTGTTGCTTTGCCAACATTCCCCTGAAACATATCGACCATACACGTTGCAAAAAGAGTAACCTTCATTTTTCTCTTCCCCTTAAAAATATCTATTTCGCTTCCCAGGTCATCTGATGACCTAATCATTTATTATTCTAAATATTACACCAATTGTTCAAATTTTGAAAGGGGTTTCAGAAAATAATGCTCTAATAATTAATTGAGTAGTTCATTTTTTGTGGAGAGACAGTTGAAATGACAGAGTAAATAAAAGTCCAAATAGCAATGATTTGGACTTTTATTTCTATTGATTTACCAATGTTTTTTTGGTGAAAAAGCTAAATGAAGCAGCAGATTAATAAAACACATAAAATAGTAAGGTGACAATATCTATTGTTTGCTTCTATATTGGGGTGTAAAGATAAGTTATTAGATACTAAGAATTAAAAATATTTACTATCTAACTCTTCCTTTGTCAAACGATCATATCAATTTTCCTCCAACAAATCATCGTCTCGGCCAAATGAAATCAGATCCTGGCCACTAACTAAATGTTCAAACATTAGTTCCTCAGCTTTGGCAACATTTTGCTCCTTGATTGCTAAAAAAATTGCGCGATGTTCTGCCAATAATTTTTCTGGCATGCTTGGAGAGACATCCCTGATAAACTTCATTTCCTTTTGCATTGTAACCGAAAGATGTTCCATCAACGATTTCAATATTTTATTATGGCTAGCTTCTGCAATTGCGTAATGGAAGGCCCAGTCCGCTTCCCCACCAATAATAACAGAGGTTAAACCCGATTCCATTTGGTTTATTGCAGTTTCAATTTTTTTTAAATCTTCAGTTGTTCTTCTTTGAGCAGCGAATGCTACTGTCCCCTTCTCTAGGATCTTACGAACATCTAACAAATTTATTATGTCATCTTTTGTAATAAGAAGATAATCGGGAATCGACTGATTTAGGATAGAGGAATCAAAATTACGAATGAATGTCCCTTCTCCATGTCTTGTTTCTATCAAACCAATCGTTTTTAATACACTCAATGCTTCACGTATTGTTGATTGCCCAACATTAAATGAACTTGATAGTGAACGTACCGATGGTATTTTATCTCCAGGTTTTAAATCTCCATTAGTTATAATTTCTTTTAGTTGTTCAACAACATCCTCGTATAAATTTCTTTGCTTAACTTGCTGAAATTCCCACATTTGATCACTCCTATTACGTATATACCCATTTATTAGGTGATCTGGTCACCAGTTTACACTTTGAGTATACGCGCAAATAGCCCTTTCTGTAAATACATCTTTCTGAAAATTATGGTTACAAAGCACTATTTCCAATAATGAATTGTAAGTTATCACCTTCTTTAGAATTAAGTTTTTCTCTAAGCTCATCAGGTAATGTAATCTTACTATCACAGCTCATTCTTCCACTTATTAATTCCATATTCCACATCTCTTACACGAAACTTTTATGATTACAATAATTGTTAGTAATGTGAATATAAAAATCTTTGAACAAAAAAAAAGAGCCCAAAATGAGCTCCATCAATCTAATATTCTACGACTCCAAGATATTCTTCTAATGTAAGACCGTGTTCTGTCATGTATTTGGCATGTTCAACACCAACATAGCGAAGATGCCATGGCTCGTACATATAGCCGGTGATATCTTCTTTGCCTAATTGAAAGCGGACGATAAATCCAAATTCAGCCGCGTGATCGGCGACCCATTGGCCTTCCACAGTTTCTCCAAATTCTTGAACAAGCTGGTTGCCGACACTATCGCTTGTCACATCCATCGCAAGACCGGTTTGGTGTTCACTTTGCCCAGGTTTTGCACTGAATGTACTCGCTTCCTCTTCCCCATTTGCACGAACATAAGATTCATAGAGTAAAATCTGTGTACCATAAGAACGGTAGCCAGATTGTGCATGTAGCGTAATTCCGTTGCTACTTGCCCCGGCAAATAATTGTTCCAGTGCATCTGCAGCTTCTTTTACCATCAGTTTACGTTCAGAAACGGACGTGGAAAATGCCACATTCGGAACCGTGAGATTTTGTGGCACATACGTTTCATCCAAAACCCCGACTTCTTTATTGACTAACAATAGAAATGGATTGTTTGGATCAATAACCGGCATCATATCCTCAGGAGCCACTTCGCTCTGCTCACCTGCTGTTTGAGTTTCAGGTGCCTCTACTTTTTCCGGCAATGCTTCCCCATCGTTTTCTTTACTTAAAGCAATTTTTCCTATTACAACTTCCTTAATCGAAGTATAGGTTTCTTGTAAAATATCAGAAAAAGCTTCCCTCGTAAAAAATATAGAGGACGCCACTAATACAAGTACCACCCCGATGATTACCTTCTTCAATATTATTCCTCTTCCCTAAATCGATTCTGTTTATCTCTATCTATCATTCTACTATATTTTACATAAATCGACACAGGGAATTAGTAGTAAGTTTTCGCCATGATGAAAGTACTAAGGGACAAAGGGGGTACCATGGGGACGGTTCTTGTGGTTCCGAGAATGACACGCGGATTTGGACTCATCTCTCTTCGCTTACTCCTTCTTTCTGTCCAAATACAACACTGTTTCTGACTTTACTACACGGATTTTCTCTTTTTCTGTTTCAATTACGCTCGGATTTGGACTCATTTTTGCAAATTGCCTATGCTGTGTCCAAATGGTGACTTCTTTCTGACTTATTTCGCGTTATTGCCTTCAGTCTGTCTAAATCAAGTACTCTTTCAGACTCTATTACTCTTGGTTTCGCTTTTACTGTCAGAATTACACCCGGATTCGGACTCACTTTTGCAACTTTTCTTTTGGTGTGTCCAAATGGCGTCTTCCTTTCTGACTCATTTTCGCGTTATTGCTTTCAGTCTGTCTAAATCAAGCACTCTTTCTGACTCTATTATTATTGGTTTCTCTTTTTCAGTTAGAATGAGGAACCGATTCGGACTCGTTTCTGCAATTTTGTCTTCGTCTGTCCAAATGCAGCCCGATTTCTGACTATTTCACCCTCAGTTTTCTGTTTCCTATCAAAATGACCTACCAATTCATAAGGTACCAGAGGGACCACAAGAACCGTCCCTGTCGTCCCACAAAAAAAGGAACAGCACCTGTCCCTTCAACTAGTCTTGATTTTTCGATATTGGCTTGGGGTCATTCCGTTTTGTTTTTTGAAGCAGTTGCTGAAGTATGGCAGGTCAGAGTATCCCATTCTTTTTGCAATTTCGGATACTCTAAGAGAGGTATGTTCAAGTAAGCGTGCTGCCTCCTGCAAACGAATATTTACAATATAATCGCTAAAATTGGTTCCGGTTTCCTTCTTAAACAATTTGCAAAAATAACTAGTACTTAGGTTGGCCTTCTCTGCTGCTTCCGCTAAAGAAACATCTTTTGCTAATGAATGATCGATATATAATAGCACTCGATTAATTGGGGACAGTTCACTCAAATCATTTGAAATCTGGTCATCACGATCCAATTTTGCATTTTTCGCTTCAATTTCCTGCAACCATTTAGTTAATGCTTCTTTCATTCCTTCTTGTTCAACAGGCTTTAATAAATAATCGAAAGCGCCAAGTCGAATGGCTTGCTGAGTATACGCAAAATCGTCATGCCCGCTAATGATGATAATATCTGTATCCATCTTCCTCCGACGGACTTCTTTTATTAGCGCAATTCCATCCATTGCAGGCATCCGAATGTCAGTCAATACAAGATCAACCTTGTTTTCAGTAAGCCAATCACAGGCCTCAAGCCCGTTGGTAGATTCATGTACAACTTGAAATGGAAGTCCAGTTTTTTCAACAGTCTTACGTATGCCTGTACGAATCCATCTTTCATCTTCAACCAACAAGATTTGTTGCATAACGTTCCCCCTTCTAAAAACTAAAGCGGTAATTTAACGCCAACTGTGGTTCCTGATGTAAGACTACTATTAATAAAAATACCGAATTCATTGCCAAATAAATGCTTAATCCGTTTATGTACATTCATGATGCCAATGTGATTTACGGTATCATTTGTGAGGTCACTATTTAAAAGGTTTCTTATTTTTTTAAGTTGCTCCTCATCGATACCAGGTCCTGTATCTGAGATTTTTATCACAAAGACGTCCGAATCGAGAATTTCTGAACGTATCGTTATATTTGTATGTCCGTTCTGCGGCTCTAGTCCATGTACAATGCAATTCTCCAAGAGAGGTTGAAGTGTAAATTTAGCAATCTTTTTTTCTAGCAATTCATTAGGAATATCAAAATGATAAGTAAGTTTCTCCTCGAAACGGTATTTTTGAATCTTTAAATACTTTTCACCTATTAGCAATTCTTGTTTGATTGTCACGGTTGCAGCTTCTTCTTTAATATTGTATCGTAACAGCTGTGCAAGGGATTCCACCATAATCGAGATATCATCCATATCTCGTTCTAAGGCCATTCCTCTTATTGTGTCCAGTGAATTATATAAAAAGTGCGGGTTAATTTGTGCTTGGAGCATCTTTAATTCTGTTTCTTTCTGCCTAAGATTCATTTCTATTTCTTTTAATTTGGACGTGTATACCTCATCCATTAAAACATCCAATTTCTCTACCATGTTATTAAAGCCATGTGTCAGCATTCCAATCTCATCTTTCGATACAACAGGTACTTTTCCAGTGAAATCGCCTACTTCCACTTTTCTGATGAAGCGATGCAGTCGCTTTAGAGGCTTAATTAAACTAGTGGCAAGTCCCAAACTCATCAAATAAGCAATGATGATAAAGACGATTGATGTGAAGAAGAGGGTATTTCTGATGGAATTTGCGCCTTGCATTAATTCCGAATAGTGGATATGTGTAACAAATTGCCAATTTAGAACATCACTTTTACTCCATGTCAAAAAAAGGTCTTCCTTCTTATTCAGAAAATAGTGATCGGAAGCATCTATATTTCGCTCAGTAGAACTTGCCATCTCCCCAATCTTTTCGTTATTGGGATGGTACACATATCGACCACTATCATCTAAAATATAAAGATATCCGGAGTGACCCGGTCTTACCCGATTCACAATATCATGCATTCTCCTATAATTTACATCTAAAATTAACATACCAAATGGTTGTAAGTCCCGAGGGTTTACTAGACGTTTTGCAATGGTAATGACTGGTTCATCTGACTTTGTTACATTCCCCTGTATGCTTGTGGTATCGGGGATACGGCGAACCAGAATTCGAGTTTGCCCTTTATTTGGGACGAGATCATACCAATATTCTTTCTGCAATTCTAGTAATGATTGCTTTTGTTCTGTAGCTGCTAAATCAATGGTTTGTACTTGATCGAGGATGATTGTATAGTTCACGATGTCTGCTCTAGAATATGCAGCATTCTCTAAAATTTTTCGTACTGCAGGAACTGTATCGTCATTCAGGTGTTGAAATGTATCTGCTTTTAAAAGCCTTATCGTATCAGGGTGATTGATAATCTTTAATGCTTCTATCTCAAAATCTCGTAAATAATCCTCCACATAAAATTGAATCTGCTCATTGATTTGACGATTATATTCACTGGCTTCTTCTTGAAGGACTTCTGAAAATCTCGTATAAGATATGAATGTAAAGATGATCATCGGGAACATAATTAAAATTCCAGAAAATACTGATAATTTTACCGACAATGATTTATCTCTAAGAAAAACTGTTCGATTAAGTCGATTTGAAATTCTCCTCCATACAGATTTCAATTAACCAGCCCCACTTTATTATTGAATGAAGGAAAAGAAGAGGCCCATTATGAGTCTCTTCTCATTCTTGACATAATCGTACCATAATTCTTACTTTCGGGCAGCATCAATTGCATCAAGTACTTCTTTAAATTCCTCACGGTGGTTATCAATTACTGGTTTAACTTTTTCCTGCCATGGAGTTAAATCGTCAACCTCAACAACCGTAGCTCCATCTTTTTTAACCCCTTCTAAAGCTTCTTTTTCATATTTATCCCATTCTGCTCTTTGAAATTCGACAGAATCTAGAGCAGCCTGTTTAATAAGCTCTTGATCCTCAGCAGATAATTCATCCCAAACCTTTTTGGAAATTAACAACACTTCAGGAACACGTTGGTGTCCATCAAGAATATAGTTTGGTGCTACTTCATAGTGTTTTGCCGAGAAGTAGCTTGGGTGGTTATTTTCAGCCCCATCTATAACACCTGTTTGTAAACCACTGTACACTTCTCCATATGGCATTGGCGTTGCATTTGCTCCTAGCGCATCGATTATTTCCATGTTAATTGTATTTTGTTGGACACGGATCTTTAATCCTTCGACGTCTTCAATACTGTTAAGTGGCTTTGAAGAATAGAAGTTTCTAGAGCCTGAGCTATAATAGGCAAGACCCATAAATTTTGATTCCTGTAAGCTCTCAAGCATAGCTGTTCCCATATCACCATTTAAGAAATTCCATGTATGTTCATCATTATCAAAAATATAAGGAAGACTGAACACCCCAAAATCACTATTAAATTCAGCTAGAGGACCACTACTTACCCTCGTGAATTCAATTGCCCCTAATTGTACCTGCTCAATGACCGACTTTTCTTCTCCAAGCTGTGAGGAAGGAAAGACATCAATTTTAATACGACCATTACTCCGTTCTTCCACTAATTCTGCAAATTTAATATCTCCTTTTGTGGTTGGGTAATCAATTGGATGGGTTTCTGCTAGTCTAAATTGATATGTTTTTTCTTCTGGCTTATCTCCTTCTTCTTCTCCTTTGGTATTGGAACCAGTCTTGTCTGAACCACCTCCAGAACATGCTGCAAGAACCAACATCGAAACGAACAACAGTGTTAAAAATCCAATAATCCCTTTTTTCTTCATAAATCTTAAAACCCCCTTGTTTTTTCATTGATTTGTAGAATAGATTTCCCAGAGTTAAATCTATGGAACGCATAAAAGTTAAATGCGATTCTACCAGGTAAGAAATAATCAAATTAGGCAACCATGGTCATACTTCTTTTCAAAGTTCAAAGATAATTGTAAGCGATTTCAACAATAAGATAAGAGGGATACCTGAAACTTAAAGTTCTACGATTCCAGGTATGTTTTTACAGGTTATTATTAATTCTTAACCAACTCAGGTATAGATTCTACTGCCACACTAGCC
Organism: Bacillus sp. JJ1562; assembly: GCF_036962705.1. Classification (NCBI taxonomy): domain Bacteria; kingdom Bacillati; phylum Bacillota; class Bacilli; order Caryophanales; family Bacillaceae; genus Bacillus; species Bacillus sp. JJ1562. Next base: position 346,792 of record NZ_JBALOQ010000003.1, read on the forward strand.
ATCATAAAAGTGCCAAGCCCTTTGAAATCATTTGTAGCAACTGGTTCGCTAATATAATACTCAAATGTGCCATCACGATTGTTCGTTATTCCAAGTCCAGCTGTTTTACAGGTTTGGTGAAGATTGATTTTTCCATTGTCATCTACCTCGATAAAGTTATCAAGAATCCCTTGATAACCACGTTTTAATGCAGGAAGGAGGCGTTCAGGAAGATACCCTTTTTGAATCCCTTTAGCCATTGCATATATGTACATATTCGAAGAAGAAGACTCAAGGTAGTTTCCAGTTCGGTTTACTTGATCAACAACTTGGTACCAAACACCACTTTCTTGGTCTTGATACTCTATAATTGAGACGAGTAGTCCATTTAGGATCTCAATTAATCGCGCTCTTTCTGGATAATCTTCAGGTAGATAATCTAAAACATCTACAATCCCAACACAATACCAGCCTTGTGCACGTCCCCAAAAACTTGGTGAATGTCCCTTATGTGGATCCGCCCATATTTGCTCTTTTTTCTCATCCCATCCATGGTAGAAAAGTCCGGTGCTAGCATCACGTGAATGCTTTGCCAACAAAGTTATTTGGTTAACTACATCTTTGAAAATTTCTGGTTCATTAAAGGTTTTTGCAAATTGAGCGTAGAAAGGAGATGCCATGTATATGCCGTCTAAAAAACTTTGATACGGAAATATTTGTTTATGCCATAATAGCCCTTCACTTGTTCTAGGGTGTGTTTTAAATTGATTCCGTAATTTCGTAGCTGCCTTTCTATACCGTTCATCATGTGTCCTGTCATATAATGTAAATAAAAGCCTTCCTGTATTTATATGATCTACACTATAATCTTCAAGCTTATATCCGGCAATTTCTCCGTTGTCAGCAATGCGTGGCTTTATGTTGGTTTCTAGATAATCGAAATACTTTTGATCCTTTGTTTTATACCAAATATCTTCAATCCCCTTAAATACCACACCATATTCATGATCCCACTTATCCGACAATTCAGGGTATGATTGAAGAACCAAATCAGCCATTCGGACAGACCATGCTTTATTTTCAGACATCACGAATGTTTCTCCTCCTCCAAAAGTAGTAAAACATCTTGTTTTAATAATACATATAATTCTAACTATTTAAAATATGAGTATTTTGACATAAGTTTGTAATTTATTGTCCTGCGCTGAAGGAAATCCCCTAATAATTAGGATAGCCTGTTATTGTTTCCAAAAGCTCTCACACAGTTTCATGAAAGGAATACGATAAGGCAAAAAGGAATAGTGACATATGCCTATATCATTTCCGGTACGTATAAGGACACAGGCTTACAGATTCGGACCACAGAAAAGAGTCTATTTTCCCCAAGCTTATCAAATGAAAAATCAACAACTCCAACATTTGATCAACCAATCAATCTTTCATCAGACGCAAGGATTAATCTCACTGCAGGTCGGAAACATGCCAACTATAGTGAAAGAAATGCTAGGTTCATATGAAATCAAAAACAATCAAAGAAAGGTACTAAGTCTGACCCAATCAAACTACACCTATCACGACAAAGCTGCCCATGGCATGACTTTTATCCGATCATTAACTTTTGACCTTAAGCGAGGAAGGCGTTGTGACCTCAAGGATCTCTTCAAACCAGGTAGCGATTATGTAAAAAGATTGTCCACACTCATTCACGAGCAGATCAAGGAACGAAATATTGAGTTAATCTCCGAATTTACAATGATAAGCCCAAACCAGGAGTTTTATATCGCTGACAAAACCCTTGTAATCTATTTTCAACTCTATGACCTAACTCCATATGTATTCGGCTTCCCGATGTTCCCAATCTCCGTCTATGACATTCAGGATATCATTGATGAAGATGGTCCGCTTGGGAGGTTGGCGACGAATGATTGAGGGGGTCACCTTGCCCCTTCCCCCTGCTCTGCTTGACACACTTCCAAATAATGTCCTATTATTAGCTAATACATTTAACTCTACATAAGTAGATACGGAGTGAACCTTTATGACAGAAAATAACAAGAATCGTAAGGTTGATGGATTCATAAAAAAGGCAAAACAATGGAAGGAAGAATATGAGAAGTTAAGAGAAATCATTCTTGACTTTGAGCTAACTGAAGATATTAAATGGATGCATCCATGTTATATGTTTGAGGATAAAAACATCGTATTAATGCATGGATTTAAAGACTACTGTGCGCTACTGTTCCATAAAGGTGCCTTGTTAAAGGATCCCCACGGGATATTAATCCAACAAACGGAAAATGTACAAGCAGCAAGACAAATCCGTTTCAGCAATGTCCAAGAAATAGTCGAATTGGAACCTATTATTAAAGCCTATATTCGTGAAGCTTTAGAGGTTGAAAAAGCTGGCTTGAAGGTGGAGCTTAAGAAGACTACGGAATACGAAACACCCGAAGAACTAGAACAAAAATTCGAAGAAATGCCAGTTCTGAAAACTACTTTCGAAGAATTAACACCAGGTAGACAAAGAGCATATATTCTTTATTTTTCTAGTGCCAAACAAGCAAAAACCCGAGTGGCAAGGATTGAAAAATACACGCAACAAATTCTCGATGGAAAAGGATTAAATGATTAGGAAAAATAAGCTGCTCAAATAAAGGCAGCTTATTATAATTCTCAAATTCACAACTTCATCTTCTACTCACATAAAGCCTTCAAATATCCGAAAAAAACTTCCCAAAACATTCAGTTTTTCACAAAAATCCCCTTTAATATATTTATTTTCCCTGTTACTCTTAATCTAGTATCTTGCTGATTTGTTCGTCTCCATAAGAATAAAGGTGGGAAGTTTATGAGGAAAATGATTTTGGTTCTAATTTCGATCTGTCTAGTGCTTTTATTGGGCTCTGTACTAATTGATGTTGTGAATAAAGATAGGGATATCCTCTTGTATAAAGGAAATGTTTACTCGAATGTAACCGGGCTGGAATGGTTTGAAAAAGAAAAAGGAAAATTTCAAAAAGGAGAGAAAATGGGAGAAGCGAATAAAGCTTTACTCTTCATGTGGAATTTTTCAGCAAACAAATTACCAAAAGGGACTGCCTTATATAGTACAAATAATGGGGAAACCGGAATATTTATAGCGGAAACTGTTAATGGAGAGCTCTTATATTATCTGCAGCAGCTTAAGGAATAATATATTAACTAAGGTAATGATTACAAAAACAGGCCACTCAATAGGGCGAGTGGCTGATTTTGCATTGTTTTTACTCATATATTTTTTAAGTTTCAGAATTATAAAAGCCTATTTTCGTGAAGCCATAGAGGTTGAAAAAGCCGTCTTGAAGGTGGAGCTTAAGAAGACTACAGAATACGAACCCCCTGAAGAACTAACACCATGTCGGCAAAGAGCATATATACTTTATTTTTCAAATGCCAAACAATCCAAAACTAGGCTGTCGCGGATTGAAAACTATATGCAGCAGATTCTCGATGGAAAGGGATTAAATGACTAGTCCATTCGATAGAGAGGCTACCCTTTTTAGAGCAACTTAATCGATCAAATTAAGCCACTAAACTTGGTGAGTTAGTTTTTGATTAAGGCCATAAGAATGTACCTCTGCTGCCTTGTTTATTACAAGCGATTGAGTTGCTTCCAGCGATAAAGAGGCCTTTTTACCTCGTAAACAAACACAGAATTTGGGTCGTCATGAGAAACTTTTACTAGATATATCTCACAGTCAACTAGGTTCTCCATTGTTCTTGCTGCATCTAACAAAATTTCTACTAATGTTTCTCATTCCCCTTCTTCGGCTATGAGCAAACCAAACAATCCAATTTACTCATTTTAATCCCACTACAAACCCAGTGTCCCAGCAATTCCCCCTACTCCCAATTCATCCCAGTCCGCCGGATTGTATAGTCAAATGTCACTTTTATCTCCATGTCTTTGTAAATGTCCGACCATTGTTCATCGGTTTTTACTTCCTCGTCCCAATACGTTCCGAATTTGGCTCTGATTCTGGCGCCTAGACCAAGGACATCTGACCCGTGCTCCTGTAGCTGCTTGATTAATTCACTGCTCACTTCTTCCATTTTTTTATTGGCTGCTTTTTCGATTTGCCTCATTTTGTCGCCACTTAAGGTTACGTCAATTGCTTCCTCAAGAATTGCATCTATTTCTACATGAATTGTTGCACTCGGTATCCCGTTTTTTACATCGACTTTTATTTTAGAGTTTCGTTCTTGAGTTTGAATCATGTAAACACTCTTATCATCTATAGATACGCTAATAGGGTAACCACCTGAGGCTTTCTCTTTCATATCCATATAAGCACCTATTTCAATCGGGGATGTTAGACCAACCATTTTTTCACCTCGAAAATAAGCTATTCCATCAACCATAATTCGATCATTGTTAATGACTTTTACCCCCGGCAGTACTGGGTCAATCCCTTTATCTAAAACATCTATCCAAAAGTTCCCGAGAAATTCCCTTGGTAGCTTTCCAAAACGGACCGCATTATCTAATGTATCTGCTAAATAAAGTGCTGGTACTGTTTCAAGTGGTGGTGCTGTTCTCAAAACTTTTGCCGCATCTTTTTTATTAATTGCCATCCAGGCTGTTCTTCGGACCTCGTAATCACGCTTTAAAAATTCACTTATATCCTTAATACCCTTCTTCGCAACTTCATCGGATACCACAATAATCTGTAGATGCCCAAGATATAATTTTTCAGCAAGCTGTTGCTGGAGATTGGACATAGCATCCTTAATCGTATGACCATATGTGTCTAATAACCACACTGTTTTCTCTGATCCTTGCCCTCCACCTCCTTCAGGGCCAAGCTTAATTTTTCCAGGTAATGCGATTTGAGCAGTAACTTTATAGAAAATATCTTTTTTCCCTTCTGGAAAATCTCCATCACGATGTGTTACTTCTGCTCTATCATTCCCCTCAGCAAGATCAATTGCAAGTGCCAGTATATTTGCACGTTCCTCAAGTTCGTACCTGTCCCAGCATCCTGTTAAAAAAAGAATAAATACAAGAAGGAGCATAAAAACTCGTATCATTTTCATGCTGAAACTCCTCCTTTTTTACGCAGCTTTGCAATTACTAAAAGGATCACAGGATATACAATCGTTAACAGAAGGCCATACATTGTTACTAGCAATATATAATCATACATAAGATAAATATTTTGTGGAAAAATTGCGATACAAAAAACAACCGGAAAACCTGCTACTGCAATCACCCGGTAATTGTAGTATCGAAAAAGTTCCCCTATTCCGCGAACAATTATAAAATAATAGGATAGAAGTGTCGTAAAAACACCATATATCCAGGAAATAACCAAAATAGCATCCACCCTTGCTAAAATTTCACCAGGAACAGTAATCATTTTACCTAGAATTAATGTTGGCCAATACATTTGAAGAATATCCTCATCTCCAAATACACCGACCGTCATGAACACAATAAAAATGACAATAAAGCCGGCTATCAAAAGTCCCCAGACTCCACCTTTCAGACATTTTTCTGGTTGTTTCATATAAGGGATGACCATTGTTATAATGAAAAAGCTTAACATCGACTGTGTAACCGCAAGACTTCCTTTTAAAAATTCTCTCCAAGTTGGGTCGTTTCCTAAAAATGGAGTAATGTGATATACCTCAATGTCTCCAAAGGCTGGAAGTAAGACAAGTGCTAATGGAAAAATGATCAACGGCATATAGAAAAAATGGATATAGGCAAAGGTTGAAACATTTTGAAACCCAGTTGTTGCACATAAAAAAATCATCATAAAGATGGCAATTTGAATGGGTGTAGTTGGTAGAAGTGCGCCTGTTACTACTTCAGCAAATTGTCGTGTTTCAAGGCCCATGATTATGGTAAAAAATAGAATGATCATTATACTAAAAATACGACCAATAAATTTTCCTAAGATGATTTCGTTGTATGTAATGACGGTATGCTTTGGAAATCTTTTTCCCAAATACACAATTGCTAAAAGACCGATGAAAGTAATTCCAACTCCAATTATGCTTGCAAATGGAGCACCTATCCCCGCTCCCTTGACAACAAACCTCGGAAAGGCGAGCATTGCAACACCAAGGATAGAACTGATTACAATGAATGCCAATTGTACCTCTGTAATTTTTTCTCGTTGCTTATCCATTGGAATCACCATCCTCTTGGCCTTTCAATGACGATTTCGGTGTCCATTCCTTTTTAGAGTCCCATCTTTTTACATCCTGTGGCTTTAACTCTGCTGGCCGATTCTTTAACCATCGAAGTGGAGCGCGAATGAATGAATCTTTCATGCCCGTAAAATTCCCTGGGGCAACAGGTGCCATATACGGAAGACCAAATGAACGTAATGATAGCATATGATTGAGGATGAACATAACCCCAAACGCTAAACCAAGTAATCCAAAAGTTCCAGCGAGAATAATTAAGGGGAAACGCAGCATCCGAAAAGCTGTTGCTGCATTATACGAAGGTGTTGCAAACGACCCAATCGTGGATAGTGCAATAATTACAACTGTTATTGGACTAACGAATCCAGCCATAACAGCTGCTTGTCCAATAACTAGCACCCCAACAATCGAAAGCGCCCCACCTACCTGCTGAGGCATTCGGACGGTTGCTTCACGTAATATTTCCATCGCCACCTCCATCAAAAACACCTCAATAAATACCGGGAAGGGGACCCCAGCACGACCGCTTGAAGCAGCGACAACAAATTTCGCTGGAATCATCTCTGGATGATAGCAAAGAACCGTTACATAAAAGGACGAAAATGTTAAGGAAAAGATGAGAGACATAAAGCGAATCAAGCGAACCGCACTCGTGATTAAGAACCTCTCATTATAATCCTCACTCGTTTGATAAAACTGATTAAAAATTGCAGGTACAACCAATACAAACGGAGAACCATCTACTAATAGTACGATTCTACCTTCTAGTAAATTACCTACGGCTTTATCTGGCCGTTCCGTATTTTGAACCTGTGGAAATGGCGACCGAGGGTTATCCTCAATAAACTGCTCAATATATCCAGCATCCAGTATTCGGTCGATGTCAATCCGATCTAAACGCTTTTTCACCTCATTTAATAACTCTTGGTTTACAATACCCTCCATGTAACAAATTCCCACTCTAGTTTTTGTACGCCTACCAACTTCCATGTGCTCTATTCTAAACTCAGGAACAGGTAAACGATAACGTAATAGAGATACATTCGTCATGATTTGTTCTATGAACCCATCTCGAGGACCCCTAACCACTCTCTCAGTTTCAGGTTGTGCGAGACTTCGCTTCTCAGGCTTGAATGCATCAAGAAGGAGAGCTTGCTCTGAACCCTCAATTAAAACGATACATTGCCCTCTCAATAGACCAGTTAATAAAATTGATAGCCTTGACTCAGATGTTCCTGAACAATGATACAGCACATCTTCCAGTAGGCTGGACGTGAGACAGTTTGTGGTGATTTTGGATTTAATGTAGGACTCACCGGGTCTTTTCTCTTGAAGAGGCTTAATAATATCTCTATCAATTTTTTCTTGATCAACTAAGCTATTCATATAAAGGACGACAGCTAAGGCTTCACCAAATAAATGAAACCTTCTAGTTGAAAAATCGATATCGCTTTCGAAAATTAGTTTAACCTCTTCTACCGTATGTTCTAAGTCATTGCTTATACTTTCTTGCTTTGACTCTAAGACTTGACTCTCAGGTAATGAGATTTCTTGTTGGTGTTTTTCTTTCTTTTTGAAAAATGACGGCATCCTTCTCCCCCCTTCAATTTGCTATTCTGTTTCAAGCATTTTTATCCATGCATAAATTGGGAGAAATAGTACTTTTTATAGGACTTTAGTATTATGTAGTTGTATAAGGGAAATATTAATTTAAACTATTGGGATTAAAAACGAGGCGTCTTTAGATTATGTTCTTCATCTAAATCTATCACAGAGACTTATTGCATTAGAACTTTTTGGTTACTGTCATTATTTGAAAATTACTGTCACTAAATCAAAATTACTGTCACAATCGGAAAAATACTGTCACTAGCGAAATAACCCATATAAAACAATCAAAAGCCACAAGGAATCTCCTTGGGGCACAGTGTATGGTATGTAATATTTTTATATTGAAATACTAATTAAAATCCATTAAATCTGGAGTGAAACCTTTGAAGAGAGATAAAAAAAGTACACTTATACATATTTTCCTTCTTTTCATTGTACTTTCTGTTTTACTTTGGTCAGGAATAAAACCTAACACATATAGAGATTGGGCTTTAGAAGTAGTTCCGTCTGTCATCGGAATAATTATTCTAATATCGACATACAATAAATTCCGTTTTACAACCTTAGCATATGTGATTATTGCAATTCTTTGCATTCTTACGTTTGTTGGCGGTCATTATACATATGCTAAAGTTCCTCTTTTTAATTGGATCAAAGAGGAATTCCATCTAAACCGGAATCACTATGATCGATTTGGACATTTTCTAAAAGGGCTACTTGCAATTGTAATTAGAGAAATCATAATAAGGAAAACCGAGTTAAAAAAAGGTTTCTGGGTAGTTACTTTTGTTTTAAGTGCTACCTTAGCGATTGCAGCCCTATATGAAATTATTGAGTGGCTAGTTTCTAAAATCGCACATGGTGGAAAGGCTGCGAAGGACTTCTTAGGTACTCAAAGTGATATCTGGGATACTCAATGGGATATGTCTTTAACCTTTTTAGGTTCAATTCTTGCATTACTAATTTTCAGCAAACTTCATAATCGTTTATTAAATAAATTGTAAAGGTCATGATAGCTACATATAGAGACCATACTAAAAAAAGAAAGGAGGAATAACCGTGACAGATAAGAAAAACCAAAATAAATTAAAAAACAATTCTACTCAAAATCAGTATAAAGAAGAAGTAAGTATGGAGATGCTTGCTGAACGTGCTCTAGCTGAAACTATACGTGAGGGTGGTGCGTTTGCACGAAAGAACGATGAGCGTTTTAAACAATAGGGTATTTAACCAAATAACTCACCGTAATTGAACTGCACCAAAATTGTTAGACACAAAACTAACAATGGAGGTGCAGTTTTTATATGGCTAAATTTACATTCGAGGACAAGTTATGGGCAGTAAAAGAGTATGAAAATGGAAGCCATTCTTATCGTGATATTGCTAAAAAGCTTGGTACGGTTCATAAAACCATTCAAAAATGGGTAAACCTTTACAGGGAATATGGAGAGGATTCTTTAAGAAAAAGTTATACAAAATACTCCGCAGCGTTTAAAATGGAGGTACTCAAATATATGGACGACAATTGGGCATCTCTAAATGATACAGCGGTGAAGTTTAAAATTCCTGATCCCTCCATCATCAGAACATGGAGGAAAGCTGTAGAAACAGAAGGAGTAGAAGCCCTATTACCAAAGAAGAAGGGGCGACCTCCAATGAAAAAAGCAAGAAAAACGGATGAGCCGAATAATCAAACAAAGGAATCCCTTATCCAGGAAGTCGAACGGTTACGAATGGAGAACGCTTATCTAAAAAAGTTGAATGCCTTAGTTCAGAAACAGGAAAAATTACAAGAAAACTCAAAGCGCAAGTAATTTTTGAACTAAGGAATGAATACAAAGTCGCTGATTTAATCAAGATTGCAGACATTAAAAGAAGTACTTATTATTTTTGGACAAAACACATGGACCGCCCTGATAAATACGCACCGGTGAAAGAAGCGATACAAGAAATTTATCACCAACATAAAGGCCGTTATGGACACCGTAACATTAAAAAAGAGCTTGATAAGAAAGGTTTTAGACATGATCCAAAAACTGTCCTCAAGTTAATGAACGAACTAGGGATTAAGTGCCAAGTTC
>NZ_JBALOQ010000004.1:0-84781 GCF_036962705.1 Bacillus sp. JJ1562
CGGACTCAGTTCACTGAAAACATAAATTGTCAGTACGAATGAATACATTTTTTCGAACTAAAAAAAAAGGAGGCTGCCCTCCCCTTAGTTTTGACGTGTGTTTTTCGAGCATCCATCACGCGAGCGGTATTGCTGCGGTGCTCTTGTTGGGTAGCGTAATGGAAAACTGAACATATGTACGAGCTTTGTAAATGGAATCGATGCAAATAACAGAAACGACAGGATAACATGCATTTTAAACAGGGTTGGAACCCCGAGCATTAATTCAGGCTGTGGATTAAGTGTGAATAAGCTTCGAAACCATGGCCCAATTGAAATCCTGTATTCATAGGCTGCAACGGTCGTGTTGTAGACAATTGTCATATGTACCTAAACCAGCTACTAGGAGTAATAGGATAATCGTAAAATAACTACCCGCTGACGTATGGACATGGACACGTTCAATTACAAACTTTCGGATCAAAAATAAAATTAAACCGAGGACAACCATCAGTCCGGCAACCCCACCGCCAACTATTGCAAATAAGTGATACGTGTGGTCGTTAACTCCGATTGCATTGTAAAACTCAAGCGGAATCAACATCCCCATCACATGACCGAAAAAGGCAAAAATGATCCCGTAATGGAAGATGACCGATGCATAGCGCAGCCACTTTTTTTCAAAGATTTCCGTTGATGGTGCTGTCCAGCTTTTCCCCCGGAACACAAACCGATAAAATGTCCCTACAACAAGGATTGCTATACATATATAAGGGTATGCTGTCCACCAGAAATGTAATTCCATCCATTTACCTCCTTTCAAATTGATGACGCAAACATTACACTTATCCACATAAGAACATTTGTTTTCCACAACCTGTGGATGCTTTTGTGGATAGTGTTGAAAGTTTACTGAATATTTTTTTCCACAATATCCACGTTATCCACAGATAACCATCGCTTTTATCCACATTGCCCACATTATCCACAAAGTTATGAACATTTTATTTATAAAGCATCGGATATGGTAGCTCCTCTAAATCTGCTTCCTCACGCTGATTTTCTAGCAATGTGATTTCTTCTGCTTCTGGTGCTTCAAAGACAAACATCATTAATAAGTCTAAAATCCCGTTGTATGGATTCGAATCGATAAGGTTCTTATGAATTCGATCGACCGCAAAGGCTAAGCGCCGGTATAACCGTTCAAAGTTTTCGCCCTCTGGTGCATGTGCTAAAAGCTCGAACAGCATTGGGATATAATCCACAATTTCCTTGCCGTTGTAAGTTAAAACAGCCCTTGCGACAACGGCACCGATGCGGTTATATAATTCAATCCAGTCATTATCTTTAATTCCGATTTCAGCAGCATCATCTTCATATAACCAGACAACCTGCCAGCCTCTAAAAAGCTGAACCATGTTTTTAGTATCTGTGAACATTGTGTGGAAAAATGATAGTCGGAGCCAGATGCTGCTACCTAGATGACAATTGTCATTTAAGTTAATGACATTATCCACTAATCGAGATTGTTGCGTCGTTTTACAATGATGGTGGAGGTGTTTTTATGGAACCGATTATTGAGTTAAGACAGGTTAGTAAGTTATTTAAAAACAAAACTGCTGTGAATCAGATTTCTTTTTCAATTGAAAAGGGCGAGGTTGTTGCCATTTTGGGACCAAATGGTGCTGGAAAGACGACAACAATGATGATGATGTTGGGGCTATTAGATCCAACAGATGGAAGTGTAAAGTTATTCGGACAATCACCAAAGGAAAAATCAACCCGTGAAAAAATCGGTGCTTTGCTACAAGAGGTTAGTGTAATTGACGCCTTGAAGGTGCGAGAAATTATTCAGCTTTTCAGGAGCTATTATCCCCATCCTTTATCCTACGAGGAGCTAGTTGCATTCACTGGATTTACGAAGGATGAATTACAAAAACGTGCAAATAAACTTTCAGGTGGTCAAAAACGACGCCTTGGCTTTGCGCTCGCAATGGCAGGTAATCCCGATGTCCTTTTCTTTGATGAGCCGACAGTTGGCATGGACGTGACCGCAAGAAAACTTTTCTGGAATACGATTAACGAATTAAAAAATCGTGGGAAAACGATCATTTTTACAACCCATTATTTACAGGAAGCTGATGATGTTGCGGGAAGAGTGATCCTTTTTCATGAAGGAAAAATTATTAGTGACGGAACCCCTAAAAATATTAAAGCTAGATTGTTAAAGCAATCTGTTTCTTTTACTTTAATTTCCGCTCTAAACTTTGAAGAAATAAAAACCATTCCTTCTGTGACCGATGTCTATGAAAAGGATGGACGAATTTTTGTATTAACGGACAATACTGATGAAGTTTTAGCATCCTTATATAACCTAAAGCTTCCTGTCCAAAATATCGAAATTGAACGAGGTCGCCTCGAGGATGCATTTGAACAATTAGTAGAAAATAGGGAGGCTATGTAAATTGAATAGTTTTTTCATGCAGTGTAAGTTCGAGACTTTGAGGATTTTCAGAAATCCCTATTATGTATTTTGGTCATTGTTCATGCCAATTGCTTTTTACTTTGTTTTTACGAGAATTTTTAATTCAGGAATGGACGATCAACAATTGTGGAAAGCACATTATTTAATGTCAATGACAACGTTTAGCGTGATGGGCTCTGCGATTATGACACTTGGCATCCGACTAGTTGAGGAACGAAAACAAGGTTGGTCCATGTTTATGAGAATTACTCCATTGTCTGATCAAGCGTATTTTGCTGCAAAAATGATTGGTCAGACTGTGATTCATATTTTTTCAATCATCGTTATTTTTGTAGCTGGTGCACTTATTAATGGAGTTTCCCTCTCTGCATTTGAGTGGATCATGTCTGGTTTATGGATTTTATTTGGTTCATTGCCATTTCTTGCATTAGGAACACTTGTTGGAACAATGAAAAGAGTGGATACAGCTGCAGGTGTTTCTAATATGATTTATATGGTTCTCGCCATCAGTGGTGGTATGTGGATGCCGATAGAAATAATGCCAAACTTCATACAATCTATTGGAAAATGGCTACCCTCTTACCATTTCGGCAGCGGTGCATGGGAAATTGTACGGGGTGGTTATCCAGATTGGCTTAATTTTACACTTTTGATTGGGTATCTCTTCTTATTCATGGTAATATCAGGGTATACAAGAAGAAAACAGGAAGCGGCGGTGGTAAGCTGAATGCTGCAAAAGTTAAAGGAGTTTAGGGTCTTTCCTGCAAGGTATGGATTTTTTCCCTATGTTTTTTTGATTTATCTTGCCATGCCAGCATACTACGTTACAATTGAGCATGGATGGAAACAAATTGCTGGGATCGGGCTGCTACTATTGTTTCTCGTAACCTATCGGCAACTCTATAACTCATTTGATAAAAATTCCTACACATTTTGGTTTGTTGTGCAAATTATTATAGTTTTAATTCTTGCAATCTCTTATAATCTTTATAATATATTTTTAGGATTTTTTTCAGCCCATTTTATTGGGTGGTATAGGAGTAAGCTGTCATTTTATCGTGCGTTGGGATTGTTTGGACTTGCGATTATCATTCCACTGCTTGTTAAGTGGGATACTTTGATTATGGAGACGATTTACTTTTATGCAATTTTTATGATAATTATGCTCGTTTCCCCATTTGGTATTCGCTCAATGAATAGCCGAATGGAGTTAGAAAAAAAGCTTGAAGAAGCGAACGAACAAATTGAGGAGCTCGTGAAGCGAGAAGAACGAATGAGGATTGCGAGAGACCTTCATGATACGTTAGGACACACACTATCTATGATTACTTTAAAAAGTCAGCTGGTTCATAAACTGATTAGTAAGGATCTTGAAAAAGCAAAGTTTGAAACAAAAGAAATTGAACGAACCTCCCGCTCTGCGCTGAGACAAGTAAGAGAATTAGTATCTGACATGAGGGCTGTTACGATCGCGGAAGAACTCATAGAAACGGAGACCATTTTACGGGCTGCGGGTATTTCGTTTACATTCGACGGAGACTCAAAGCTTGAGGATATTCCATTGCTTACTCAAAATATCCTTAGCTTATGCCTTAAGGAAGGCATTACAAATGTCATCAAACATAGTGAAGCAAAAGACTGTGCCGTCCTGCTCTTGAATAATCCTGGTGAAATCGAACTATCCATCTATGACAACGGTAAAGGACTTGATGAAAAGGATGGAGACGGTAACGGGTTAAAAGGAATCAATGAAAGGTTACGTTTAATCGACGGTTTTGTCAAAGTCATTTCGGAAAATGGAACAAAACTAATTATTACGATTCCAATTATCGCTAAAGAGAAAAAGGCTGGTGTTGGCTCTTGATTAGAGTAATGATTGCCGAGGATCAAGGGATGCTTAGAGGAGCTTTGGGCTCTTTACTAGATTTTGAAGAGGATATTGAAATTGTAGGGGAGGCATCGAATGGCAAAGAAGCATTGAAGTTGATCCTCACCCTTAAGCCAGATGTTTGTTTAATGGATATCGAAATGCCTTATATGAGTGGTCTTGAAGTAGCCGCAGAAGCAAAAAAACGTTTTTCTACTTGTAAAATCATCATTTTAACTACCTTTGCTCGCCCTGGTTATTTTGAACAAGCAGTTAAAATTGGCGTACATGGGTATATGTTAAAAGATGGCTCAGTGGATGAGCTTGCCGAGTCGATTCGTAGTGTCATGAAAGGAAAACGTGAATTTGCACCAGAACTGATTTTCGGAAGCATGAAAGAAGACAATCCGTTAACGGAGCGTGAACAGGACGTACTTCGATTGGCTTCAGAAGGAAAAACCTCAAAAGAAATTTCTTCACAATTATTTTTATCACCTGGAACTGTCCGAAATTATATTTCTGAGATCATTAATAAACTTGGCGTAAAAAACCGCACTGAAGCAGTTACCGTCGCCAAAGAAAAAAGGTGGATCTAGGTTCTTTAAAATGGAGGATCGGCAATGAAAACAATGCAGTCTAAATGGCTATTCGTATTACTGGTCATTTTTCTTATCACATTGATAGGTCAAACCGTTATACATTGGGGAACAAATATGAAGCTCGTGTGGTTTAACGGAGTTTGCGCATTTATACTCGGATTTATGATGATCATGATTCGCAAAAAATTCCACAACCATTAATGGACAGTGGGACGCGGAACCTGTAACCCACAAAAAGGGACTCTTCCCTACTTTTTAAATGTCTTTTTAAAAAGAGAGAAGAGTCCTTTTTTTTCTGCCTTTTTTTGTTGTGGCAGAACTTGTTTTACTTTATTACTAATATAGATGTCTTCCTTATCAATCGCATGATCAAATGCGAGTACGAGTCCAAGGTCTGAATTATAGTCTTTGTTCGTGACAATGGTGTACTCAATGTGATTTGCACCCGCTAGCTTTACATATTTAGATAAAGAGGAATAATCCAGATGGCCATTCAAGTACATATGTACTTTGTTGCTCTTTTTACAAGCATCTTGTATCTCCTGATATACCTTATTCTCTCTGACCTGCGTCTGCGTAAGTGCAAATTCGACCCGTTCTCTAATGGTTCCGAGAAATTTTTTACGCTCTTCTGGCTTTATTTCCTTCGTTCCATGTATCCCCTGTTGAAGATATTCATCTACATTCGACTTCGTCATACCCGTCCTCTCCTTCATCGTTCATCTTAGTTATTCCCATTATAACAATATCTTGCTCCTTTTATGAGTATTCCTGCCTGCACGTCTATGTTCCCAGGCTTTACGAAAAGAAATAGAGCATCCCACAGGATGCTCCATCTCTTTAAAACCATATTAGATAATAGACTAACCCGAAAAGAATCGCCACCACTATTCCCGCAGCCCCTCTTTTCTTATTTTTCTCCAATAATACGATGCTTCCTAATAGCCAACCCGCTACTAATAAATAGGCACCGATATGCTTAACTACAGAAATACCCGCAATCATTCCAGTAATAAAAAGAAGTATTCCTATATTTCTCAAACCATCTACCCAAAAATCGAAGTCCTTAAGTTGTTCCAAAAGCCGATTCCTGTTATCTTTTTTAGACTTTTTGTATTTCTTAATTAGGTTGAATCCAAATATTCCCCATATAAAAACTAATACCGCAACTTCAACAAAATCCATAAAAACTCCCTTCAACCACTATATTTCCGATTGACGCAACTCTTTTATTAAATGTTCTTCTATTAATTTTGTATCGTCTGGATGAAAAGCATGGGCTGATTTCTCTAACCAAATCATGCGTTTCCCTTTTGGTGCTTCAAGCCGATTAACAAACTCCTCTACTAAACTTCCATTCACATGAAAATCATGTCTTCCATGGATAAAAGTAACTGGTAAAGGAAGCTTAGGTACTGATTCCATAAAATTATTCGTTGCCAGCTCCTCTATGAAACTTTGTGAGTAAATAAGCTTGAAACCTTTATAATATGTATGATACACATCCTTAAGCGAATACTCATCGGATCTCACCATATCCATTGTGAGCCCAATAAGCCCAGGTGCATTTTCAGTTTGATAGACCAATGTATTAAAAATACGCTGCCACTTTCGAATTAGACTCCATTGGTCAAAACTTTCTATGTAAGGGGGTTCGCCTACATTTTCTAATTCAACAATTGCTTTCTTTTTTCCACGCCTTTTCGCTTCTTTTTTTAGCCAATTCAAAGCTAGTCGATCATTTTCCGTCCAGCTAATTATTTGGGAAAATCCAATATACGAATAAAATTTTTCAGAATACATGGATGCGAGATTTAAACCAATGGTTGTACCCCAAGAATGAGCGGCTAAGAAAATTTTATCTTGCTTAAATCGTTCTCGCAAGTAGTCTGTTAATTCATTGGCGTCCGAAATAAATTGTTCAATCGTCATAGAATCTTGTGGAATTTCCTTATGATAAGATTTACCTGTCCCCCTCTGGTCCCAGAATACTACAACAAAGTTTTTCACCAGTTCCTTCGTATTTGTCACAATCGTATAGTCGCGACCCTTGGAAGAAACACCTGGCAGTGGCATAGAAGGGCCGCCATGAATAAACAAGAGAACTGGTTTTGAGACATCAACTGCTTGAATTAAAATAGTTTGCTTAATGCCCCCAAGAATAATCGTTTCAACGGATTGTAACCCACTAGAAGGAATCTCATAATCAGGCTTCTTCGAAAATATACCCACACAATCCACCCTCTCTAAAAATGGAATTTCTTAAATATCTAATTCTACAAATACTGGAAAATTCCTGTTTGCGGGTCAGAGGGTCAGGTACACTGTCCCATCAACAAAACTAAGTGGGACGCGGAATCTCCATCCTATCTAGCAATATGCACTTTTAGCTGTTTGCCTTTTACGGTTGTATGTTTCATCGCTGCTAAAACAAGCTGGCCTTTTCCGTTTAGGATATCTATATATGTTGCGTTCTCCTGGATAGTGATGATTCCAATATCCTCTGCCGTTACCCCGGGTATTTTCGCAATCGTACCAACAAAGTCGACCACTCGCAGCTTCTTTTTCTTTCCGCCATTAAAGTAAAGCTTTAAAATATTTTTGTTTACTTGCTCTGCTTTATCATGTTTAGGACGTGGCATAGTGTTCATTTTTTCTACAAATGCCATTTTTGCACGAGCAACCTCGTCATTACTAGGAGATTCGACCATCCTAATTTCCTCTCCAATGTAGTCTTCAATTTCTTTTATTAAATCCTCTTCTCTCGATGTTGCAAGTGTAATTGCTTTCCCTGTTTTACCTGCGCGACCTGTTCTACCGATTCGGTGAACATACCGCTCTTTGTCCTGAGGTATGTCGAAACTGATGACAAGAGAGATATCTTCAACATCTATCCCCCGTGCCGCAATATCGGTAGCCACTAGATAACGGAATTTTCCTTTTTTAAAATCATCCATAACGGCGAATCGATCTTCCTGAACCATACTGCCATGGAGCTTGTCACAGGAATAATTAGCTTTTTCCAGCTTTCGATACAAATCGTCCACACCCTGCTGTGTCCTGCAGAAAATGATACAACTATCCGGATTTTCAACAATCGTAATAGCCTTTAAAAGGGAGAGCTTGTCTTCTTCTTCCGTATGTAACAAAAAATGATTAATGTTTGCTTTAGAAACATTTTCTACATCAATATACGTTGCTGACTTCATATATTTTACCGAAAGATTTTCGATATCCTCCGGTAAGGTTGCCGAAAATAACATTGTAACTCGATCATCCGGCAGTGCTTTGATAATAGCCTCTACCTGCTCGATAAAACCCATATTCAACATTTCATCCGCTTCATCGATCACTAAAAATTTTAGATTATCCACATAAAGGGTACCTTTTTGAATATGGTCCAGTACCCTCCCTGGTGTTCCGACAACAACATGCGTCTTTTGCTTCAGCTCTAGCTTTTGTCGTTCATAAGATTGCTTCCCAAATATGGCGGTCGCTTTTATTCGCTTAAAGCGACCGATACTGATAACATCATCCTTCACCTGTGCAGCAAGTTCTCTCGTCGGAGTTAAAATCAAAGCTTGTGGCTTGTTTTCCTCCCATTCAACCAATTCACAAATTGGAATCGCAAACGCTGCAGTCTTACCACTTCCAGTTTGCGATTTTCCAACAATGTCTTCTTGCTTTAGTGCAACAGGAATGACCTTCGCTTGAATCTCAGTTGGGGTTGTATAACGCAGACCAGAAAGTGCTTTTACAATTTCATCACTTAAATTATATTTATTAAAACTATTCATCAGAACTACCTCGTTTTTTCTTAATATTATAACCCATTTCCCCAATATGCTTGTTTCTCAAAATTTTGTCGAATGATTGGTACTAATTCTCTTTGACAAATGCTTTAAGATGTAATAACTTAGTATAGTTCTTGAATAATAGGATTGAAGTTTAATGAATTAACTAATAGATAAAAAGAGGTGCATCGATGACGGCAGACCAACGAAAAAAAATGATCATTTTGATGATCAATATGTTTATTGCAATCGGGAGTTTTGGAATTATTATTCCCATTTTACCTGCTTATCTTGAATCGATTAATGAGGGTGGAAAAGCCGCCGGTCTCATGATCGCCATTTTTGCAGGAGCACAATTTATTTTTTCACCAATAGCTGGAAAGTGGACGGATCAATTTGGTCGTAGAAAAATGATTATCTACGGACTAACAGGTTTGACACTTTCCATGTTTATTTTTTATTTTGTGGATTCAATTTGGTTGCTGTATGCTTCTCGAATCGTAGGTGGGATAGGTGCTGCGCTTCTCATTCCAGCAATATTTGCCTATGTAGCAGATATCACAACGATCGAACAACGTGCAAAAGGCAATAGTTATATATCAGCTGCTATGTCTCTTGGAATTGTTGTGGGACCTGGGATTGGTGGATTTTTAGCTGACTATGGGTTGAAAGTTCCCTTTTTAATTTCAGCATTGGTTTCCCTTGTATCGGTGATTTTCTCCTTTGCAGTTCTCAAGGAAAGTCAACAAAAAGTAGAAGGCTTCATGCCTGTTGATGATGAATCAATGGCGAAAAAGCTAGTACGCTCAGTACGAATGCCATTTTTCATTCCATTGGTTATTACACTTGTAATGAGCTTCGGTTTAATGAATTTTGAATCGGTCATTGGTCTTTTTGTTGATAACCAATACAATGCAACACCGCAACAAATCGCAATGATGATCACATCAACTGGACTTGTAAGTGTGATTGTTCAATTATTTGTTGTCGATCGTATGGTAACACGCTTTGGAGAAGGAAAAATCTTAAACATTTTTATTTCAGTTGCTGCACTCGGATTCCTTCTTTCATTATTTGCGAACAGTTTCGAACTATTTTTTGGAATTTCACTACTCATCTTCCTTGCAACTTCCATCCTACGTCCGGTGTTAAACACATTGATTTCGAAGCTTGCAGGTAATGAACAAGGATTTGCAATGGGGATGAACAACGCATACATGAGCATTGGTAATATATTAGGACCAACACTTGCTGGTTTATTATATGACGTCCAGATCGTCTATCCATTTGTGTTAGGACTTTTACTTCTAATGGTCACTTTATTCATAACAATTCTTTGGCAAAAAAACGCAAAGACGAAAACTCGTGTAAAAGCAATGATATAAATAAAATATGCGCATGGATTCAGGGATTGGTTACTGAAGCCATGCGCTTATTTATTATTTATGGACTTTTGATCTGAGATTTTCTTTATAAGAGTGTATGATTGAATGTATTGTGTGTTGAAGGTCATCAGGATCAGATTCAAGGAATAACACCTCATGCTTTCCCGCTTGACTCGGATCAAATCCCTCTTCAGAGTTGAAGACTAACACGACCTTACCTTCAGGGAGATGATTTGATATAAACGAACCCACTTGATAAATATTGTACACATAGGATTGAGGCAAAAAGACAAGTGACTCCTTGTACATTCGAAGCTTTTCGTAAAGCTTTGCCTCGTGTGCAAGCCACTCAACCTGAAACTCGCTATCCTCCAAACTTAATTCAAATATTTCTATCATTTTATCGTTTTCTACTATTGAAAATATTCGCATCCTAATTCACACACCCTTTTTAATTAAAAATCGGCACAATACATTTTGAATCAGGTAAATTATTAATGGTCCCATGAGTACGGATGGATAATAAATTCCTAGTACCGCAAAGACACCCGCCAGTAAAATCCTCGAAAATAGAGTCGACTCGCCATTTTCTTATCAACAGCTGATTTTAGCTTGTCATTATACCGTTAATTAGACGTAACTGAGGTTCCTTGTGTTCCTTTTCCGGTAGCTCATTTTCAAAATCGGGACCAAAATAATGTTTGGTCCGCATCTCTATTATCTTCCTACTAGGTTTTAATCACTTCTTTTCCTCCAAAAAGTTGTTTTGGTTCGTTTCGTTCTTAATATTGAAATCAACTATATTTTATATCGAACGACCTGTATTAAAAACAAATAAAATTGGTCATTTTTTCTATATTATGACCATCATTCTCTATTTATCTCTCTTTTTCTCACTCTATCTCATTATCTTTTATTAAGAACAAAATAATGCTAAATAATGAACAATAAAAAACATCTAAAAAGAACAACTTAAAAATTAACGATCAAAAAGTTCTGTAAAAAGCACAAAAAACATTTGATCTCTTATAAAATAGAAAAGAAGATGACCACATTTTGGTCACCTTCTTCTATGAGTGAGACAGAGGGACAGGTTCACTGCCCCAGAAAAATTTGGTAGAACAAAAGATCTGTCCCACTAAATTTACAAAGTTTTATTTTTCTCGATAAAAAGTAAAAACTTAACTCTTATTCTTTCTCTTGGGAGCTACAACACAATCTTGAACAAGAATGTCGAGTGTTCTCATTCTTGGTATTTATTTTACTTAATTTTCCTTTTAGTGCATTTCTTTTTCTCACCAATTAGCTCAACACTACGATGTAAAAAATCTCTCTATTATTCATAATAAGAATAAAATGTATTCCAATTATGAATTTTACATATATTCAAACAAAATGTAAACTCTTACATAATAAACAGCATGTGGAGGTTATGATGTGAGCAAGGTATTGAATTTCAATTTGGAAGCGATTTCATGTATTCGTAATAGTATTTGGTGGCATGGTAGTCTTTGAAAATGGTGATCTAGCAAACTGGATGTTTCCGGGAAAAATGTTGAAATTGCATTCATACTATGAAAATTATTATCTAGTTTATAAAAAAATAATCATCTTTTATGGAAGGCGTGTGTCATATGGAGATAAAAAAAGTAAATGAAGAAAAAAAGTTAGTAAATAAAGAACAAGAAGGACTGTTAGCCCGCATGGGTTATTCTCTAGCAAATTGGAGTGAAAAGTGGTTCCCAGATGCCTATATTTTTGCTGCGGTTGCTGTTGTTATAATTGCTATTATTGCTTTATTCATGGGAAGGACACCTGTTGAAATCGGCGTCGACTTCGGAACTCACTATTGGGATCTTATTCCTTTCACAATGCAAATGGCCTTTATCATTATTACAGGTTACGTTGTAGCTTCTTCTAAACCGGTTCATAAACTAATTGCAAAGCTTGCAGAGATACCTAAAACAGGAAAAAGCGCAGTAGCTTTTGTAGCCTTTTTTTCCATGTTTACCTCTCTCATAAGCTGGGGTTTTAGCTTGGTGTTTAGTGGAATCCTAATTAAGGAAATTAGCAGTCGAGTAAAAGGGGTAGACTACCGGGCAATGGGCGCTGCAGGGTTTCTTGGACTTGGAAGTGTTTGGGCATTGGGATTATCATCCTCAGCAGCCTTGTTAATGGCAACGAAAGCTTCCATCCCTCCCGATTTGTATGAAATTAGTGGTACGATTCCTATGTCAGAAACTATTTTCACATGGCAAAATTTAGTGATGATTGTTGTACTTATCGCTTTGTCTGTTTGGATAGCTTTTGTGTCTGCACCGAATAAAGAAAAAGCGAAGACTGCTGAAATGGCTGGGATTGATTATGGTAGAATCGGAACTCTCGAGGAAAAGAAGAAAGCTCAAAGACCAGGAGAATGGTTAGAATATAGCCCAATCTTAAATCTCTTATTAGTTGCTATCGGATTAATTTATATTATTAATGTAATTTCAAATACAGGACCAATCGCTGCACTTAATCTTAATAATTATAATTTTATGCTATTAATGATCGGATTACTATTACATTGGACACCTAGAAATTTCTTGAACTCCGTCTCTAATTCAGTACCAGCTATTGGTGGCGTGCTCATTCAATTCCCTCTTTATGCAGGGATCTTCGGAATCTTAATGAATTCCGGACTGAATGATGTATTAGTAAAATTCTTTCTTTCAATTTCAACTGAAAATACATTTCCACTTGTCTCGGGAGTCTATTCAGCAATTCTAGGACTCTTCCTTCCTTCAGGCGGTGGAAAGTGGATCGTGGAAGCACCATACTTGCTCGTAGCTGCAAAAGAATTAAATGTGAGTATGGCCTGGATTGTCCAAGTTTACAATGCATCCGAAGCGCTTCCTAACATGATCAATCCGTTCTTTATGTTACCTTTATTGGGTGTCTTAGGCGTCAAAGCAAAAGATCTCGCTGGGTATTCTATGTTGCAATTGATTTTCCATGCTCCTGTTGTACTATTCTTAGTTTGGATATTAGCCAAAACAATGCCTTATGTGGCTCCAATATTTCAGTAATTAAAATGGGGTTGTTCCATAAGTTTCAAAAACTTATAGAGCAACCCCATAAATTAAGTTTATTCCAATTCGATTTGTTTAGTCTCTTTTTCCTAAATAGCATCCTACAAATTGACGACCAAATCGCTCTTTAAAAAGCATTATACTGATTGTTCTCCAATAAAAAACAAAGAAGGTGACCACATTTTGGTCACCTTCTTCTATGATGGAACACGAAAACCGTGTCTCTAATGCACACCACCCGAAAATTCGCTAATCTCATATAAACGTTCAATTCGGTAAATTACAATTTTATGGTCATACATTTCGACGATTCCTTCGCGTTTCCAGCCGTTTAAAAGGCGATTGACGCTTTCACGAGTGGTGCCGATGAAATCACCTAAATCCTTGTTCGTTAACTCGATTGTGATGAGGATTCCATCCTTACATTTGACACCATGTGTTGTTGTTAGTTTGATCAATGTCGATGCAAGTGCACCTTGTTTATTAAGGAACAAGAAATCGTATAATTTGTTTTGCATGATGCGTTGTGTCCAGCCAATCCAACCCATGAACTCTACTGCAAAATTGCCGAATTGGTATAATAATTTTTTTAAATCATTGATATGGATAATACCGACCTCAGTATCTTCTTCCACATCTGCACGATAATTATAGTATAGTTTTTCAGCGAAGCCGCCAAATTCTCCAATTAAACTTCCTTTTTCTTTAATAGATAACAAGAAGTCCTTCCCACTTCCTGATGACGCACGGAGCTTCACTCTTCCGGAGATCATATAGTACATTTTTTCTGCTTCCTCACCATCCCAAAAAAGGTGAGTTCCTGCTTCTACTTTTCGAATACGCATAATGCTTTTAAATTTATTTGAATTTTCTTCAGATAAAAATTGATCGATGCTTTCATTAACTGACTCTATGTGAGGAATCTCGTTATTTAGTTCCTGTATAATTATTGCCATTTTGTATCCCCCCGCCATGACTTTATACTATAATCATACGGCTAATAATGAAAACAAGGTATCGGGGGAATACCTGAACTTTCCTTCCAAATTCCCCTATTTAATCCCCAGTGATTTTCCCCTAGACAAGCACACTCCCTAGCAAATCCCCCTAAAACAAGTCTAATTATCATCCTTTTAAGCAATAAAGTTAAGGGAATTCCCTGACATACAATCACGTTAAAAAGATTTACAATAGATAGGAAGAATAAAAAATACGTTATTCATTTATATAAAGAGATCACCATCAGTGGTCGAGGAGAGATACTCATGGAAGCGATACAAGTAGAAATAGAACAAAAACTACATGATTTGTGTACGAACACCTCAAGTGATTTCTCTGCGATTGCACATGTTGATCAAGGAAATCAGACAATCCGCTGGGAGTATGCACATGGTTTTACAAATAATCGTTTTAAGAATATGGTGATTCGACCTGGCAAAGGGTTATCGGGCTCTGTTGTCCGTTTTGGTACAACAATGATTTTGGACATTGATACACCAGATCGACAGCGCACTCGACTTCAATACCCAATTATGCTTGCCGAGAACCTAGTTTCAGCTGTTGCAGTCCCTATTCATATGAATGGCAAGGTTGGTGGAGTCCTTCTGATCGGCTCGCGCTCTGAAATAAAATACACACCAGAACAAGTGGAGCACCTAAAAAAGGTTGCAGATGAGTTAGCAGCATTAAAAAAATGAATCCCTAGATTAGGATTCATTTTTTCTTTTAGCCCTCTTTTATTTGTTTACCTGTCATATCGCTAAACATACCAGCGTATTGCACGATATCTCCAGACTCATTTTTAATCGCACTAATTGTTAGCCATTGTAAGTAGTTTGACCCGTCCTTACGTTTGTTCCAGATTTGCCCTTGCCAGAAGCCTTCTGTCACTATTTTTCTCCAGAGCTCCCCATAAAATTCCTTTGATTGTTTACCGGATTTGAGGACGTTTGGCGTCTTTCCGATAATTTCTTCCTCGTTAAAACCTGTAATAGTTGTAAAAGCCGGATTCACAGAAATAATTTTTCCATGCAAATCCGTTACCATAATTCCTTCAGCTGTATGGTCAATGACCTGTTTTGCAAGCTCCATTCTTCCATGAAAATACATCCATACCACTAGAATTAAGCTTGCTAATGCTACCTGTGATAAAGCCATAAACCCAATTGCGTAGTGTCCGGTCACATGGTATAGAATTCCTAACAGAATAGGCGGGAAAAATCCTCCTAGCCCACCGATTGCAGATACAATACCATTCACAATCCCGGCTTGCTTTTGAAAATACATCGGTACTAATTTAAAAATAACGCCATTTCCAAGCCCCGCACAGAAAGCAATCGTTAGGCAACCGATTGTGTACCAGCCAATCGATGGAGCAAAGGATAGAATCATCGCAGACACGGTATAGCACCCAAACACAAACATTAATAGTTTTAGAGAATGGAATCGGTCTGCTAGCCACCCACCAACTGGTCGCATCACAGTCGCAAGCACGATAAAGCCTGCCGTTCTTAAACCAGCATCTATCTTATCTAGACTGAAATTCTCGACTAAAAAGTTTGGTAAATAAACTGTAAAAGCCACGAAAGACCCAAATGTAAGAAAATAGAATAAGCTTAGAAGCCATAGTTTTTCATTTTTATAGACACCCTTGATTTGTTCCATCAATGGGGTTTGAACCTTCACTTCCTTTTTATCTCCTAATAAAAAGTTTGCCAAAATAAAGATCGCAAGAACAATTAAATATAGTTGTACAGTTGAAGACCAGCCAATTTTTGTTGCGATCACAGGTGCTGCAAACGTAGAAATCGCTGTTCCAAGGTTCCCAGCACCATAGATTCCGTTGACAAATCCGTGTTTTTCTTTTGGATAATATTTTGGTAGTGATGTTACCCCGACTGAGAAAACCGCTCCCCCGATCCCAAGGAAGAGTCCTCCAACTAAGAGGTCTGTCACTGAATTTGCTATACTAATATAGTAAACAGGAAACAATAATAATATAAAACTTAGTAAAAATATTTTTCTTGCACCAAATTGGTTTGCGTAATATCCAAGTGGAATCCTTAAAATTGAGCCAAGGATAACGGGTATGGCAGTGACCAATGCTAATTGGTTTGCTGGGATTGCAATATCCTCTTTCATAAACGGTAAAAGAGAGGAAATTAGCACCCAGATCATAAAACCAGCGATAAGGTTTAACGTTTGTAAGGGAAGCTGGATTTTTCTAACCACTTAGACCACTCCTTTTTTTACGACATAGGTTAAACCCGTTTGCTGGTCAAAGGCTGACCAAACATCATCGCTTATGGCAATCTCTGCTGTTAAGGGTACAGCAAAAAACTGATGATAATCAAAATATATGCGTAGGTGGGTTCCATCTGGACAAAGCTCCGTCTTAATGATCTCTTTTTTCACACATGGGGCTTTATCTTCCCCATCTTCATCCAGTATCGACACTTCCACATCTCCCTGAATAAACGGTTCTAAGCTTTTAATTTCAGTTAACTCCACAGCTGCTGCACCCTTTCTTTACAGGATAGATGAACATTTTATAGCCTTGAAGATAGGACCAAAAAGCTTCGTCAGCATGCGTTTCGATATACTCGGTCGCATCATCCTCTGACTTCCATCTGCTCATGCCCTTCACCTCAGCAATGACAATTTCAATGCCTACTTCCGTCTTTTCTTCCAAATACCAATTCAATCGTATTCCCTTAAAAAGCTTTGTTAAGAGTTCATTGATTTCATCAGTAAAATTTCCGGTTTCCTCTCTTATAAAACAAAAATCAAGATAGGTTTCGCTATTCATGTATGTCACGCCTTTTTCAACTTTTTATAGACAATCCATGCGACCGGAAACAACAAAATGTTTAGGCCGCAAAATATGAGCGTATTTACATAGTTTTCATAAAAATATTGGTGAACCATTTTTTGTGTAAAAATGATATTCAAAAACAAGATAGCAGATAGGATAAAGACACCTAGGTAACTACGCTTCATAACGCTTCACCCTTACCGCATAAACTGCACCGTTCTCAACCTTTACCTGGATTTCTGGCAATGGACGTCGAGGAGGACCTGCAGTGGGGGCACCTGTTTCCGCATCAAAGAACCCGTGGTGGCAAGGACAAACCATTTGCCCTTCTTCCTTCACCCAAAAAACAGGGCAGCGAAGATGTGTGCATGCATTTTGATAGGCGACATATTTGTTTTCGGCTAATCTAATTAAAATCGCATCATCATGTTCACCCGGGAAAGTAAAATTCGTTGAATCCCCCACAGCCAACTTACTTACATCGATAATTTTTTTATGGGCGTATTCTTTTTCACCAAGCCCCATCAATTCCTTTGCGGCCACTGCACCCCATGGTAAAGACGAAATCGCAAATACACCAGCTGCTCCAACCAATGTCTTCATGAAGCCACGGCGGTCAAGGCTTCGTTCATTATTGCGGTTAATATTATGTGTGTAATTATCCTCATTAAAAGGGATGTTATTATTTTTTTCAGACGGCATTCCCATCACTCCTTAGCGGATGTTACTAAAATAACTTCTCAATGCCCTGTAAAATACCAGGTAAATTAATTTTTACGTTTGTTTCGCCTTCAAGCGGCATGCTTGTAACCCATTTTCCGTTGTCGAGATTATATCGCTTCTTCTTATTTTCAATTTCTTCATCTGTCAGCCATTGAATGGTGTTAGATGGGCAAACACTTGCGCACATTGGTGGAATACCATCCTTTGAGCGATCGATACAGAGGTCACATTTGTACATTAAGTTTTGCTCTTCATCGAATTTTGGAATTCCATATGGACAAGCAATCGTACAGTTTTGACAGCCAATACATTTTTCAACAAGCGCAGATAGCACTGCACCTGACTCATGAATTTGAATCGCTTGTGCCGGACAGCTTCTTGCACATGCTGGGTTTACACAGTGAAGGCACATAAGGGGCATAGTCTGCCTATTCACAAGTGGGTTGACGTCGTACACATAGTTTCTGTTACGCTCTTCATGCCCTCCACATTGTGTACAAGCCGCAAGACAAGAGCGGCAACCGATACAGTTTTCAAGTTCTAAGTAAAGCCTCTTTTGCATTTACTGCACCTTCTTTACAACTAATTTTTCAATCTGTGCGGCACACACTTTAAATTCTGGCATTCTTGAAATTGGATCAAGAGCACCAATTGTCAATAGATTAATAGATTTTTCATGACCCCAGTGGTAAGGAACAAACACTGTGTCCTTCCGAATGGCCTCTGTAATTTTCACTTTATACGTTGCTTCTCCTCTACGAGTATAGAGACGGACAGATTCATCGTGTTCAATATTGTATTTTGCAGCTGTCTCCGGATGAATTTCTACATATGGTTCTGGACACATATCATGTAGGAATTGAATTCTCCTCGTTTGATTCCCTGATAAATAATGATAGACGACCCTACCGTTTGTTAAGCGTAATGGGTACTCTTCATCAGGTTCTTCTGCAGATGGTCTGTATGGTAAGGCGAATATTTTTGCCTTTCCATCCGGATGATTGAACTTCTTATCCAAAAATAAACGTGGTGTTCCGGGATCATCTTCATCTTTACATGGCCAGAACACACCGTCTTGCTTGTCTATCTTTTCCCATGTTACTCCGTAGTAATCAGCCGTTCCGCCTTTTGAGGCGACACGCAGCTCATTAAAGATATCTTTAGCAGTTTTTAAATGAGAGAAATATTTACCTCGCCCCATTCGCTTAGCAATTTCTACTTGAATCTCCCAATCTGGCTTCGATTCCCCTAGAGGCATTTGTGCACGATTAATCTTTATAATCCGCCCTTCAACATTCGTTGTTGTCCCTTCATCCTCTGCCCAAGTTGTTGTAGGAAGCACAACATCAGCAAATTCAGCGGATTCAGAAAGATAAAAGTCAACACAGACCATGAAGTCTAAGTTTTTCAACTGCTCACGAACATAATTTTGATCTGGAGCAGAAACGGCGGGATTTGAACATAATAGATATAAAGCACGAATCGTCTTTTGCTCCATTAAACCAAACATTTCAAAAGCGGATACACCTTCTTTTGGCATTTCTTCCGGTTTAATCCCCCACACCTTTGAAACATATTTCACGTGATCTGGATTAGCAATTTTCCGATATCCAGGTAACGCATCGGCTTTTTGCCCATGTTCTCGGCCACCTTGACCATTTCCTTGCCCAGTAATTGTCGCAACACCTGATTTCGCACGACCAATTTTCCCTGTTACAAGTGCCATATTCGTATAGGCGGAAACATTATCTACCCCTTTAATTTGTTGCTCGATTCCTCGGGCAAACATGACAATGGCATTTGGAGCTTTTCCGTACAATTCTGCCGCCCGAATAATTTTCTCAGGTGCCACACCTGTGATCGCACTCGTATACTCTGGTGTGAACTCTTTTACTAGTTCCTTTGTTTCTTCAAAGCCATTTGTATGATTTTTAATAAATTCTTCATCCGTATAGCCATTCTGGATTAGTAAATTTAAAATCCCATTCGCAAGTGCAAGGTCAGTACCAGCTTTTAAATCAAGATGGAGATCCGCTCTTCTAGCAACAGGTGTTTCTCTTGGATCAGCAACAATCACATAACCGCCCCGTTCTTGAATCGCCCAAACGCGAAACATCATCGTCGGATGGCATTCAGCAGTATTACTCCCAGCAAGAAAAATACAATCGGTTTCATGGATATCCGTCCAGGGTATTGTTGAACCTCTATCTATACCCAATGAGCGATTTAAGCCACCTGCTGCACTAGCCATACAGAATCGGCCATTGTAATCAATGTAGCGTGTTTGTAGTCCGACACGAGCAAATTTCCCGGTTAAATAACACTTTTCATTTGTCATTGAAACCCCGCTATACACTGAGAGTGAATCTTTTCCATAATTCTCTTGAAGCTCTGTGAATTTCTTCACGATTAGATCGTAAGCCTCATCCCAGCTTGCTTCCCTGAAGCCGTTTTTCGTACCTTTAAGCGATTGATCATCACGAATTAATGGTTTTAGCAATCGATCATTATTGTTTACCTGCTGGTAAGCAGTAACTCCTTTCGGGCACATCTTTCCTAATGTTACCGGCCAATCATATCGAGGCTCAACTCCAATGATCTTGTTTGTTTTTGTATTTACCCTTAAGTTCATCCCACACTGCATCGCACAGTAGCTACAGTGTGTTTTAATTAATTTTTCATTCGGATGATTTAGGTTTTCAATTTCTTTAAAAAATTGATCTCTCTCGTTCCTATAATTAACCTTTTGCATTCTGATTTGCCTCCTTGACTTTTACCTCATGGGTTGGGAAGCCGGAAAATTGTGCAATCCGGTATTTTCTACGACATGGAAGACACATTTCTGCTAAATGATGGCCTTCACTTGTTTTAAAATGAATATCGTTTACATCGAGTACATCGATGACATCTTTAGATTGTTCAACGGAAACAAAGCCATTTCCACAAACCTTACATTGCTTCGTTTCTTTTTCTGCATAATGCTCACGATAGTTTCTCGCCAATACACTCATTGGACGGAACGGAATATGAGCGAGTTTTCCAAATGGTAAATATATCAATGTGATAATCACTGACCATTGGTGAATCAATGACATCACAGGTTGACCTGCTCCATGCAAGAAAATGTTCATGAAGGTTAAAAGTAAACCGGTAATGCTAACGAGCAAAAGCAAATAAAGTGGCAACAAGTCATATATAAATTTTTGTTCCGCTTTAGCTTGAAAGTTTTTCACTCGACGGTAAAGCGCCATACAAACCCCGGTGATTACCATCACAGCTGTAATATTTAACGCATTATAGGAAAGGTTTGCAATGATACCATCTGCTGGTACCGTCATGATTTGCATCCCCATCGCGATAATGTTGTAATAGCCGCTGTCATCCATTGTGAAGTACATCCAACCGAAGACTAGCGGAAATGTAACCATACAGGCGAGGATGCAGCCCCAGCCAATTAAAATATGTTGGGTCCATCGGTAAATTCCCCTATTCCAGATGAAATTGTATGTACCCAAATGCTCAACTGATGTTTTCGGTGTTGATTTTCGAAATAATAGTTTTAAGCCTTTTTTAATAATGATCTTTGTTGGTGGTCTCTCTCCCCACGCAATGAAGCGATAAAAGAAACCTCCAATAAAAACAATGGTTCCAACCATATAGCCATAAAGATTTAAATCGACATGTGTAAACATTCTTGTTCCGATAAATGATAAAATGGCCAGCCCTAGCACAGATAAAAACATAGACTTGGCAAACTTTGAAGCAAATGCATTGTTATAAGCCGGTGACTGCTTCTTTTGAACGGCAGCAGCTCTTGCCTGCATATGAACTCCTCCTCAATCGATTAACTTACATTAATTGTAGAAGAACTGTGATTTAAAACATATCAGGGAACCTCCCTATCTTTGAAAGAAAAATCCCTTATTTGTAACAATTTCTTGAACTCAAAAACGTTTCGCGAACGTGTTATAATAAGAATATTGTGGATATGGGGAGGATTATTGTGGTTAAACTACTGATTGTTGACGACCATGCCGTTGTCCGTTCAGGACTGATGATGCTGTTGAACGGTAAAAATAATATAGAGGTCATCGGAGAAGCATCTGAAGGTGACGAGGCAATAAAAATGGCTAAGGAATTAAACCCTGATGTGGTGCTCATGGATTTAAGCATGCCCCACGGAAAAGATGGGTTGACCGCTACACAAGAGCTGCATGAGCTTATGCCAAATATAGCAATTTTGATTTTAACGATGCATGATGATGAGGAATACCTATTTAGAGCGATTCAAGCCGGAGCTTCAGGTTACATTTTAAAAAATGCTCCACACGAGGATTTGCTTGGGGCGATCGAGTCTGTTTCTTCAGGCAGTGCATACTTAACACCTTCCGCAACAAAGGTGTTAATGAGTGGCTATTTAGATCGTGTCAAAAATGGGGATAACGCAGATTCTTTTGCTTTGCTGTCTGAACGTGAAAGGGAAGTACTTGAATGGATTGCAAAGGGATATTCCAATAAAGAGATCGCTGAAAATCTTGTGATTAGTGTGAAAACCGTGGAATCTCATAAAAGCAATTTGATGGAAAAACTCGGTTTGAAAACGCGACCTGAACTGGTGAAATATGCAATGAAGAAAGGATTGCTACAATTTGAATAAAATTGATCGACTCAAACACCAATCAGAAATTGGTGGTCCAAGCGTCGTAACACTTCTTGCTGAGCTAGAAAAGCATATTGAGGATTCGAATTTTCGCGAAGACGTTGAAAAGTCATTACGGCATCTTGCAGATTTAACATTTGCGCTGGATGAATCCTCGATCGTGGCAATCACTGATCGTCAAGGAAAAATTCAATACGTTAATAATAAGTTTTGTGAAATCTCGAAGTATTCAAAAGCAGAGTTAATCGGACAAGACCACCGAATCATTAATTCTGGTCACCATAACAAGGAATTTTGGAAGGAAATGTGGCGAACAATTGGGTCTGGACATGTCTGGACGGGTGAGATTAAAAACAAAGCAAAAGATGATTCCTATTATTGGGTCGACACGACAATTGTACCGATATTATCTGAGAATGGACGTCCTTATCAATATTTAGCTGTTCGTCACGAGGTCACTGCTTTAAAAGAAACCCAGGAAGAATTAAAAAATATGATGACGCGGGTGATCAGTATCCAGGAAGAAGAGCGAAAACGTTTTTCACGTGAGCTCCATGATGGAATTGGGCAAAGTATGTTTGCATTATTGATACAACTCGATCAACTGCTTAGTGAAAAACCGGATGATCGTCTTGGGCGCTTACGACAGGATGTTTCTTTTGTGATGGAGGATATTCGCGGTCTTGCCTGGGAACTCCGCCCTTCTGTTTTGGACGATCTTGGCGTTGTTCCGGCTCTTCGCAAGTACATCGAAAATTACTCACAGCATTACGGAATTCATGTTGAGTTTGAATGTACATTAAAGTCGCGCCTTGATATCCATAAGGAAACAACCATTTATCGCATTGTCCAAGAGGCGTTAACAAATATCGCGAAGTACGCAAATGTGTCTGATGCAGTTGTTAAGATTCATGAAGGAGAGTCTGGCGTTGACGTAGAAGTAATGGACAATGGACAAGGCTTTTCTAACGATGAAAAAGGAAGCGGCGTCGGTTTGTTTAGTATGGAAGAACGCGCCCGAGGCATCGGTGGAAGCATTATGCTACACTCCGAACCCGGCCAAGGTACCACATTGAAATTAGAAGTACCGAAATAAACTTTATTACCAGTTGTCACTCCCATATAAAACCAAGGGTAACGAATTACTTTATGATAATAAAGCGAAACTCAATCAGTGGGGTTTTACTTATTGCCCACTGATGTTAGTTGAGGCCCACATGATGTGGGTCACAAAGACGTTGCCACAGGAAGTGGCGATCTAAGTCTTTGTTCATATAATCGGGGTTTTACGGGCAGTTATCCCCCACCTAAACTTCTTCTTTTTCAAATTTGAGGTGGGGGTTTTACTACCCGTTAATGAGGGATAAATATTAAGGAGTATTCCAATGAATTATCAAGAAGCTTTAAAACAATATATAGATGCCACTAATTCACATGATTTTAGCAATGTTAGAAAAGTTCTTCATCCAAATGCCATCTATTGGTTTACTAATAAAACTTGTACTACCATTAGTGAAATTCAAAATCACTTCGAAACAACTTGGAATACAATTAAAGAGGAAATTTATACAGCCAAAGATGTGCAGTGGATTACTACAGACCTGAACACAGCAACTTGTGTATATACATACCATTATCAAGGATATCACAATGGAAAGTTTGTATCTGGAAGTGGAAGAGCAACAAATATCTTTACAAAAAAAAACGATAACGAATGGCAGTTAATCCATGAACATCTGAGTAGTCTCTAACTAGGCTAAATGGTGCATAAACACAATAATTACCAAAAACAAAGCCTGAGAGAAGACTGTCATACAGTTTCTCCCAGGCTTTAATCCTTTGATACACAACAAAGCTATAAGTTTCTCTCGGACTTGGCCAACAATAATAGTTCGAGACACTAGACAACAATTAACTTAAGTTCTACACCTCAAGATAGTCAGAGATTTTTTTATTGTTGTTCTATCCCCTATTTCTGGAAGATACCCCTTCATTTTGAAATTTCCTCTGATAAGTAGATAATATGACACCCCCTACAATAAATAGTGAGCCCACTATTTCCGCACCAGTTATTGGTTTAGATAATATGAGTAATCCCACTATCATCGCTACAAACGGTTCCAAATTAGATAATACGGAAGCCTTCGAGGCATCAACATATCGAATATAGTTATTCCAGATTAGATTCGCAATACCATGCACAACAATGGCAGTTATGATTAACAATGCCCAATCAGAAAAAGTAGAGCTTATGCGAATTGGAGAGTCTAGTAAAAATGCGAATGGGATCGCCACAATAAGACCCACTATGTTTGAATATAACGTAAAAGTAAGTGGATCTATTCGATTCGATAGTTGCCTTGTCATTATAATCATAATTGCAAATGTGATCATTGTTAAAACGATCCATGATAGTCCTTCATCAATTTGAATGGATGTAAACGTTCCTTTTGTTACCACAAAGTAAATCCCTATAATAGCTACAATAGACCCGATTAACATACGAATATTCAATTTTTCTTTTAAAAAAATAGCCGCTAAAATACTTGTTAAAATCGGAGTCATAGCTAAAATGAGTGCAGATGTCGTTGGATCGGCTGTTTGCAATCCTTTAAAAAATGACCACTGATTTATGAAAACACCAACTACCCCTAGTATAAAAACTGCTACTAGGTCATATTTATTAAGTGGTTTGTGGTGCTTTTTGAATGAGGATAATCCAATTAATAAAAGTACTATAAACAAAAGTCTTAACATGGTTAGCATGGTTGGGGAAAAATTCAAAACTAAAATTTTCCCAAATACAAAATTACTGCCCCATACCACTACACAAAACGTGAGCCAAGAATAGGCTTTTAACATCTATAACACCATCCACTGAGATAAATTCTCATATTATATTGCCTCGATATGATTGATTTCAACCATTGATTGTAATGATTTTATTTGAATCTATTGAATTTTAAAATATAATGAACTTAAATACTAGAAAAGGATGTGGCCTATGATTTTTAAACAGCGTACGAAGTCTGATGAATTAATTATTTTTGAGTTTTTAAACAAGCGAACAGAGTTATCAAGCAAGGACAAGCAGTACTATACTAATCTGAAAAAAGGGTTCGAAGGAGAACTATTATTCGATTCTTTAACAGCAAAACTTCAGTGTGACTGCTTAATTTTAAATGATTTATTACTGGAAGTGAATAACACAACCTTCCAAATAGATACCTCTATTTTTATCGATGGGAAACTTCACTTTTATGAGGTAAAAAATTTTGAAGGTGACTACTATTATGAGTCGAATAAATTATTTAAGAAACCTAAACATGAAATTAGTAATCCATTACTCCAATTGAGTCGAAGTGAATCTTTATTAAGTCAATTACTTCGCACCCACGGATGTTACCTCCCGATCGACGGTTCTGTTGTTTTTATCAATCCTACTTTCACTCTTTACCAAGCACCCCTAAATTTACAAACCCTATTTCCGTCCCAAATCAATAATTACATGAGGACATTGGATGCAACCCCATCAAAGATAAATGAAAAACAAAAAAGGGTTGCTGATCTGCTAGTATCTTTACATATCACCAAATCTCCATATACTAAGGTTCCTAGTTATCGTTACGAAGGTTTACGAAAAGGAATTTCTTGTGCAATGTGCGATTCATTTTCCGTTGTAATTGAGGGTAGGAAATGTAAATGTGAAAAGTGCGGGCACAAAGAATTGGTTTCAGATGCTGTAATAAGAGCCGTTAGGGAATTCATGATACTATTCCCAGACCAAAAGATTACGACCAATATTATTTATGAGTGGTGTCAGGTAGTCCCTACAAAAAAATGGATTCGGCAAATACTGGCGAGAAATTTTAAAATTGAAGGGATTCACCAGTGGGCTTACTTTGAAATAAATAATTAGGTACTAAACTAAATGATACTTCTTGAATTGATATTCCTTCATCCAAATGGATGAAGGACTTTCCGCGCGGGCCCAAGCTGCGTTCGAGACTTCATCACATCGATGAAGGACTTTCCGCGCAGGCTCAAGCTGCGTTCGGGACTTCATTGCACCCATGAAGGACTTTCCGCGCAGGCCCAAGCTGCGTTCGGGACTTCATCACACCGATGAAGGACTTTCCGCGAGGACTCCTGCTTCGTTCGGGACTTCATCATAACGATGAAGGACTTTCCGCCTGATCTCCAGCTACGCCCGGGACTTCATCACACCGATGAAGGACTTTCCGCGTGGTTTCTGGCTACGTTCGAGACTTCATCACATCGATGAAGGACTTTCCGCGAGGACCCTGGCCGCGTTCGGGACTTCATACCACCGATGAAGAACCTTCCGCGCGGGTTCCAGCTTCGTTCGAGACTTCATCACATCGATGAAGGACTTTCCGCGCGGGCCCAAGCCGCACTCGAGACTTCATCACACCATTCCCAACCATCAAACAGCAAAAAACCCCCGATTCGCACCTGTGTGAATCGGGGGTTTTCATATCTAAAAAATCCTATTATTTTACTGCTTTTACCCAGTCAGCTGCGAATTTTTCTAAGCCTTGGTCTGTAAGTGGGTGCTTAGTAAGCTGCTCAATTACAGAGTATGGAATAGTTGAAATATGAGCTCCAGCTAGCGCTACACGAGTAACGTGGTCTGGGTGTCTTACAGATGCAGCGATGATTTGTGCATCCAGATTGTGAACACGGAATAGCTCAGCGATTTTTTGAACAAGAAGTACACCATCTTCAGAAATGTCGTCAAGACGACCTAAGAATGGAGATACATATGTTGCACCAGCGCGAGCTGCTAATAGAGCTTGGTTCACTGTGAAGATTAAAGTAACGTTAGTTTTAACGCCTTTTTTAGATAGGTAACGAGTAGCTTCTAATCCAGCCACAGTCATTGGAACTTTGATTGTGATGTTTTTGTCGCCACCGTTGATTTTTAGAAGCTCTTCTGCTTCTGCGATCATGTCTTCAGCAGTTTCAGCGCTTGGAGATACTTCTGCAGATACGCTTTCTACTTCTGGTACAGATTGAAGGATTTCAGCGATTCGGTCTTCGAATTTAACGCCTTCTTTTACAACAAGTGATGGGTTCGTTGTAACACCTGATAGTACACCCATTTTATACGCTTTTTTAATATCATCTAGGTTAGCTGTATCGATAAAAAATTTCATTTCTTTTTCCCTCCAGTAACTTTATTTATCACAGATATTTTTAGCACATTTGGCTCGCCTATTCGCGTAGGCGGGCCAAATGCAGTTAGTAAAAACTACTATATTAAAGAACTTCTTTAAAGTTCTTAACAACGTTCTCTACTGTAAAGCCATATTCAGCTAGAAGTTTGTCTGCTGGTGCAGATGCTCCGAATGTGTTTACAGCAAGGACTTTACCTTGGTCGCCAACAAATTCCTTCCAACCTAGTGGAGATGCCATTTCGATTCCAAGACGAGCCTTCACAGCTTTTGGAAGAACACTTTCTTTGTACTCAGCAGATTGCTTCTCGAAGCGATCCCAGCTTGGCATACTTACTACTGATACGAAGATGCCTTCTTTTTCAAGCTCTTGTTGTGCTGCAATTGCTAATGAAACTTCAGAACCTGTTGCAAGTAATAGTCCCGCAACTTCTCCTTTTGCTTCAGAAACAACGTAAGCACCTTTTTTAACACCTTCATATACTGCTTCTTGATCAAGATCTAAAGTTGGTAGGCCTTGACGAGTTAGTACAAGAGCAGTTGGTGTGTCAGTGCTTTCGATTGCTAAGCGCCATGCTGCAGCAGTTTCTTTTGCTTCAGCTGGACGTAGAATAGAAAGACCTGGCATTGCACGTAATGCGGCTAATTGCTCAACAGGCTCATGTGTTGGGCCGTCTTCACCCACTGCAATAGAATCATGTGTAAATACATATGTTACAGGTAGCTTCATTAAAGCTGCAAGACGAATAGCTGGACGTAGGTAATCAGAGAATACGAAGAATGTTGCTCCGAATACTTTTACTCCGCCATGAAGTGCCATACCGTTGATTGCAGCACCCATTGCAAATTCTCTTACACCGAACCAGATGTTACGTGCAGCAAAGCTGTCGATCGCAAAGTTCTTTTCAGAAGTGATTAGCGTTTTATTTGATCCTGCTAAGTCTGCTGAACCACCGATTAACTGTGGGATTGCAGTAGCAGCAGCATTTAATGATTTACCTGATGCATCACGAGTTGCAATTGAAGTTCCAGCTTCGAAGCTTGGAAGTGAAGCTTCCCAGTTTTCAGGTAGCTCGCCATTTAATGCCATTTCAAATTGCTTCGCTAATTCAGGGTATTCTTTTTTATATTCTGCAAATACTTCATTCCATACACTTTCTTTTTGCTTGCCAGCTTCTACAAATTGACTGTAGTGCTCTCTTACTTCTTCTGGAACGAAGAATGGCTCTTCATTAGTCCAGCCGTAAGCTGCTTTTGTTAATGAAGTTTCATCTTTACCTAGTGGAGCACCGTGTGATGCAGATTTTCCTCCTTTATTTGGAGAACCGAAACCGATTGTTGTTTTAATTTCAATTAAAGTTGGACGGTTTAAATCTGCTTTTGCTTCTTTTAAAGCATTTTGAATTTCATCCATATCATTTCCGTCTTCAACACGGATTACTTGCCATCCGTATGCTTTAAAACGATCTTCAACACTTTCAGAGAAAGAAAGGTTTAAATCACCATCTAGTGAGATGTCGTTTGAATCGTACATCACGATAAGACGACCTAATTTTAAATGACCAGCAAGTGAAGCTGCTTCTGCAGAAACACCTTCCATTAAGTCTCCATCTCCACAAATTGCATAAGTGAAGTGGTTAACTAATTCGTATTTATCTTTGTTGTATGTTTCAGCAAGATGTCTTTCAGCCATTGCCATTCCAACAGACATAGCAATACCTTGACCTAGTGGACCTGTAGTTGCTTCAACACCAGGAGTATGTCCAAACTCAGGATGTCCTGGAGTTCTGCTTCCCCATTGGCGGAAACCTTTCAAGTCTTCCATTGTTACATCATAACCAAATAAATGTAATAAGCTATATAAAAGCATGGAACCATGTCCAGCTGATAAAACAAAGCGATCGCGGTTGAACCAGTTTGGATTAGCAGGGTTGTGATTCATTTCTTTTGCCCATAGTGTGTAAGCCATTGGAGCAGCACCCATTGGCATACCTGGGTGTCCAGAATTTGCTTTTTCTATAGCATCAATAGAAAGTGTTCGAATTGTGTTAATTGCTAACAAATCAAGTTCTTTATCATTTAAAGCCGTTTTCATTTTTTGCCACACTCCTAAACTATTAAAATAGTAAGTCTATATTGTTTTACACTACCTAAAAAATCCAATCTTTTCAATCTTAAAAATAAGATGTATAATTAATTCGTTCACTAAACAAATTATATCATTAATAATGTACCACCCTTATCTTTATTCGTCAATTATCTAATTCTAGACAATTATTTTTTGATTTTTTTGAAAGCGTCGTCAAAAAACTAATGCATATATTGCTTATAATTATGTGTAACTTAAGGATGAAATCTTCTTTTTAAAAATGGGGAATAATTGTAATTACTAGCAAATGGGGGATTTATATGATTACCGGAGATGCAGCATATATAAAAAAAATAAATCGCTCGCTGATTTTAGAAAAAATAGTAGAAGAAGGTATGATTTCAAGGGCTGACATTTCCAAAGCTACTGCACTTACAAGAGCAACGGTCTCTGCTCAGGTTGCCGATTTATTAGATGAAGACTTAATCATCGAAACTCAGCTTGAGCATAATAGTGTTGGGAGAAAGCCTATTATGCTTTCATTAAACGCGAATGCAGGCTATGCGCTTGGCATAGATGTGGACTACGGACAAATCTCTTTTACCATATCAGACCTGCTCGGGAAACCAGTTTCCGAAAAAACAGTTGATTGTAAAAGTCTAGACTATGACTACATTCTGCAAATTTTAATTGAACAAATTAATTTATTTGATAAAGAATTCAACGATAACCGTTATGGCATTATCGGAGTCGTGATTGCCATTCACGGACTTGTTGGGAAGGATGAAAAAATTCATTTCGTGCCCCGCTTCCTATGGCGGTCCGTCGATTTGAAGGGCGATCTTGAAAAAGCGTGCAGGCTCAATATTCAAATTGAAAATAACGCGAATATGTCTGCTTTTGCTGAGAGAGTCTTTCACCATCATGAAACGAATAGCCTTCTATGTAGCACGATTTATTCTGGAATTGGACTAGGAATGATTGTTGATAATCATTTTTTCAGGGGGAATGATGGCTTCGCAGGAGAAATCGGACATATGATTGTCGTTCCGCATGGTAGACCTTGTCCATGTGGCAATGAAGGCTGCTGGGAGCAATATGCATCAGAATCTGTTTTCCTTGAAAATCTAAAAGCTGAGAAAGACCTTCCATCTTTTACATATGATGATTTGCAAAAACTTGTAGAGGAAGGCGACCAGCTCATAAGTGAACGACTTGAGCAATTTATTTACTACCTTTCAATTGGTTTAAATAACATGATTAATATGTATAACCCGGATACAGTCGTTCTCGACGGTGAAATCCTTCGCCTTTACCCGGACACCATAAAAAAAATAGAAGATCATCTAACTTCTTCTATTAATCATTATCGCCAATTATCGGTCTCAACCTTTGGAAAGAAAGCTGTTCAAATGGGTGCCTGCGCTTTAGGTATTAAGCGCTTTTTAGGCGTACCGATGATCAATCTTACTTATAACAATTCGTAAAAGGAGCTTAACGGCTCCTTTTTCCTTTCTAACGAAACAATCTATCAACTTCCTTTTTAAGCTCCTCCAATAATGGAATGGTTGTGGCATGACCTAGGCTTTCGATCACGCTTCGGTAATACCACTCTTGTTTTTCTTTGCCGCGGCTGAATCTACGCCATACTTCCTCACCCTGGTCCTCGTAATCATGGATAATCGACCGGATATTATGTAGTTTATCAGCACATACGACTGTACGTGTGTCCTCTGATGCCGTTCGTAGGAATGATATGGTATGCTCTTTTCTTGCTTCCCACGGAAGAGATTTATCAGGCTCTGAACAACCGTTCACGAGCGCTGCTACTTCATCACCAAAGCCGTCCTTAATATCTTCTATCGAAAGCTCAGTATCCTCCACTGTATCATGTAAGATTCCAGCAGCCACAAGCTCCTTACGTGAATTTATCTTCATTAAAATCAGACCGACACTAAGTGGATGTGTGATATATGGAATTTTGGTTAGCTTTCGATATTGTCCGTCATGTGCTCTGCTTGCAACTATTATAGCTTTTTCAATCATGTCCATTTTTCAGCCTCCATTTTATCAAATGCGCCTTGGCGTATTTGCGCCCGATTTTTTTAGGCTCACACGAGGTGGGTCACATAGACGTTGCCACAGGATGTGGCGTTCTTAGTCTTTGAACCTATGACTCGAAAAATTTCCTTTGAAAAATCGTGGCATCCGCCGGAGGCTTTAACTTTAAACAGCAAAAATATGGATTTCTGCTGTTTAAAGTTAACCTGACACACCTCGTGCCAGGTTAAAGTACTTTACTTAAAAATGCTTTTGTACGATCATGCTGAGGGTTTTCGAACAGTTCTTTTGGCTTGTTTTCCTCAACGATATAGCCGTCGTCCATAAATAGAACACGGTCACCAACTTCACGAGCAAAGCCCATTTCATGAGTCACGACAACCATGGTCATCCCCTCTCGCGCCAACTGCTTCATAACCTCTAAAACCTCTCCAACCATTTCAGGGTCAAGTGCAGAGGTTGGTTCATCAAACAGCATAATTTTCGGTTCCATCGCGAGTGCTCTTGCAATCGCCACCCGCTGTTTTTGACCGCCTGACAATGAATCCGGATAGGCATCCGCTTTTTCAGCAAGTCCTACCTTTTTCAAAAGCTCCATCCCTTTATTATACGCTTTTTCTTTGGAAAACTTTTTAACCTTTAAGGGAGAAAGCATAATGTTTTCCATCACGGTTTTGTGTGGGAAAAGATTGAACTGCTGAAAAACCATTCCTACATCTGTTCTGATTTGGTTAATATTTGTCTTTTTATCAGTAATATCGATTCCTTTAATATAAACATGCCCTTCATTAATCGTCTCTAATAAATTGATGCAGCGTAAAAATGTTGATTTTCCTGAGCCTGAAGGTCCAATTACCACAACAACCTCCTGGGGTTTGATATCGACTGAGATCCCTTTGAGGACCATATTTTTCCCAAACGATTTCTTAATATTGTCTACTTTAATCATTCCGTTTTCAACCTCTTTTCTAGATAGTTAAGTAGGAGAGTTAAGGTAAGTGTAAGAATTAAATAGATGAAGGCAGCTGTTAGATATGGCTCCCATACTCTGGCATACTGCCCCATCATCATCCGACCCCAATGCATTAATTCCGGAGTGGCTACTATTGATAAAAGGGATGAGTCTTTTATTAAAATAACGAATTCGTTTCCTAATGGAGGAATCATCCGTTTGAAGGCCTGTGGGATAATGATGTATCTCATGGCTTGTATATGTGTCATACCCAAAGAGCGTGCAGCTTCCATTTGTCCCCGGTCTAGGGACTGGATACCCGCTCTAAAAATCTCAGCAATGTATGCCGCTGCATTTAAGGTAAGTGCGATCACACCAGCTACAATACCATTTGTAGTTCCTAGAAACAGCGGAACGACCCCAAAGTGAACTAGGAAGATTTGGACAAGTAATGGCGTTCCTCGAAAGAAGGTAATGTAGCATACAAATGGAAACGCTAACCATTTGTTTCGAATCATTTTTCCTAGACCAATGAATAAACCTAGGATTGTCCCAAGTAGAATACCAGCTATTGATAATCCAATGGTAAGTAATGTCCCCTGCCAAAAAAAAGGAAGATAGTCAATGACAATCTCAAAATTAAAATTCATGCTGTGTCCCCCTGTTTTATTAATCAAATGCGCATTGGCGTACTTGCGCCCAGATTTTTTAGGCCCACACGAGGTGGGTCACAAAGACGAAGACATTAGGACGTGGCGTTCTTAGTCTTTAATCCTACGAACGAAAAATTTCCTTTGAAAATCGCATGTCTCCGCCAGAGGCTTTAGTTTATTCAGTTGTGGTTCAAACCCCAACTGAATAAGTAAAAGGCAAAAATTGCGTAACACGTTGTTGTCGTTACGCAATTTTGCTTTTCTTATTTTGAAGCCTCTTGTTCTGCTTTAAGTGCTTCTAAATCTGGCTCCGCACCAAACCATTCTTTATAAATTTCTGTGTATTTTCCACTTTCAATAATGGCTTCAATCG
The DNA here is from genome assembly GCF_036962705.1 of Bacillus sp. JJ1562. Taxonomy (NCBI): domain Bacteria; kingdom Bacillati; phylum Bacillota; class Bacilli; order Caryophanales; family Bacillaceae; genus Bacillus; species Bacillus sp. JJ1562. Next base: position 33,704 of record NZ_JBALOQ010000004.1, read on the forward strand.
CCGTATCAAAGTCGGCTATTAAGTCTTCGCTGCCTTTAGGGAACATCATTCCATAGAACTCTGCGTCAAACGTATCTTTGTCTCCAACAACCTTAAGCTTTTTGTCTGGATTTTGCGCTGCATAGTATTCAATAACACCGTTATCCGCTACAACTGCTTCCGCACCACCGCTCACAAGTTCAAGGATTGCTAGGTTGTTATTTTCAAACGCTTTAATATCTGGATGCTTTTCGCCAAGCACCTTCTCAACCGCAAAATGTCCCGTTGTGGAAGCTTGAACCGCTACTTTTTTCCCTTTTAAGTCATCTGCAGTTTGAATATTGCTGTCTTCTGGCATCATAATTTTGTTAATAGATAGAAAGAATGGAATGGTGAATAGATATTCCTTCAGACGGTCCTCCGTAATCGAAATAGATGAAATCGCCAAATCATAAGATCCTTTGTTTAATTCAACGAAAATTGGATCCCAACCAGTATGTTTAATATCCAGTTCGTAGCCTGCTTCCTCAGCTACAGCATTAATGACATCAATTTCAAATCCAACGATTTTGTCACCCTCCGTGAATTCGAATGGTGCATATGCTGCATCTGTCATGACCTTAAGTGTCTTTTTGCCTGCTTCTCCCTCTTTTCCGTCGCCTGTCCCGCTCGTATCGCTAGTTCCACAGGCTGCTAAGAATAGAAAAACAAGAAGGATTGAAAAAACAGTTAATTTCCTCACATATGTAACCCCTTTCTATTTTTATAAAATTTGAACAATTCATTTTTTACTATATTAGCACATTGATAGGCTAAAAGAAACATTGAATTGACAATTCCCAACTATATGTGCATTACTCCTTACATTTTATGAAACCTAAATAGAACAATAGAACCAAACCATTCGACAAGAATCGGGTGATGACAGGGAATAAAATTTCGAATATATTTAGAATAGTGGGTATTTTCGGGAAGGAAGGTGTTTTTGTGGGGGTTGTGAAGGAGTTTGGAAAGATCTTAGCCATCTATTTGTGTGTGTTCTTGTGTGTGATTTTATTTGTTCTTTTCCCTCGCGAACCTAGTATTGATTTTGAAGGTAGGGCGATGACAGTTGAGTATTCCTATCATTTTAATTTGAAAGAATATGCTACAAATGTTGTTACTTTTTTAAAGAATGCATATGAGAATAAAAGTCTTGGAGGCACCAAGTTTGCCACTTTATCAGCAGAAGATGAAATCGCAAAATTCTTTCCAAGAAGTCTCAAGATTATCTTGATCGGATATATTTTTAGCATTGTGTTCGGGGTATTAAAGGGGATACTTGATTACCGGTTTACGAATACGAAAAAGAGCATTTTTGGAAGCGGCGCTACCTGGTTCTTCTCAGGAGTACCTGACTTTTTTATTATCATCTGTTTAAGCTACTTTCTACTACTATATGTTCCTGATTTTAGCATCATGGGCACTGAAGCCTGGTGGAAGTTTATCGCTCCTAGTATTCTTGTATCGATTGCGCCGATGCTGTATGTCGCGAGGATTACCTCGGTTTCCCTGCTCACTCAGGATCGCGAACCATATATTCAGGTAGCATTCGCTAAAGGGTTTACAAAAAACAAAGTCCTACTCAACCACATGATGAGATCATGCTTTATCACGGTTTCAAGCCATCTACAATCGATTATGGTGTTTGTCCTATCAAATTTATTGGTTGTCGAATATTTACTAGGTTACCAGGGAGCTGCTTATCGATTGTTTTCAGCAATTGGATATACAAATTTTATCCCCCCAGGTGGCGGGGCCGATGAACGGGGGTTAATCATTGGGATTTGTATAAGCTTTCTAATGCTAGTAATGGTGGCTCATATTATTAGTCAAGTCATCAAACTGAGATTAGATCCAAAATAAGGGGGTGTCTGTAGGTTGAATCGAAATTGGTTTTTAATCATTGGCCTAATTATGCTAGGTATCCTAGTTCTTTTAACGTTTGTAGGGCCACATTTACCATATGTAAAAGAAGGTATTGAAGAGGGTAGAATTCGTTTCATCGATGGTGGGAAGGATTTACTTAAAGCACCATTTACCCCTGGGCAGCAGCCTCCTTTTGGATCAGACCATGAAGGAAGAGACTTGTTGAGTGTTTTAATTGTCGGCGCAAAGGACACACTGAAAGTCATTTTAGGGATTGTCGTCCTCCGCTATTCTGTTGCGATACCGCTTGGATTACTCGCTACAAGAAAAAACAATCCGTTTTCCTGGATTGTTACAACCTGGAATAATGTCTTTTCTAGTATTCCAATAATTTTTTCTGCATTGCTTTTGTTGGCCATCCCAGCACTTGTTATGAACGAAAATCGATTATGGTGGTCGATTTTACTTTTAGCATTAATTGAGGTTGGAAAAGTAAGTCATATCATTCGTGAGGAAACCCAAAGAATTGTGAGGAAGCCCTATATTGAGGCCGGAATCACAGTTGGAATCTCCCCACTCCGTCTTGCTTTAGGCAATATTTTACCGAATACATATCCAGCAATTATGGTCAATTTCTTTATTGATATCGGAAGAACCTGTCTCCTAATTGCACAGCTTGGCATTTTTGGCGTATTCCTTTCTCAAGTGTTTGTTCAAACAAATTATGGAGTTGGGGAAATGATTAACACAAGTCTAAATTGGCCAACATTGCTCGGGCAAGCGAGAAAAGATATGGTCAGTTCGATTTGGATCCCATTTTGGACATGTATTGCAATCTCTTTTACGATGTTTACTTTTACGATTTTAGGGGAAGGCTTGAGAAGGTATTTTGACCGAAAGACAGCCTGAGTTGAGTTGAGTGTTAATCCCTGTTAAAGTGTATAGTAAATGTTTGAACATTTGTTTATATAGAAAGGAGCTTGTAAATGACTACATCAAATAATGAATTACCAGCTAAAACATGTTCGATTGACCGTCTTATTACAATGGAGTCGGACATAAAGAAGGTTCTCGAAGGTAAAAAAACGGCGACACGCAGAAATGGTAGATATGCCGATGTTGGAGAAATTATGACGCTTGAAGGTCAATCATATAAAATTGACCGTGTATATGAGCAGTCCCTTGGCGAACTTACAGATGAAGATGCGAAAAGAGAAGGCTTCAATTCAGTTGATGAATATAAAGAGTCGATTCTTTCTTACCATCCAGGAATGCCTTGGCTCCCTCAAATGAAAGTATGGGTCCATGAATTTAGTAAAGTAGACGAATAACATAAAAGCCCTTGTCATGAATGAGAATGACAAGGGCTTTTTCGTCTATTTATGGCTTGTTTTTTCAACAAGTGCCTGCTCATTAATCGCTCGCGTTTCTGGTGCTACGGTCTTTATTTTTGTGATGAAGTAGTAGTATTTATAAATAACTACCACGACTAAAAGTAGTTTTACGGCGATGCTGTCTAAAATAATAAATGGGACTGCTATCATCGCATCTGCGGTTAGTAGAATCGTTAGCTTTTGTCTTAGCGTCATTTCACGACGCTTCACGAAGCCTTCTAAATGCTTTTTATATAAACTTGTACTTCTAAACCAACGATCAAAACGGGCTGATCCTTTTACAAAAAAGAAGGAAGCAAGCAGTAATAGGGGCGTAGTTGGGATGATCGGCAGCACAATTCCTACGACTCCAAGCCCTAAGAAAAGGAAACCTAAGACAATATATAAAAATTTCGTGATCCTTTTCACAAAATTGCCCCCTTTCAATAACATTCTAAATCCCTTTTACTATTATATCACTAATTTCTCACTGGAAAACTAATGTCACAAAATAGTAAGATAATGAAGAAGTAATTGTGAGGTACATCACTTATTTTTTTTATTATAGTGCTATCATAATAGTAGAGTATGTTGTGAATGGGGGTTTCCATCAAGTGGATTTTGTTTATCAAGTACTTGTTTTCATACATATTTTTTCAGCCATCCTTGGCTTGGGACCTGGCTTTATTTTAACAACAGTAGGGAAGTCAGCAGATACGATGACAGAGCTACGGCATTCGTACGCAATCAGACAAAGACTTCATTTATTTGTCATGATTGGTGGTATCCTTCTGCTAGTGACCGGCCTTTTAATGGGAGCGATTAATCCGTATTTATTTAAAATGGGCTGGTATGTTACAAGCTTGCTGCTTTTTCTTGTTTCGTTAGCGATGGGACCATTTGCTCTTAAACCTAAATCAAAGCCTGTAAAAGCATTATTAGAATCACATCAAGGTGATGACATTCCTGAAGAATACTATCCTTTGGCGAAGGCTCTTTTTAGAGTTGAGCATATCGAGAATACAATCTTTTTGATTGTCATTACGTTAATGATTTTGAAGCCATTTTAATACCATTTTATTAACAAGATCCCCATCCATTCATTGGTGGGGATTTTCTTCGATTGTTTGTTTCTTTTTGAATGGGAATACGATTTCTTGTGTGAGTAGGCTTACTAAGATAACAATTCCGACAAGTAAGGATGAGAAGATCCAAAAGTTGATGCCGAATCCGACGATCTTGTAGGCACCTTCATAGTAATTTACTTCCGGGCGATTGATATTGGATGATACGATTGCTGCTGTGATGTGTTTTGTAGCATACAAAAAAGCAGATACCGCGATGAAAAAGCAACCAACAAATGCCTTGATTTGCTGCATTTTACCCCTCTTCTCTATTTACACTTTTGTTCATCGTATCATGATTCCAAATGATGGGACATATTACTTTTTACCTAGATTATTGGGACAAAGAAGGTTTATAAAGTTTAGGACCTGGTCCGAATCATGGGATTACTTAAACTCGACTTAAGGTGCGAGGAAACTGCTCCAAATCCTCTTCATTATGTTAATGAAGTGGAAATGATGCGTAGAAACGGTTCCAAACCCTCTTCATCGTGTCAATGAAGGGGAATTGATACGTGGAAAACTTTCCAAATCCTCTTCATCGCGTCAATGAAGGAGAATTGATGTGTGGAAACCATTCCAAATCCTCTTCATCGTGTAAATGAAGAAGAAATGATGCGCGGAATCTATTCCAAATCCTCTTCATCGCGTCAATGAAGGAGAAATGATGCGCGGAATCTATTCCAAATCCTCTTCATCTCGTCAATGAAGGGGAATTAATGCGTGGAAAACGTTCCAAATCCTCTTCAATGAAAGGAAAAAGAACCGAGTTTGATTCATGTCAAAATCAAGTTCTCATTTGGACTCGACTATGACGAAAAGTATGCCCAGTGTCCGAATCAACATATTTTTACCCCGAACCCAAAAACGCCGCATAAAGAATTTCTTCTTTATACGGCTATTATTTTTATGCTTCTACTAATTCTTTTTGTAGCATTGTTCCTGTTTGGACGAAGTTTGTATGCCAAGAGAATGCTTTTTCTAATACATGCGGTGTTTGGCCGCCTCTTGTTAGTGCTTCTTGGTAGTAGTCACGAAGCTGCTGTTTGTACATTGGATGTGCGCAATTCTCGATTAGTAATTCTACACGTTCTCTTGGTGCAAGTCCTCGTAGATCTGCATATCCTTGCTCTGTTACGATGACATCCACATCATGCTCTGTGTGATCCACATGGGATACGAATGGAACGATACTTGAAATGTTTCCACCTTTTGCAATGGATTTTGTAACGAAAATCGCAAGGCGTGCGTTTCGAGCAAAGTCTCCGGATCCACCAATTCCATTCATCATTTTTGTACCTGACACATGCGTTGAATTTACGTTCCCATATATATCTAACTCTAATGCTGTGTTAATTGAAATAAGTCCGAGACGACGAATGATTTCAGGGTGATTTGAAATCTCTTGTGGTCTCATGATCAAACGATCACGATACTGGTCAAAGTTCGTAAACACTTTTTTCATTTTTTCTTCTGATAGAGTGATTGAACAACAAGAAGCAAAGTTTACTTTTCCTGCGTCGATTAAGTCAAATACCGCATCCTGTAGTACCTCAGAGTAAACCTCTAAATCTGTAAACTCAGAATCAAGCATACCGTGAAGAACTGCGTTAGCTACAGAGCCGATACCCGATTGTAATGGTGCAAGCTTCTTAGATAAACGGCCAGCTTCAACTTCTTTACGTAAAAATGTTAGTAGATGCTGTGCCATGATTTCGGTTTCTTCATCAGGTGATACGATTGTTGATGGAGAATCTGTTTGGTCTGTAAACACGATTCCCTTGATTTTTTCAACATCTACTTTAATTCCAGGTAGGCCAATTCTGTCATCTGCTTTTGTTAAAGGAATTGGCTCTCTTTCTCCCTGCTTTCCAGGTGCATATAAATCGTGAACTCCCTCAAGCTCTGCTGTTTGGGCGAGGTTGATTTCAACAATGATTGATTTTGCATGCTGAGCAAACGTTAAAGAATTCCCAATTGAAGTGGTCGGTATGATTAAACCATCCTCTTTAATCGCAATCGCTTCTAATATTGCAACATCGACATCCATTACATTCGAGCGAATTAATTCTGATGTATGTGATAAGTGTTGGTCTACAAATAAGAAGTCCCCTTCATTAATTCCCTTTCTCATTGTTGGATCAGCTTGGAATGGTAAACGCTTACCTAAAATTCCTGCTTCTGCAAATAATTTATCAACATCAGAGCCTAATGATGCTCCAGTATATACATTTACTTTTAAAGGTTCGTTCTCAGCGCGTTTTACAAGCGCAAATGGAACCGCTTTCACATCACCCGCACGTGTAAAGCCACTAAGACCTAACGTCATTCCGTCCCCGATCCATTCTGCTGCTTCTTCCGGTGTTACAACACGGTCATGTAGACGGGTATCCTTAATGCGATCTAGTTTACTATTCATTTCTCCCATCCCCTTTATGAAATTGAATATTAAGATAATTTTACCTATATTCTCCATATAAAAAGGGATTTCTAGAGCAAAGAACAAAAATATTAGATAAAAAAGAAGAACAAACCTCTAAAGCAGAAGAATTGTTCTTTTTCTATAAAATTAGAAACCCAACAGTTTTCGAAAATAACTGGAATAGTTTTGGCTGACTGGGACTCGTGCTCCATTTTTCATTTCTAACACGAACGTAGAATGTGTATCAGGGTGAATTTCTTTTATTTGATTGACGTTCACGATAAACGAACGGTGGCATCGGATAAAAAAGTCTTTGGGTAATGTATATTCGAATTCCTGCAGTGAATACTTATGTGTTCCCGAGAAATCTGTTGTGTACACATGCGTCTTTTTATCTTTTGCCTCTAGATATAAACAATCTGCAAACGGGATGGGAACCCAGCCATCTGGAGATTTCACGGTCACAACTGATTTTCCATCTGTTAATGCTGGATAGATTGCCGTTACACATCCCTCTAGCTCATTACCATGAAAAAAGGGTACCGCCATTCCATGATAAGGAATGCCAAACACATCCCGATTGATAAATTCGGAAGCTTTTTGTTTGGAGGTAATCGCTTTATAGGCAATGGTTCCCTCTTTTACCTCATCACCGGGTTTTATTTTTAGATCAATTCGTTTACTTGGTCGATAATAGATATATTCCTTTGTATTGGAAACCGCTATTGAAATTTCGTCGGAGAACAATTCCCCAATCACATCCAAGAGTGAGCCATTTGTTATATCCTTCACACGTCAACATCCTTTATTGTCTAAATCTAGTATCCTATTCTATTTTACAAGGAATCGAATGATAAAACATCACCTTCTAAAAATATCATTGAAAACGTTTAAAATGGTTTTTAATTGAGCATGAAGTATAATGGTAGTAATCACATTTTTTAGGAGGAATACATATGTACCATACACTTGATGAATTTTTGCAAGACTGGAATTATGAAAGCAGCGGAACCCAAAAAATTCTTGACGCTTTAACGGATGAATCATTATCACAATCAGTGGCACCTGGTCATCGTACATTAGGCGAACTTACATGGCATGTTGTGACTTCACTCCATCTATTTCTTTCACAGGCTGGATTAGAGTTTGAAGGTGCTCATGGCGAGGAAGTACCTACTAGTGCGAAAGAAATTGCAGATAGCTATCGTTCAACGAGCGAGAACTTAGTTTCTGCAATCAAAGCACAATGGAATGATGGAACATTGAAGGAAATCAAAGAGGTGTTTGGTCAACAAATGCCTGCTGCTGTGTTGCTTGGAATGATGAACACCCACCAAATTCACCATCGCGGACAAATGACAATCCTCATGCGTCAAGCTGGATTGCAGGTACCTGGTGTTTACGGTCCTTCAAAAGAGGAATGGGGAGCTTAATTTATCCCTAATAAGTTTTGCCACTGGGACACCCCTAGTGGCATTTTCATTTTTTCATTATTAGAATCCTTCCGAAGATACCCCCACCCATGTATTAGGATATTGACAGTGCTCGAACACTTTTCCGAGAAGCTAGAATACCAGTTTTTAGGATTTTAGTGACTCTCTACTTTTTCTGGAGAAACCTCATATTCCAATAATTAGGATTTTAATAGTGCTCGAAAACCGTTCGAAGATTCTCACATACCAGTTTTCAGGATATTGATTACTATCCAGGCCTTCTGGAGATACCCCACCAACCAGTTATTAGGAGAGTAAAGACACTAGTTCCCCGATAGTTTTTGATGAGTTCAAAAAACATCAATACTCTATTTTAGTTGACATAATATTTTTCAATCAAACGTTTGTTTAGCGGTCTATCCGTTGGCGCCCAAGGGTTTCAAATTTCAATCAAGCGTTTGTTCTAATTTTTGCTTACATAATAAACAGATTCATTTCGTCTTTCAATCAAACGTTTGTTTAAAGTGCAGCCCTTGATACTTAAGGGTTCTCAACTTCATTCAAATGTTTGTTTGAATCCCCCATTTCAACAGGCGGCTGCTTTTTCCTCTATAATCAAATGCGCCCTGGCGTATTTGCGCCCGATTTTTTTCGAGTTTGCTCGAAAAGCTTCCTTTAAAAAATCGTGGCATCCGCCGGAGGCTTTAACTTTATTCAGTAGAAGCATGGGACTTCTGCTGATTAAAGTTAAACATCCATTTTAAGAAGCTTGGTACGATTAATATGATGAATAAAAGACGTATGAGCTGTAGCGAACTTACCACGGCTGGATCTGCTCCGATGGCTGTAGCAGTTAAGACCATCTCTACTAGCCCACCTGGTGCCAAACTTAGGATGGCAGTCGGTAAATCTAAATCTGAGAACGCAGCAAAAATATATCCTAATCCAAACGAAATACCAACTAATAAAATTGTCAGTAAAAAGTATACCCCGCAATACTTTCCGCCAAGCTTTAAATCTCTTAAGTTGATATTATTTCCCATTCTCAATCCAACCGTAATTTGTGCAAGAATTAAAAACCATGGCGGAATACTTGGCAACCCTACTCCCACTACACCAAGAATTGCCGTAACTGCAAGTGGGCCGATGACAAAAGCAGCTGGCAGCTTATTTCGAAGGAGCCACCCCGCAAATAGAGCTAATCCAAACCATACATATGCGTAGATTGGCACATTGCTTAAATTTTTTGTTACTTCATATGCATATCCTGAACTCGCAATGAACCAATGGGTCACAATGAACGGAACCATAAATACAACCGTTAACAAACGAACCGTTTGAAAAATTGTAACCATTGCTGAATTTGCTTGTAATGAGTGGCTTGCCGCTACCATTTCAGAAAGTCCTCCAGGAATCGAGCCAAACACACTAGTCATCGGATCAATTTTTATAAATCTGGTCACAAAAATACTATTTACCACACTAACTGTTAGTAGCAAAATTGTCGTTATTAAAAACGGGATAATGTAAGGGTATACTGTAACAAAGGTTTCCTTTGTAAAAGATAATCCAAAGTAGATTCCTAGTGTTGCAAGTCCAACGTTATACAACCGTGATGACATAGTCATTGTTCGATGAGTTATCGCTTTGTAAAAAATCACAAATGTTATTGGTCCGAGTATCCAGGGAATCGGAAATTGCAAAAAATGGAACAACATGCCCCCAAGAGTCGCAATTGCATAAGACTCTATAATCCCCTTCAATTGTGAAAAATTCATTTTATGTACGACCTTTCTTTTTTTCAGTCTTCATATATTAATTATGCCAAAAAGTAACTTCTTTGCACAAAATACTTTTAATAAAGGATAGGCCAACTTGGAAAATATTAAAATATCAGCGCCTGTTTTTACAACCCTATTCCCCTATTAGGGCTAATATCCCCCTATCCTACTTTAGTAGGGAATTTCTTACTTAATTATTCCAAAAAATACCTCTTTTATTACAAATATATTTCGACATTATATGGTGGCTCCTTTATTGCAATCATTGATTTTATTAGGGTTTGAAACATTACAATATTAACAAAATGTAACAATTTCGCGACAAATGGAGAATTTTATAGAAATATATGATAATATAAGAAAATAAAATATTACAGTATAGACTAAATAGATTAGTAAGAAAGTAGGAATTTTCTTGAAAAAGACACTCGTAACTTTAAGTGCCACTTTAATGATAAGTGCCTTTTCTCCATATGTAATATCGACCAGTGCTGAATCGATGAGCTCCCTTCAAAGTGATCTTTCTGAAACACAAAATGCTTTGAAAGAAATAAATGCTCAAATTGCAAAAGTAGATAATGCGATCGAAGAAAATCGTAAATTGATCGCTCAAACAGAAGCTGACATCAAAAAGTCTGAGGAGCAAGTACATACTCTTCAAGCTGAGATTGACCAACTTGAAAAAGAAATTGAAGCTCGTAATGAGATTCTTAAAGAGCGTGCTCGCATGATGCAGGAATCTGGTGGAACAACAATCAGCTACTTGGATGTAATTTTTGGTGCACAAAGCTTTTCTGATTTTATCAACCGCGTAAGTGCAGTTTCTACAATTATGCAAGCTGATCAAAAAATTATCGACGATCAAGCAAATGCTATCAATCTAGTAAAAGAGAAACAAGACACGATTCAAGAAACATTGACTGCTTTACAAAGCAAAAAAGAAGAATTGGTAGCAATGCAGGGTCAAATTGAAGACCAAAAGGCTCAAAACGACGCTTTAAAGGCTGCCTTACAATCAAAAGAGCAAAAAACATTAGCAGATATTGAAGACCTTCGTGCTAGTATGCTTGCTGCTACACCGGTCGTTAACAATACAGCAGATACTGCCACTGCAACATCAGCTGCTACTGTAGCTGCAGTCCCAACCTCAACACCAAAGGTGTCAGGTTCAATTAGCACAGTTATTAATGCAGGATATAAATACATTGGGAATTCTGCATATAAATTCGGTGGCGGAAGAAACTCTTCTGATATTGCGAACGGATTATTTGACTGCTCTGGTTTCGTACACTGGGCATTTGCCCAAGCTGGTGTAAGTGTGGGAGCTAGCACTGATGCATTAAAAAACCAAGGTACAGCTGTTTCAGTTAGTGATATGAAACCTGGTGACCTAGTATTCTTTAATACGTATAAAACAGATGGACACGTTGGAATTTACATTGGTGGAGGTAAATTTATCGGCTCTCAATCCTCTACAGGTGTAGCGATTGCTGATATGACTTCTGGATATTGGAAGAATACATTTAACGGACGTGTAAAACGTATAATGTAATGGACAAGCCCTTTGGAAAAGCATCTTCACTCGAAGATGCTTTTTTTATGGCAATTATTTGATGCTTTTACAAGATGACTCGCAAATTGCTTTCATTTAATTTATTATAGGAAGGTAAGCTATCAAACTGGAGTGACACATTTTGGATACAAAAAAAGCGTTACCTATTTTATTTGCAGTTATGTTTTTGGTTTATGTCGGGTTCGGAATCATTATACCGGTTATACCCTTTTATGCAGAAGACTTAGGTGCTTCACCAACTGAATTAGGACTACTCATGGCTGTCTATTCATTGATGCAATTCTTATTTGCACCAATGTGGGGCAGAATTTCCGATCGGATTGGTCGTAAGCCTGTAATGATGATCGGGATATTTGGCCTTGCGGTTTCGTTCTTTTTAATGGCCCTATCTACAGAGCTATGGATGCTTTTTGGGGCTAGAATCATTGGGGGCTTCCTTTCAGCCGCAAATATGCCAACTGTTATGGCGTATGCTGCTGATATTACGTCTGAGGAAGATCGTGGCAAAGGAATGGGAGTTATTGGTGCATCGATTGGTCTCGGATTTGTTTTTGGACCAGCAATTGGCGGTATTTTTTCAAGAACTGACTTACAGATGCCTTTTTACATAGCTGGAATCTTATCCTTACTTACTTTTTTCTTGGTGATTTTAGTTCTTAAAGAATCATTACCAAAAGAGGAACGACACCAAACAGATAGAAGTAGAAAGGGCCTCTTAAAAGCGCTGAACGGTCCGGAATCTGTTCTGTTTTTCCTTTCTCTATTTATCACATTATCCCTCTCAGGTCTTGAGGCTACCTTTGCCTACTATGCCGCGGAAAAAGCTGGATTAGGGACAACTGATCTCGGATATATTTTTATGATTATGGGTCTTGCTGGAGCGATCGTTCAAGGTGGGCTAGTTGGAAGATTGACAAAACGCTTTGGTGAAGGCTTTGTAATCCAGATTGGAATTTTCGTATCAGCCTTAGGTTTCTTCCTTATTCTATATACGAAGGATTTCCTTACGGCTGCGATTTTCTTGACAGTTTTTGGAGTCGGTAATGGCGTCATTCGTCCTGCGGTTTCAGCTTTATTAACAAAGCGTACCAAAACTGGACATGGAGGTGTCACAGGGCTACTTTCTTCCTTCGATTCACTTGGAAGAATCCTAGGACCTATTTTAGGTGGCTTGCTCTACACAGTCTCAGTCGGATTACCTTATATTTCAGGTATATTCCTGTCAGCTGTCGCGTTTATTCTATTTAAATTCTATACGGTGAAAACACATAAAGGGTAGCGATTATGCTACCCTTTAATCTTGTATTTCTCATCATCTTAGAGACAAAAGGGACCGCAGGAACCGTCCCCGTGGTCCCTACAGTGCATTCCCAAGAAACTTTGCGAGTTCAAGCATTCCGTATTTGCCTGTTTTTGCTTCGGCATCGGAATTGTAGTTTGTGTTTGTGTTGACATCATAGGTGAAAACTTCACCAGCGGCATTTTTCACAAATTCTATGCCAGCTACATCGATTTTAACAGCTTTTAGAAAAGCTTCATATCGCGCTATCAATTCTGGATCAATATCTTCTATGATTTCGAATTTTGGACGCACTTCTACCTCTTCCCCAACAGGGCAAAATAGATCTCCAATCTGGCAAGCATCCGCAGGGCATAACTCAAACCCTTCTGACGTATCAACCCGTACAGAATACACATATTTACCGCCAACAAATTCAGCTCGTGTAATATAGGATTCTGGTGATTGGATATACTCTTGAATGAGCGTAATCCCGTCAACGGGCTCTTCGAATGCAGGACTATTCACGTATGTTTTCAACGATTCCACAGATTGAAATAATTGAACGCCAAGCCCTTTCCCTGCCCGATTATGTTTTGTGATAAAAGGTGTTGTCTCTAGTTTTTTGGCTGCTTCAATGATTTGCTCGCGCCCAACTGCCCCAATCGTTTTCGGAGTGCGAATCCCATTTGCCTCAAGTGCAGTGTATTGTTTTACTTTACTAAGCTCTAATCGCAATGCATTACTCCCATTAAAAACAGTTCTATTATGGAACTCAAGCCAGTCTAAAATCCCCCCCGTCAACTCGGGTGCAAAGCGGTGGTCCCTTGTATGTGAGGAGGCACTCATTCGATTGTAGAACACACCCTCGGGTGGCTCTGACGTTAAATCAATAATCCCCTTATCAAGATGCCAAGCCTCATATGGAAGTTGCAGTTCATCTAAACGTTTTGTTAAATGAACAGTCCACTCATCATTTTCATGGATAATATATATTTTTTTAGACATTTTACACCCCTCTAATTCCCCATTATTCTGATATGTATTATCATATTTGAATACATAAAGAAGTGCAAACAAAAAAGAGCCTTAAAAGTGGGTAATGAGGACATTGGTGGAACATGGAATATGGCCTCACCTCCCTCACCTAACTCTTCTTGCTGCCTGTTGAATAGGGTCCCAAACTCCATTGTATGGAGGTGCATACGCTAAGTCTAAGTCTAATAATTCCTTAATTGTCATCTTGTGAAAAAGAGAAGTTGACAGCACATCAATCCGTTTATCTACACCATTTTCACCAATGATCTGTCCACCAAGGAGCTTGTGAGTTTCTTTATGATAGACCAATTTCACAGTCATCTTTGTAGCATCCGGATAATAGCCCGCAATGTCTCTTGCACGGATTGTTACAGAAGCAGCTGGTATATTCAACCTTTGCGCTTCTTTTTCTGAAAGTCCGGTGCGACCAAGCGTTAAATCAAAAAATTTAATTATCGATGCCCCTACAATCCCTTTAAAGGTTTTATGTAAATTGATCATATTTAATCCCGCAATTTGTCCCTGTTTGTTAGCGTGAGTACCGAGGGGAATATAATCATCCCGCTCCTTAATTCTGTGAAACTGTGTCGCACAGTCACCGGCAGCAAAAATATCCTCCACATTTGTTTGCATATATGAATTTACTTGGATTGCTCCCTTTACACCGGATACAATTCCAGTATCCTTAGTAAAGGCTGTATTTGGTTTAACTCCAACAGCAACCAATACTAAATCCGTCTTTATTTCACCTTTATCTGTTTTTACATACTCAACAAATGTACCCCCGCCAAACCCTTCAACAGACTCTTCAAACCTTAGCTGGACCTTTTGCTTTTTTGCTTCATCGTGAATGAGTTCAGCAAGCTCTCGATCAAAAATTCCAGCTAGCTGATTATTTCTTTCAATGATTGTGACCGTTTTACCTAATTCCGCAAAGCTTTCAGCCATTTCAAGCCCGATATAACCACCACCGATGATTGTTACATCTTTGACATCACGGAAACCTTTGTATAAATAATCTAAAATTTCTTCTGTATCAGGTATTGTCTTCAATGTGAATATCCCTTGTAAAGAGCTTCCTTCCCAGTTTGGCACTACCGGACTTGCGCCTGTTGCAATAAGCAATCGGTCATAGGCTAGTTCGAAGGTTTCCCCGGTAGAAAGGTTATTTCCCCTTACAACCTTTTGTTTCGCATCAATGCTTTTCACTTCATGAAAAACTCTTGCATCAATTCCATACTTCTCTTGAAATTCCTTTTTTGTTCTTGCAATCACTTGATCTGTTGACTCAATTTTCCCTCCTATTACATATGGCAAACCGCATTGACCATATGAATAGATACCTCCTTTTTCAAGGACTGTAATCGAGTGTTCTGAACTATTCCGTACAATTTGCATAGCAGCACTCATACCCGCTGCATCTCCACCAATAATAATAAAATTCACCTAAATCCCTCCATTTCGTTATTTTCCTTTATTTTGTAAGTTTTAAACCATGAGCTTTTAAATAATTGCAATTTAAGCTTTAGCAATCCTTGCTCCCCGCAAATTACCATCCAATATGTTACAATTAATAATAACAACGCTTTCAACAAGGAGGAATAGAATTGAATAAAACAAAGCAGATTGTTGAAAAATCATTAGACGCATTAATGAAAGACGACACATTTATTCCGGAATTAACAGGGGAAACCCGGGAGCAAGCATTTACCTCATTAGCCTCCATACTATCAACCCCAAATCATGTCCATAAGTCTTTTTTAAGAATCCCGTTAGAAAATGGTCAGGTGGTTCGAATTCCAGCCTACCGCGTTCAGCATAATAATGCATTAGGCCCTTATAAGGGTGGGATCCGTTTCCACGAAACAGTTAATGAGGATGAAGTAATTAATCTTGCATCCTTGATGACGTTAAAAAATGCCCTTCATGACGTTCCCTTTGGTGGTGGAAAAGGTGGTCTCGTTATCAATCCTAGAACACTATCTGAAAAAGAACTTCATCTCATTTGTAAAAAATATGTTCGGTACTTTGCCGATAGTCTTGGTCCAGATAAGGATATCCCAGCACCAGATGTGGGTTCAGGCGAACGTGAGATGGACTGGATGATGGCTGAATATAAAAGCATCCGACCTGGTACGCCATATCGTGGGAGTTTTACCGGAAAGAGTGTGGTCAATGGCGGTTCATTAGGAAGACGTGAAGCAACTGGGAAAGGTGTATATTTTACCTTCCGTTATCTGTTTCATGATTTTCTTCAGAATCAAAAAGGCTTTCTTAATTCATCCGCTAACAACTTAGCAAAAATAGTTGCAGAATTTGAAAATAAACCAATGAAGCTTGCAGTTCAGGGCTTTGGAAACGTTGGTTCGGTTACGGCTTTAGAAGCGTATCAGTGTTCTTATCTGCAAAATAAGGTTGTGGCGGTTAGCGACCGGAATGTTACATTATTTAATATGGACGGTTTAAATATTCCATCCCTTGTAAAATTCACAAAAGGAAACAAAGGAGATCTCCCTGTATCAGACGAGGAGTTGACTATCGCGGGAGTAAAGGCAGAAGTTCTAGATAGAGAGGCAATTCTTTACCTCGATGTGGATGGTCTCATCCTTGCTGCTTTAGAGGATCAAATTCGTACAGACAATATGGATAAAATTAAAGCACGGATTATTGTCGAAGGTGCGAATGCCCCTATTACAAAGGACGCAGACGATTTCTTAAGTAAGAAAGGTATCCTCGTTATCCCGGACATTCTCGCAAATGCTGGTGGGGTTATCGTGTCCTACTTAGAGTGGCTGCAGGGTCGAGAAACTCAATTTTATACCGAGGAAGAGGTTTTTAGTCAGTTGTTTAAGAAAATGAAAGGAACACTAGATTCAATTTTACCAGCATTTTTCGGTGATTCATTCACATTGAGACAAAATTGTTATATTCACTCAGTGATGAGACTTTCGACCGTCTTGCACCGCCAGGGGAAACTGTATTAAGGATAGTTAAAGCGACAGCCTGAACTGCCGCTTTTTTTATGAAGGACTTTTCGACTCTATTATTATTGCTAAACATCTTTCATTTGGCTTATGAAAGACTTTTCGAAGCCATTATTCTTGCTAAAAGTCCTTCATCCAGCTTATGAAAGACTTTTCGAAGCCATTATTCTTGCTAAAAGTCCTTCATCCAGCTTATGAAGGACTTTTCGATGCTATTATTCTTGCTAAACGTCCTTCATCCAGCTTATGAAGGACTTTTCGATGCTATTATTCTTGCTAAACGTCCTTCATCCGGCTTATGAAGAACTTTTCGGAGCTATTATTCTTACTAAGCGTCCTTCATCCAATTTATGAAAGACTTTTCAGAGCTATTTTTATCTCTAAAAACCCTTCAGACGCATACTTACACCAATTTCAACCAACTAAAAAGCCCCTGATCCGCCTCCGCCGCCACCAGTTCCACCGCCACTGCTGCTACTAGAACTGGTGCTGCCGCTGCCAATCGACTCATTCGCAGATTCAAATTGGGCAGATGCGTTTGGTCCAACATACCCAAAAGAATACACGGAATACGGGTAAAAACCAGCGCTTTCGTACCGATAAGGTTTGTTAAGGGCAAATATCAGATCCTCATTTTGCCTCATCATTCCTTTGTCTCCTATGCCTAGCCCGTAAATGTAGGCACGCATCTGGTCATCCTCAGACCAGTTTTTCCACTCATCGAGTGACAATGTTTTATAACTATCTTTAAACAATAACCACTCATGGTAAATCCGCAAGCCTTCTATATTTTTCGGACGGTAGGCAATCAAATAAACAATGATTCCGCCAAACAAAATCAACGTTAATATAAACCATACAAATAAATCATACATTGGGAACAAGAATGAAAATGGAACTAGCACGATGCTTGATAATCCGAGAAATAATTTGAATTTGGACTTATCCTCAAAGAGATGGTGTTCCTTCACCTCATTCCGGACAGCCTCTCCCCATTTCATTTGAAAGCCTGAGTATTTTTCAGAGTTTTTCTTATCCGTCGAATAGGTTGTTAGGTCTGAAAAACTAAACTCGCCATTTTGGCCGATTTTTTCAAATAACCACTCAATCAAAATCCTTTCATGTGGCAACGCTCTTGCCTGGTCGACGAGCTGAAACTCTTCATCAGAAACCTGTCTCACTAACTTCTTTCTCACTAAATCTAATAAAGCCGCTGCCATCCCCTGTCCTTGAGGAAGATAGTTATGATTTGTAAAGACTATGGTTGCCGGCAAGCTCAACACCTGTTTTGGGAGTGCACCTGGATTTGCCATTTCCCCTTTTATCGCTGCAAGTTTCGCTCTGCCCTCCATCCGATTTCGAATAATCAAAATGAAAAAGACTAACGTAAAAATCGGAACTAAGAATATCGCTACTTTCGAAAGAACTTCTTTCGTTTCAGCTCTTTCCTGCGCTTTTGCCAATAACTCATTCTTGTCATTTAAAATTTCCTCTTTCATCTGCTTACCGGCTGTGACATAGTTTGCTCCTGAAAATAATTCAACAGGATACGCAACTCGAATATCACCATTTGTTTCACTTGGGACCTCTCCAAAATGAAAGACAACCGAGCCATCAGATTGAACTGTTTCCTTTTGAAATGCCTCATCATATCCAAATGCAATCGTATCACTCGTTGATTGAGGTGGGTGAACTGTAATGACTAGATTTTCATAGGTTGATTCATTCCTGTTATCAAAAAACGGCCAATAAAATTGGGCTACATCCTCATAGATCTCTATCCCATTAATAATCGTGTAGGTGAGTGTGACAGTAATGATCTCGTCCTTCCCCTTACGATGGATTTTATAGAGGTCATCTTCCTTTTCCACTTGCAATTCGGTTCCATTTTCAGTAGCAGAAAAGTCCTTTATCGAACTACCCTCTTTCGGTATAACTGTCCGGGTTATCCCGTTAAACTCACCGTCAAATTCGTATATCTGGGTCTCGGTTACGTTGACAGTCCCATCCCCCTGCAAGTACGCATCCATTTTTACATCATTGATCCAATAATCAACCGCAAATCCTTGAATCGGAAAAACAAATAAAAATACTAGTAAAAAAATAAGACTACCAAATTTCGTTCGCATGTCCGCTCCCTCCTTCATACTTACATATACGAATAAACACGCAATCAGGTTTCACTAACATGGTATACTAATATAAAAAGGAGAAAATAAATGCCTGATATAAAAATTGTCTTTCTTGATATAGATGGAACGATTTTACGACCGGACGATACAATCGAGCCATCGACTAAAAACGCGGTTGCCCAGCTTAAGGAAAAAGGGATTGAGGTGTTTCTAGCAACTGGTAGACCGCTTCATGAAATTACGGATATTGGCGATGACCTTACGATTACATCCTATATCGCATACAATGGGGCGTTTGCCATTCATCGCGGCGAAACCCTCTTTAACGAACCTCTTCCACCTAGTTTAGTCGACAGCCTATTAAAAACAACACAAGAAAATAATTTTGATATTGTTCTGTACTCGCAAAACAAAAATATCTTCACTAGCATGGAATCAGAGATTGTAAAAGATTTCATTAAGACCTTTCATTTGAGAAAAAATGCACTGTACAAAGAAACGCAAAAAGATGAAATTTTGGGTTCAACAATCATTACAACCCAAGAACACGCAGAGAAGAAATTTGAACATATTAATGAAATTCATCTTTCTTCTGTAAATGTGGAAGGCATGAAAAACTGTCGCGATGTGATTCGTGAAAAAGTCAACAAAGGGGTTGCTGTTAAATCGGTATTGGCTGTGCTCCAACTTTCGCCTGAACAAGCAGCAGCATTCGGGGATGGCATGAATGATAAAGAAATGCTGTCATCGGTTGGCCATGGATTTGCAATGGGGAATGCTAATCCCGATTTATTTTCCTATGCGAAATACAAAACGACTGATGTAGAGAATTCCGGAGTGTTCAACGGATTAAAATCAATTGGTTTAGTGGAATAAGAAAAAGAGCTTGGATTTCAAGCTCTTTTTCATTTAGTAATTGTATGAGATGAAATGATTTCTTCATCGTCAATTGCATCAAATATTTCAAAGATTCGATAAGTAGGCTTTTCATCTGTATACTTCTCTAACACTTTTTCTAATTTTGGAGAGATTACCCTTTGGGCTGCCTCGGCATCTTGCTTCGTATCCCAATAGTTTACTACTCTATATTCACCAGAGGAATCATCAAAAAAATAGACATTCCCTCTAAATCCCATTAGGCCTCTACTTACTCTGTCAAATTCTTTTGTTAGCTTCTCTGCGATTAACCTCTGTCCATTTCCTAATGTATATTGAACCAACCTTGCATGAAACATCTGTAACCCTCCTGTTGCTTATTTTGATTCTAAATTTCTGGGCTTACATAGCAGAATATGTTTGTTGGGTTATTTTTGTTCCATTAAAGGTTGAAAATCATTCTTCAAGTATACCTTTTCACATTATTCTTTATGTACCGCAATCTTTTCGGTAGTCTCTTCAATCTCCCAGCCTTTGCATACATCGACCCATTCCTTTGCATCGGAATATTGGAAAAGCTCATCACAGGTTAATTCAATTGCAGAGTTAACGCTGCCACACGCAGGAAACACCGTTGAAAAACGCTTCAGGGACTCGTCCAAGTAAACATCAAGTTTGTTTGCCAGTCCGAACGGACAAACACCGCCAATCACGTGCCCCGTTTGCTCAACTACTTCTTCAGCAGACAGCATTCTTGCCTTAAATCCAAAGGTATGACGGAATTTTTTATTATCGATCTTCGCATCACCCGCTGCCACCACTAAAATGGCTGCATCCCCTTCTCCACGGAAAGAAAGTGTCTTTGCAATTCGCTCGGGAGCAACACCGATTGTTTCAGCAGCCTGATCAACGGTTGCACTCACTGTATCAAACTCCATAACATCCCTTTCACGATTCCATTTTTTAAAATGCTCTTTTACACTCTCAAGTGACATTTAGTTCATCCTCTCATCGAAGTTTTATTATCTTAATTTAACATACAATTTTAAAAAATCATAAAAATGTACTTATCCCTCTTAATGAAGATAAGTCAGCACAAACTTTATTTTTATTGACAAAAAATTAATAATTAATGCTTTATTTACAAAACATTAACGTTGTTACATTAAATTATTAATAGGAGACTGATAATCTATTTATAGGTAATTGGTATTATTTCTCTATTCCTATTTAGGAGTTGCATCTAGAAAAAATAATAGTATAGGAGATGGACTGTTAATGGACATTGTGATAGGAGAAATAGCAAAAGAGAGTCTCATTGTGTCTCCTTCTACAAAATGCGAGGAAGTATATTCGATATTTGAAAAAGAGACTGCCATTGAGGGAATCGTTGTTTGCTCGGACCGACAACCAGTAGGGTTGGTAATGAAAACACACTTTTTTCAAAGGCTTTCCATCAAATATGGATTTGACCTTTTTATGAAACGAACAATTGATCTAGTCATGGACCAGGAAATTTTAATTGTGGATTATAGTTTATCTTTAACGGAAGTAAGTTCTCTTGCAATGAATCGAAAATTAGAGCATTTATATGATGTCGTAATTGTCACAAAGGAAAATGCTTTATTTGGAACAGTTAGTATTCGGGAACTAATTATGAAACTCGCGGAAATTCAGATAAGAAATGCACGCTACTCTAACCCATTAACCGGATTACCCGGTAACAATGTAATCAAAGAAACATTGCAAGAAATACTTACATATAAAAGATTCAGTGTGTTATATATTGATATTGATTCCTTTAAAGCCTTTAATGATACATACGGATTTTCAAAGGGTGACGAATTAATTAAAGAAACAGCCATGATCCTTACTGATGCCATCATGACCACCGAGAATGAGCCCTCCTTCATTGGACATATTGGTGGAGACGATTTTATTGCAACTATACCGCACCATCACTATCAATCCTTATGCGAAAGCATTATTGCAGGGTTTACTGACTCACTAAAGATTTTCTATTCACAGGAGGATCTTGTAAAAGGATATGTATCTGGAGTGAGTAGGCAGGGTGTCTTCGAACAATTACCTTTGGCAAGTATCTCAATTGCAGTCATTCAAAATAGAAAAAGACCCATTACATCCCTCGAACAATTGAGCTTGGAATCAGCAAAAGTAAAAAGCTACTGCAAGACTATAAAACATAGCATCTATCTTACCTTAGACGATTTTGAAGAGGAAACAAAAGAGAAGACTCTTGATTAAAACAAGGGTCTTCTCTTTTATAAAGTTAATGCTAATTGTGGATGTAGATTTACTTTAGGCATGCTTCCTTGTTGGAGTTCGGGCATTGGTCTTCCAAGTGCAAACCCCTGCCCCATGTGTACACCTATATTTTTCAAAAACTCAAGCTCATCATCTGTTTCAATGCCTTCAGCGATAATTTTCGTTCCTACCTGCATCGCATATTTTACTAAAAGCTTAACTAGGTGCTGGTTTTCTCGATGACAGTGAATATTACGTATAAGTGACTTATCAAGCTTAATAAATTCAGGCTTAAGGTATACAAGTGTCTGTAAGCTATTATATCCAGTCCCCGCATCATCAACCGCTATTCGAAAGCCCTGCTGTCGATAATGCCCGATCAATTCTTTAAATTGATTATAGTTTTTGACAGACTGTTTTTCTGTTAACTCTAATACAATTTGGTTTGGGGATAGATTATGTTTTTCAAGCAATTCCATCGTGATCCCACTCCGCCAATAGGGGTCTGCCAATACCTGTGTTTGGATGTTAAGAAACACAAGCGGATTTCTACACTCATTTTGTTTTTTTACCTGCTCTGCAAATCGTTCAATCGAAATATTTCGTAAGAACTGTTCTACCATCACTACATAAGAGCTCTCCCCTACATAGTCATAAAAGGTTTCAGTTGTTGGAAAATGCACTGTGCTTTCTGGTCTATTCAATATTTCAAAGCCCTCAGTAGCGCCTTCCTCAAGTGAGAGTATTGGTTGAAACATTGTTTTTACTTTTGATTTATGCATGAGTATCTTTATTTCTTCATCCCGTTTGTATTCTTGGTATAATGCGGCCCTTTTCTTTTTTAAAAAAGCAATAAATTGTATTAAATTACGTAAATGGTTTGTCTTCATGGGCTCCTACCTTTTGTATAAAATCAAATGCGCCTTTAACATGGTGTCTATTTATATTATAAAGTGTGGACTTTCTTTGGAACGATAAGATTATGTAAAGTTTTTGTAAATAAAAATAGACGGCTTGGAGATTCTCCAAGCCGTCTATTTTTAGTATTCTGTTGTAATAATTGGTGTTCCAATCGTCACATCAATTTCATCTTTCTCTACGCTAGCTCTTAAACCAACCTGCAGATTCATTTTTTCCTGCTTAGCCGTCATTAACTCAGATTCAAAAGCTTTCGAGTAAGCTGAAATTGAAACAAAACCTTTTTCCTGAAGCTGTTCCACCACTTCTGCTTGTGCATCTTCAACAATTTTTTTCGCAACCTCATCTAATTGGTTTTGCTTAGACTTCATTACACCTGATATTGAATAAAATGTTTTGCTATCCTTGAAGGATTCGCCAGTCCATTTAATCTGCTCTGCGGTAAGCTTTGTGCCTTTTGCTTCATTGGTAATTGCGATTTCGTACTTTTCACCTGATTTATATGCTTTTAGCTTAATCGATTCTGTAATGCCGTGTTCGTTCTCTTTTTTCCCTTGCCATACATAATGGCTATTTTCTTCTTCCAGAACCTTTTTCCAGCTATATGAATCATGATTACTCATGAATTGTTCCATTTGATTTTTCATATCATTTACATCATTTGCTTGTCCAACCTTGCCTCGTGATAAAGCCATCCATGCTGAAATTTCAATGTTATTCTTATCCGCAAGAACTTTTATCTCTTCAAGATCATTCCCTTGAGTGGCTTCATTATTTGAAAAAAATCCAGCTAGTATTCCAAACGATAGAATTAGTGCAATTGTCATCTTCATCCGTCTCTCACCTCTTTAACAAGGATAGCCACGGTTTTTGTTATCTATACCTAAAAATCTAGTAATCTTAAAAATTGATGCAATTAATTCATTTTTGCTTTACTTTCCACATTTTTAGTACAATATAAAGAAGATACCAAGGAGGTGTTAGAATGAAATCAATTACTGTTTCGTTTCATAAGGAAGATGCAGTTGAAGCAATGAAAGTCGATATTCTTGAAGAAGAGGATTTTAATCGAGTAACGGAAGGTGGTACTCGACACCTATTTGAGCTTGATACGAATATTGGTTTTTTTGTCTTTTTCGATGGTGAAGATGCCGAGGGGAATTTACATTACCTTGCCCTACAATATGAAGAAGAAAGTGAAGAGCCTACATACTGTTTCGAGTTTGAGCTTAAAGACTATTATGAATTTATGGCATTGTACCTCAATGATCTTGAGTTCTCAGATGAAGAATCGGAAGAGGAAGAGCAAGAATATGGGCCAATTCATCATCTTGCCCACCTACTATTCCATATTGTTGAAGATGCAAAACAAGCTGAGTAAAAGAAGGACCACGTCGACGTGGTCTTTTTTACTTTTCAAAAGACAATATTTATGAAAAAATAAAGCTAAAGCATAATATAAAATCTAAGGCGGGTGATGACTTGTTTTTTAATATCTTTTTCACAATCATTTATATACTTGGTGTGTATTATTTAATTCAGTACAGAATCAGTATTAAAAAGGCTGTCGATCTTTCTAAAGAGGCTCTTTTCCCGCAAACGGAAGAGGAATTCCATGGGATTCTCATTCCTACTGAGTATAAGGAAATGGAACCACTCTCTAAATCAACAAAGTCTTATAAATTTGTCAAATGGGGAACCGTTGCTGCAACCGTGCTCCTATTGGGATTACTGTTGGTCATCCTTACAACAGACTACTTAGGGTCATCCTTCTTCTCGATGGCGTATTTCTTTTTTGCCATCATTAGTGCCGTTCGCCACCGTGGAAATTTATTTATATTGCCAAAAGGCATTATCCTGCAAGGAAGATATTTTTCATACAGCCGAGTCAAGGAATATGAAGTCGAACGAATTGTGCGTTGGCACGATTTGTATGGTATCAATGACCGCATGAATTTTGGTTATAAGCTAACGATTAAGGTAAAAGGACTTTTTCCATTTGTCAATTTTATCGTTGTCGAAAAAGAAGAGCATCTTGAAAAAATCATTGAATTGCTGGAATCGAAAGGAATCCAGGGCAAAAGAATTGCAGACCCCACCCAACAATCTACTCCGAACATTACAACAAAATCGTAAAAACACCAGGACATAAACCTGGTGTTTTGTCGTTAGCCGCTCTTGTGGGACATGCTTCGGCATTTTCCGCTTGAGCTTGTACCGCGAAACCAATCTTGCGGGACATGCTTGCGAATTTTTCACCTGTGCTTGTACCGCAAACTACTCTTTCAGGCTTCCTCACTCTATCCCTAACCAAAAACACGAATAAATGTTCTTATTTTTGTTGATAATAGAATATACGTTCGTATATAATATAAAAAAGGAGATGATTACATGCGCTGGATTTTACAACGTGCCCTGCTTCAGCACACACCTATCGAAATCATCTATATGTCTCAGAATGGGATTCTAACACAACGTCAAATTAAAGTTTTGGAAATACAGAATTCCACAATCAAAGCCTATTGCTTACTTCGTAATAAAAAAAGAACCTTTAAAATAGATAGCATCTTATCAGCAGCAGTACCGAGGAATAAAGGAGTTGTTAAATTTGCAAATTAGAACACTACAAATGCGAATGGAGTATACCGAACAAGAGATTCTAGAACAAATTGAAAAATATATGAGGAAACACCGCAAAGCCCCGACGATGCGTGAGCTTTCAAGACTTTGTACATCAGTGAGTTCAACGAGCACGATCAAGGCATATCTTGATCGTCTCAAGAATAAAGGTTTTCTACATTATGAGCCAAAAACGCCGCGTTCCATCGTTTTAAAAAAAGAACTACCCCAGGCGAAATAGGGTAGTTCTAGACAATCTAAAGTTTTTCATCTACATCTGAGGTATCGACATCATCGCCAAACCAATCGACTAGCTTTGCTTTTGCTTTTGCTTTGACATTTTCATCGATATGCATGGCCACTTGGAAAAGCGCAACACCTAAAGCTCCCAGATCATCTGTAAACCCAATACCTACAGCGAGGTCTGGAATGAGGTCGACCGGAAAAATAAAATACCCTAACGCTGCAAGAATCGTAACCCGTGCTTTTGCAGGCAGATCAGGCTTTTGGAGTACAAAATAAAGCAAAAGCGCAGTGTATACAACGGAATGGCCAGCTCTTAATGCAAACTTTTTAAGCTTTTCCCAAAATTTATCTTCCGAATAATGCTTTTCCATTTCATCCATGTGGATCCCCCATTTTATATGATCTGAATCTTTTACTATTATTGTACTACAGAGGTAATCAAATGAATCATTGCACAAGCTTTAAAATTCAACTTTTATTAGTTTATGTTACGCAACCATTTTTACACGCTTAAAAGCCTTTTTCAAGCTCTTCTACCAATGAACCAACATAAGCAACTGCCTTTTTAATTGGTTCTGGTGTTGACATATCGACTCCAGCGAGCTTCATTAACTCCAGTGGTTTCAGTGTTCCACCCGCTTTTAATGCAGATAGCCAACGTTCTACCGCGGGTTGACCTTCCTCTTGAATCATTTGGGAGGCTGCTGTTGAAGCGGTTAAACCAGCGGAATATGTATACGGATATAAGCCCATATAATAATGTGGTTGGCGCATCCATGTTAGTGCAGCTAAATCATCCATTTCGACTTCGTCTCCCCAGAATGTGGAAAGCAACTCCGTTTTTTGTTCACATAAAAGTTGTGCGGTAATTGGTGTTCCATTGTGAGCTAATTCATATAGACGTCGCTGTAATTCACCTTCAAGAATATGGGTGACAAAATTGTGATAGTAGGTGCCTAAGGATTGTAAAATAACCCAGCGCTTCATTCGATCATCATTTGACTGAGAAAGAATATGTCTACCGAGCAGCATCTCGTTCATCGTCGATGGCGCCTCAATAAAATAGCGTGAAGGACGAGTATTTGAGATACGTTGATTGCGACCCGCTAACACAAAGTGTCCCGCATGCCCTAATTCATGGGCAAGTGTAAATGTATTTCGCATCGAGTTAGTCCAGGTCATTAAAATATACGGATGGGCGCCATACGGGCTTGCGCAAAATGCACCCGATCGTTTCCCAACATTATCCGCTAGGTCGACCCACCTGTTCTGAATTCCATCCTGCATGATTTCAATATATTCTGGTCCCATAACTTGTAGGGCATCAAGAACTAGTTTTGAAGCTTCCTCATATGTGACCTCAGGGTTAAAATCTGGATCAAGTGGTGCTTTCAAATCACTGTAATACATTTTTTTAAGCCCCAAAACGCGTTGCTTTAATTTTGCAAGTCGTCTCATATGTGGAGCTAGTTCAGTTTGAATCGTATGTAACTGATTTTGGTACATTTCCTTAGTAACCTGTTGTTCATCTAATAGCATATCTGTTACAGACTCAAACCCACGTAAGCGCGCTTCAATAACTTGTTTTTTCACCTCTGTAGCATATGTGGCCGCATATGTGTTTTTATAATTATTCAGTGTTTTAGCAAAAGCCTTAGAAGCCTGACGACGCAATTCAGTATCTGCTGAGTCCTCATATTTTGGAAATGAATTAAAGGTAAGCGGATGCTCAACTCCATCATCAGTCGTAAATGCAGTAAACTGCATATCAGAAGTTTTGCTTCTTTGATAAATCATATATGGAGAATCCATTACCTCACCAAAAGCAGCTAATACTTCCTCAGCATCCGGTGAAAGGGTATGTTCCTTTGCTTCGAGGATATCTGTTAACGTTTTTTGGAATTCCTCCAAGCCTTGTTCCTCTTTTATGTATGAATCAATCGTTTCTGCATCTAGCTCAAGCAACTCTGATTTTATAAATGACAAGCTTTCTCTCACATTTGAAATCAAGGATGCTGATCGAGCAGCGTTCGCCTGAAAAACAGAATTAGTACCATCCACCGACATATGCAAATCTGCATAGCTCATTACACGCATTACTCTTTCCAACAGTGCATCATCTGCTACTAGGCAGTCAAATAAGGTCTTTGCACTTTCACCAACTCGTCCCTTGAATTGTGTGACCGTTTCGATGTCTGATTGTACTGACGCAAGCTCCTTCTCCCATGCTTCGGTTGTTTCAAATAAATCATCTAAGTTCCATGTTTGTTCAACAGGTACCTCAGCTCGCAATAATGCCATCATAAATTTCCCCTTTCCATATTAAAAAATGTTTCGTAATTCGAAATATATACTTGAATTATACCGCACTAATCGAAAAAGTTAAAATATTATCTCGAAAGAAAAAAAAATGAAGCTCCTACCATATTCCAGGCAGAAGCTTTTTTACCATTAATCTTTTCCACTAAAATTATGGATTCGTTAAATCTAAGTAAAACTCATATGCTTCATTATCCGTATATCCCTCATGTACAACCTTACCAACAGCCTGAATCATTTCTTCAGGATAATCGGATTGGAAGATGTTTCTTCCCATATCAACTCCTGCTGCTCCACCTTGGATGGAATTGTATGCTAATGAAAGTGCGTCCTTTTCCGGAATTTTCTTTCCGCCGGCAACTACTAATGGTACAGGACAAGCGGAGGCTACCTTCTCAAAATCGTCACAATAATAGGTTTTGACAATTTGGACACCAAATTCTGCTAGCATTCTAGTTGCTAAGAGGAAGAATTGGCTTGTGCGTTCCATCTCCTTTCCAACAGCAACAACACCCATGGTTGGAATGGAATATCTCGTTCCGAGATTGACTGCTTTATTTAATTGTTCGATCGTTTCCTTCTGTCCATCAGCACCAATGAATGTTTGTATTGCGATAGCACTAGCATTCATTCGAATTGCATCCTCAATATCAACAACCATTGATTCATGACTTAGGTCGTCCTGCAATACACTTGAACCTGATGACGCCCTTAGCGCTATTGATTTATTGAATGTTGGAGGGACACTACTTCTGATTGCCCCTCTCGTTCCCATTAAACAATCAGCATAATTCGCTAATTTTGGAATAAGGATGTCTAATCTTTCTAGGCCGGATGTCGGCCCCATAAAATAGCCATGATCAAAAGCTAACATGACTGTCTTTTGGCTTTTAGGATTAAAAATTCTTGATAATCGGTCCTTCATTCCCCAATCTAAGTTAGCTGCTCCCTTCACATGAAAGCTACCATTATTCGCAAAAGGAGTATCCTCTAAAAATTTCTTTGCTGCTTTGTTCCCAACTACATCTGCCATTTTTGTTCTTCCTCTCCTTACTATCATTCTATAATCTTACGAAAAAGGATTTGGCGAAACCGCACAAAGAGCTAAAGTTAGAAGTCATAGTCCCCTGTATTGTCTTTTGTAAATACGATTCTTTCTGGCAACACTATGATTCCGGAATCCTCTGCTTCGTACTCATAGCCTTGAACAGTATTTGGCTCCACTTTTAATGACCCAAGCTCTGGAACATCAACAGTGTCCCCAACTTTCAACTCATTTCCTTGAGCTAAATAGTAGGCAATGTAGACAGCAAGCGCCCCTTGATCCTTCACATCCCATAAACCATGGTTCTCGATTGTGTCATTTTCAATATATTGTCTCATTGAATTTGGAGACGCAAATCCAGTAATGATTACATCTTCCTTATCCAGTCCTTTATTTTGTGCCGCCTGTGCCATTGCAGGAAGAGCAGTTGAGTCAGGACAAATAATGATATCGATGTCTGGATATGAATCTAGAATACTTTCTCCCACTTGTAGAGACTTTTGTTCATTCCCATCACCAAATTGAGTTGTTACAACTTCCCAATTTGGATATTTTTCTTTTATATATTTATTCGCATAATCAACCCATGAATTTTGATCAGGTACAGTCGGACTTGAGTAGAACCATGCCACCTGTTGTGCTTCATCAGGATTTTCAAGCTGACTTGCAGCCATATCGACGAGCATTGCACCAAGGATGTCAGGTGTACCTTGGTTAATATATGCAGTTCGAAATTTCGGGTCAACATCCGAATCCCAAGTAACGACTTTAATTCCTGCATCTAATGCCTTTTGTAAAGCTTGATTTAAGCCATCAGAGGTAACTGATGATATCGCAATTGCGTCGGCACCACTATTTACTGCACTATTTATAATTTGCACCTGATTTGCAACCGTACCCTCTGGTGCTCCATCATATTTCACCTTAAACCCAATCTTATCGGCCATTTCTTGTGCACCATCATTTCCTGATTCAAAAAATGCATTCCCAGTCATTTTTGGAATAAAGACTACTTCAATATCTCCTGCATTTTTTTCTCCGCCGGAACCATTATCTGCACTGTTACCAGCGTCTTTTCCGCTACAGGCTGCTAATAACAATGTTGAAAGAGCCACCCCAGTTAATAGTTTAAAAAACTTTGATTTACGCATGTAGATTTCCCCCTCTGTCCTTTTTAATAGTTAAGACCCTTTTAACTTTGGACTTGAATTCTGGAACACCTAAGAATGCAACCGAAGTGATTAAAAGCAATCCTGTAGCTAAGCCTATATATTGTGTTTGAACTCCTCCCATTTGCAATCCTAGCTTTAAGAAACCAACAACTATGCTTGCAAGTGCAGTGCCGATAACACCCCCTTTACCTCCAGTTATTAATGTTCCTCCTAAGACAACTGCTGTTAAAATTGGCATTAAATACTCAGCACCAAAATCTGCTCTAGAGCTACCTAAATATGAAGTTAAAATAACTCCTACAACTCCTGCGCTTAGCCCTGATAAAATGTAAGTACTAGTAATAATTTTTCTAGTATCGATACCAGAGTAATCCGCAGCGTTTTGATTAATTCCAGTTAAATAGATGTACCTTCCATATCTCGTTCGGTGTAGCAGGATATAGGCAATCACAAGTATTACAAGAAATAAGATAACGGAATGTGGTATTCCAAATAATTTGCCATTCGCAAGGTTAATAAACCCTTGTGAGTACCCTGAAATCCCCTCATAAGTGCTTGTTCCGGACAATCCTACTAATACAATTGCAATTCCACTATATAAAAGCATTCCGCCTAGTGTAATTACCATGGCTTGAACCTTGGCATATGCAATAAGAACTCCATTCAGCAAACCACAGAGCCCACCAACTAGCACTGCAAGAAGAGCTGCAATCCAAATATTCATCCCAACAAATTGTGCTAGAATTCCCGTTACTACCGAGGTTAGCCCTATAATTGAGCCCCCAGAAATATCGATGCCGCCTGTAATAACGACGAATGTTACAAAAAATGCGATTATGGCGATTCCTACAAAATCATTAAAACTATTTAAGAGAACGTTGATATTCCAAAACCTCGGGTTAATTAATCCAAAGATAATAATTTCACCAACTAAAGTTAGTAAAAGCACCAAATTCCACTTCGGTATTTTTTTCAGCATCCCGGGTATCACACCTCCTTCTCCAAGGTTAGGACTCTAGCATTTAATCTTTCCTTCTTTGCCCGCTTGTTTACTCTACGGAATAGGAGTACATCCACTACGACGATGATGATCAATAGAGAACCCGAGATTGTAGCATTCCAAAATGCTGGGACTTTTAAGAATACAAGTGCTGAATTAATCGAACTCATAATAATGGCACCAATTGATGCACCAATTACAGAACCTATGCCTCCACTTAAGGAAACTCCTCCAAGAACGGCCGCTGCAATTACTGTCATTTCTATCCCTAATCCTGCAGTGGTGGAAATAAAACCAACCTGACTTGCAAATATGAGTCCAGCCAAACTTGCGGAAATCCCGCAAATAACAAATGAAATGACTTTATATCTTTTTACGGGTATCCCCATCAATATTGCTCCGTCCTCATTATCACCAATTGCAGCGAAATACCTCCCTT
Source organism: Bacillus sp. JJ1562 (assembly GCF_036962705.1). NCBI lineage: Bacteria > Bacillati > Bacillota > Bacilli > Caryophanales > Bacillaceae > Bacillus > Bacillus sp. JJ1562. The sequence goes on from NZ_JBALOQ010000004.1 coordinate 65,629, forward strand.
TCCTGCTATTTGATAGGTATAGATGTAGGATAATAACGGCTGAAATCACAATAATCCCTAATAAGTTCATACCTAATATATTGATCTGCGAGATTTGTTTAAAATTTGCAGGAAGGTTTTCAATCCATTTTCCATTTGTATAAATCACTTGTACAACCCTGACAATTTCGAGCATGCCTAGGGTCATAATGAATGAAGATATTTTTAGTTTCGTTACACCTACTCCATTAATTAAGCCAATAATTGCCCCAATGCTAATAGCTACGATGATTGCTAGAAAAACACTTCCCCCATCTCTCACAATGACACCGCTAACAGCAGCACTGAGTCCCAACGTACCTCCAACAGAAATATCAATTTCTCCGGTTAATAGAACGAGAGTCAATCCAACAGCAAGGACAATGTAAAGCAAACTATTTTTCACAGAGTTCAATATATTTCCCATAGCGAGAAAGTCTGAGTTTACTAAGCCCACCAGCAAAAATATTATGATTAAGAAAGCAATGGTTCTGAATTCCCTATGTTTTGTAATGACGGTGATTTTAGACATGCATATCACTTCTTCCTCTATATGTTCCAAAAGCAGCGCTCATCACATTTGTAGCATTTATCTCATCGAATCCTAGGCAATCCTTACATGTTCCACGATAGATGGCATATATTCGATCACTAATTCTTTCGATTTCTTCCAGATCTGAAGAAACTAAAAGAATCGAATATCCTTGCTCTTTTAGTTGAGTGATAATCGAATAAATATCGCTTCTTGCTGCTGCATCAATTCCTCTAGTAGGCTCATCCATAATGATGAGTTGTGGATTAGTTGATAAAATCCTCGCAATGATTACCTTTTGTTGATTTCCGCCAGATAATGATTTAATTTCATCATTTTGGCTGCTTATTTTTATGCTTAACTTCTTCACATATTCATTTGTAATTTCTTCTTCCAACTTTTTATCTATGAAAAAAACCTGATTTTTAATAACTTGTGCGGTGACATTACTACTTACCGAACTGATTGAAAAAGTTCCGTTTAAAAATCGATCTTCTGGAATATAGGCTAAGCCACTTACAATCGTCCCGCGCACTGGTAAATCTGTAATATCCTTTCCATTCAAATAGACCTTCCCGCTACTTATTTCATTTATTCCATATATGGCCTCTACGATTTCAGTTCTACCAGCCCCAACGAGTCCGGCAAGGCCGACTACCTCTCCCTTATAAACCTCGAGGTTAATATTGTTAAAACCGTCGCCACATATGTTTTGCACCTTAAGAATGGGTTCCTCTTTTTCACGATTAACGAAATTCTTTTTAAATCCTTCATTTCCATTACGTTCACTGTCCAGAGGCAGTAAACCACTAATTAACATTTCCTTTGTAAAGTCTTGAATGTCCCCTTTCAACGTCACTTTACCGTCTCGTAGTATTACAGCATGTGTCGATATTTGAAAAACCTCATCAAGTCTATGGGTGATATAAAAAATGCCTACGCCATTTGCTTTCAGCTTTTCAATTAAATTAAATAAGCTTTTTGTCTCTGCAAACGTTAAGGAAGATGTTGGTTCATCTAAAATAAGAACCTTTGTATTCCGTAACAGACCTTTTATGATTTCTACTTGTTGCTGCTCGGCAATTGATAATGAAATCGCAAATCGATTCAAATCCAAATCCCAACCTAATTGGTGAACCAATTTCTTCGCTTGCTCTCTTATCACTAACTTTTTCCTATTTAATCCAATTGTGAGATTTTGCTCAACTGTCATGTTTGGGAATAATAAAGGTTCTTGCGGTACTAAATAGATTCCTTTTTCATGTGCAATCGATGGATTAAAGTTGTGCACCTTCTCTCCATTTACCTCGATGCTCCCACTATCCGTTTTATAGACTCCTGTAAGAATCTTCATCAATGTACTCTTTCCAGCCCCATTCCCACCAATAATCGAGATTACTTCAGATTCATAAATCTCTAGAGAGACACCTTTAAGGACCTCATTTTGGTTAAATGACTTACGAATATCGTCTAACCATACCAACCGGTTTTTCACATCCATAAAAACCCCCACTCTCTCTATTTTTGCAATCGCTTTCCTTTTTTGGTTTTTAAACAATTTATTAAGTCCCGATAAATTTATTCATTTTCATAATTATTAAAATTTTATATGCGATAGAACTTTTTTATTACATATATATTCCTAGGTCTGTGATTATACGCATTTTAATAAAAGGGTTTTTTTATAAAAAATGCACCTATCTATTTGTGACCTGGTTGTTATGTTTGTATCATTTTTAAACATTTGTTGGCATATGAATAATTTGTATAAATCAAAATATAGTTAAGAAGAGTGATCATAATGAACTATGAAAATGACTTAATCGTAAAAATCGCATGGCAATATTATATTGAAGGTTTAACCCAAAATGAGATATCAGAGTCTCTCAATTTATCACGAATGAAGGTTATCAAATACCTTGAAAAAGCAAAAACGAATAATGTGATTCAATTCAAAATTAACTTAGAAGAAATCGATAGTCTCGGGCTCCAAAATAAAATTAAGGATAAATACAATTTAAAAGATATCATCATCGTACCTACGTCAAATCAAAATAATGTTGATAGTTTAACGATAGCAGCTGCCCAATATATAGAAGATCGCATTACAAGTGACACGATGATTAGTATTGGCTACGGGGAAGCTGTGTCTAGAACATTAGGGCATCTGCGTATCTCCGCCAAATACAAAGTAACATTTGTTTCTCTTTCTGGCGGTGTAAAATTCTACATGCCAACCGCTATCGATACGAGATCAGACTATTATACAAACCCTAATTACAACCATTACATTGTTCCTTCCCCCTTAATCGTTTCCTCTAAAAATATTGCAGAGCACCTACGTAAGGAACAATCAGTTAGCAAAATATTAGACATGATTCCGTATACGAATTTGACGGTAATCGGAATAGGTGCCCTTAATGATCGAGCCACATTGATTAAGGAAGGCTATTTCAATACAAATGACTTTGAAATAATAAAGTCTAAAGGTGCAGTTGGCGATTTACTTTGCCAGTTTTACGACATCAATGGTAATGTTTTAGATTTAGATTTTCATAAACAACTCATTAGTACTGAAATTGACGTACTAAAATCCCTTAATCATGTGGTTGCTGTTGCTGGCGGCCTTGAAAAAAAGGATGCAATTATTGGTGCGCTCAAAGGAGGATATATTGATGTTTTAATTACTGATGAAGCTGTTGCCCAAGGTTTGCTTTAAAGTGTACTTTATATCCAAGCTTTTTGCTGTTGATTTCCGCTACAGATACTCGCTTTCCGCGGGCGGTCCGGGAGCCTCCTCGTCGCTTGCGCTCCTGTGGGGTCTCCCCTGGACGGGCTTTTTCCGCAGGAGTCTCGTATCTTCCGCTCCTACCAACTAGTAGCCAAAATCAACTGTATTCTTTTGTACTACCATTTTTAATAATAAGGGGGAAAACGGGAATGATGGGGAAATTCCTAATGGCTATCGATGCTGGAACTGGCAGCGTGAGAGTGATCTTATTTGACACATCTGGGAAAGAGGTATGTGTTTCACAGGCTGAATGGACACATCATGAGGATGAGAGATATCCAGGATCTATGGATTTTGATATCAATAAAAATATCAGGATCATCACTGAGCTCATCAAAGAAACCATTGTCAAAAGTCACATTGATCCAAAGGATATTCTTGCTATTTCTACGACAAGCATGAGAGAAGCTATCGTTTTATATGATGAAAATGGTAAGGAATTATGGGCATGTGCAAATGTAGATTCACGTTCAAATCATGAAGTTTCTAATCTCTATAGCCAAAGCGATTCAATAGAATCAGAGATTTATACACTCTCTGGTCAAACATTTTCCTTAGGTGCCATCCCTAGAATACTTTGGGTTAAAAATAATCTCCCTGAAACATATAAAAAAATAAAATACGTAACCATGCTAAATGACTGGATTACCTATCGCCTCACAGATATTATCACAGTGGAACCTTCAAACGGCTGTACTACAGGCCTTTTCGACCTAAAAAACAGGTTTTGGGATCCTTCCATTGCCGAAAAAGTAAACATAAAAAATGATATTTTTCCAATTGTATACGAAAGTGGTACTGTAATTGGAAACGTAACAGATGAAATGGTAACGCTTGCAGGCTTAAGTCCTCAAACTCTTGTTGTTGCTGGTGGTGGGGATGCACAGCTCGGTTGTATTGGTGTAGGAGTTATTAATGAAGGAGATGCTGCTGTTTTTGGAGGTAGCTTCTGGCAATATGAATATACAACTAATCATGTCGAAATGGATGACGAATGCAGGGTTCGAATCAATTGCCATGCCGTACCAGATACCTGGCAGTACGAAGCCATTGCATTTTTTCCAGGCTTAGTAATGAGGTGGTTTAGGGATAGTTTTTGTGAGTTGGAGAAGGACATTCAAGATAAAACGGGTGAAAGTATATATGCTCAGATGGAAAAACGAGCACATACCATTCCTGCCGGAAGCTATGGGTTGCTTTGTACTTTTTCAGATCAAATGAACTATAAATTCTGGAAACATGCCGCTCCTAGTTTTATTAACTTCAAATTAGATTCCGAGAAATTCAACAAAGCAAGCTTCTATAGAGCCATCATGGAAAATGCAGCGTTTGTAACAAAGGGGAACATTGAATTGGTTAACGAAATAACAAAAACCTCTCCTGATTCCATTATTTTTGCTGGTGGTGCTTCGAAAAGCGAGCTGTGGTGTCAAATCGTTTCTGATGTACTTAATAAGCCAATAAAAGTTCCCGCAGTAAGGGAATCCACTGCATTAGGCGCTGCAATTTGTGCAGGTGTGGGAGTGAAGGTTTATGAGGATTTTAATGATGCAATAGCGAAAGTCATTCATTTTGAAAAAACCTATTTACCAAATCAAGAAAATCGTGAAGTGTATGATGGCTTATATCGAAAGTGGAAAGACATTTACAAGCATCAGCTTGAACTAGCAGATACCGGTTTAACTGACCATATGTGGATAGCACCTGGAATCAAATGAGCCTTGGCGAATTTGCGCCCGATTTTTAGGCCCACAGGAAGTGGGTCACGAAGACGTTGCCACAGGACGTGGCGTTCGTAGTCTTTGTTCACTCTATCAGGCTTTTACTGACAGTTGCCCTCCATGAGGGCTTAGTGCCAGTTAATGCTGGAAAATTTCCTAAGAAAAATTGTGGCATCCGCCGGAGGCTTTAACTTTATTCAGCTTCTGCTGAATAAAGCTTAAAATAAACGACTTGGAGTGGTGACAATGACAGTTATTAACGAGAACGAAAGAGAATACAGATTTGGTGATAGCGGTCCAAAATATCTTCAAAAAGGCCCGAGGATGAACTTTGGTATAGTCGCTTTAAGACCCGGTCAAGACTTCCCCGCTCATTACCATAATGTAATGGAGGAAAATTTCTTTATTCTTGAGGGGGAATTGGAAATCCACATTGATAGCGAGGTTTTCTATTGTAAAAAGGGTGACTTTATCCATGTCGAGCCGAAAAAGGTTCATTATCTTGTGAATAAAGGAGAAACGAATTTTAAAGCCGCCTTCATGCTCTCCCCTTTTCAAGAAAAAGATAAAGTTGACGTTGACTATAAGCCATCCAATTAACATAGGGAGATGCTAAGGATGACAAAACAGATTCAACTAGGAAAAACCAATCTTTACGTAAAGCCAATCGGATTAGGGGCAAACGCAGTTGGTGGTCATAATATTTACTCTAACCTAGACGATGAGGTCGGAAAGGATTTAGTTAGAACTGCATTTCAGCATGAAATTAATTTTATAGATACTGCTTATAGTTATGGATTTGGTCGATCAGAAGAATTAATTGGGGAAGTCGTCTATGAGATGAAAAATCGCTCTAATGTCATTATTGCAACAAAAGGTGGACCCAAACTAATTAATCATAAAATACATTTTGATAACTCCCCCTCTTTCCTAAAGCAGGAGGTTGAAGAAAGCTTAAAACGACTAAATACCGATTACATCGACATTTACTATATTCATAAACCTGATAAAGCAACGCCAAAAGCCGAGGCGGTCGGGGCTTTAAAAGAGCTTAAAGATGAAGGAAAAATAAGAGCAATCGGGGTGTCAAACTTTTCGATCGACCAACTAAGAGAAGCCAATATTGATGGTTATGTAGATGTATATCAGGGCGGCTATCATTTATTAGATAGAGGATTAGAAAATGACATTATTCCTTACGCGATTGAAAATAATATTTCCTTTATTCAATTTTATCCTTTAGCAGCAGGGTTACTAACTGGTAAATTTTCAAAGGATTCAACATTCACTGATCTTCGTGCACGATTGCCTTATTTTAAAGAGGAATCATACTTGCAGAATCTTGAAAAGGTAGAGCAATTACGGGCGATTTCCGAATCAAAAAATGTTGAAATGGCTCATCTTGTTCTTGCATGGTACTTAACACGAGATGGAATTGATTCTGTAATACCAGGTGCAAAAAGACCTGACCAAATCATTAGTAATCTTAAGGCTTTAGACATAAAATTAACCCAGAAAGAAATTCAGGAGATAGATGTGATTTTTAAGTCGTAATAAAACCACTTGGGACACGGTACCTTTCCTTCGTCCCTAATAAAAGGAGCGAAAGCTGAGTTTTACTCTTCTTTCGCTCTTCCCTTTTTTTATAACAATCCTACCATTTTTAGCCCGTGCAAAATTCCGTCTTCTTCGACAGACTTAGTTACATATTTGGCCGCTTCTTTTACTTCATCTAATGCATTCCCCATCGCTACACTATTGTGAATCGTGGTGAGCATTTCCAAATCATTTAATCCGTCACCAAAGGCATATATTCGTTCTTCTGGAATTCCTAATTTCTCAACAAGCTTTTCAATCCCTTTTGCTTTTGACCCGCCACTTGGGAGGACGTCAACAGAAACAGGATGCCAGCGAACAAAGTCAAAGTCCTTGAACCCTTCTTCGTACTGAGACTCTTCTCCTTCTTGGACAAATAAAAGCGATTGGAACAATTTTCGTCCTTCATAATACTTTGGATCATAGGTTGGAAAGCTTTTGATTTTTAAGGTTGCAATGCTTTCTGTAATAAATTCATGCTCCGGAACATTTGCTTTCATGTCCTCGTGGTCCATGTAGACAATAGGGTGATTATTGGCAAGTGCTGTTTCCGTAAGCTGTAAAAGAGCTTCTTCATCTAATGGATTTGTGTAAATTTCTTCACCGTTTAATACGACGTATTGACCGTTGTAGCTCACGTACGTTCCGATCCCCAGCTCCTCACGCAGGTCTTCAAACATAAATGGAGCCCGGCCTGTAGCAATGGCTACTTCATGTCCAAGTTCCTTCAGTTTAAAAACAGCTTCCTTCGCTGAACTTGGTAGTTGTTTATCATGGTTCAAAAGTGTTCCATCTATATCAAAAAAGATAAGGCTTCGTTCTTTCACTTCAAATTCCTACTTTCTATTTTTGCTTGTGTCTGAAATTGCGTATAACACATACGATACATTATTTTCGCGCTTTAAACAAATGAAAGGGTTCTGAAAGAATGCGATTTATACAGGCAAAAAGTACTATTCTCCGGCATAAATTAGTAGTATGTTTTAACATTATTCAGTTGAAGTCCCCCAATGGGCGCAAATACGCCAAGGCGCATTTGATCTTTTACATCAAGGAGAGCGGACATGAAAAAAACGTGGTTGTTAGGGTTTGGTTTTTTTAGCATTAGTCTTGGATGGTCTTTATATAATGGATTTGTTCCTTTTTTTCTTGATAATTTCATTACGAGTACGGCTTTGATTGGGTTTCTTATGACCATCGATAATTATATCGCTCTCTTTTTACAGCCATATATCGGTCAGCTCAGTGACCGAACTCGGACGCGTTTTGGGCGCAGGATGCCTTATTTACTTATTGGCGTTCCACTTGCGGCCCTATTTTATACACTCATTCCCCTTCACACAGGCTTAGTCTCCTTGCTCATTTTCATGCTATGTATGAATTTGTCGATGGCGGTGTTTCGTTCCCCGACAATTGCGCTTATGCCCGATATCACTCCTGAACCTAAACGTACAAATGCTAATGGAATCATCAATTTTATGGGCGGCTGTGGTGCAATCCTCGCGTTTAGTGTAGGCTCATATTTATTTAGCGTTGATGAGACACTTCCATTTATCGCCGTTTCCATCGTCTTTTTGGTCACTTTGTGGATTGTTTTTAAAAATATAAAAGAGCAACGTGATGCCCTTTCTTATACAGATACAACCATTCCGAAAATTAATTATAAGGAAGAATTAAACTCTTCTACTCTGTATCTGTTAGCCGCTATCTTTTTTTGGTTTATTGCAATACAGGGAATGGAAGCTTTGTTTACCTTATATGGCGTGAACGAATTAGGTCTCTCTAGAAGCGCTTCTGCATTTTCGTTAACCTTTTTCTCATTAAGCTTTGTCATTTCAGCGATTCCAAGCGGTTTACTTGGTGCGAAAATTGGCAAGAAAAACATCATCGTCATTGGGGTTATCGGATTAATTGTTTCATTTTTGCTCTTAAATTGGGTTGCATCGGTTGTATACTTGAGAGCCATCTTATTTTTGGGAGGTATCTTTTGGGCTTTTGTTAACATTAACGCATACCCTTTTATTGTTTCTACAGGAAGTGAAAAAAGCTTCGGAACGAGAACTGGGCTGTATTATTTAGTTTCCTCACTAGCAGCTATTACCTCACCTCCGACCCTTGGTTATTTAATTGATTTGTTTGGGTTTAGCGTATTGTTTTTAGCTGCAGCTGGGAGCTTAATTGTGGCACTGTTTTTTATTAGTAGAGTGAAAGAGCACGAAAATCATGTTCTTGGCTCTTAGTAAATAAGCGATCTGATAAAAAATGGCGTGTAAACTGGAAACAGTTTTACCACGCCATTTTAATTATTTAATTGGTTTCACCATAGACTATTACAAGGATTTCTGATATTATTATCAAATAGTTACCCTTGGTAACTATTTTCAAAAAGGAGTGAACTCCAATCGAGACATTTCAATTATTTTTTCAACAGCTAACACAATTGTACCGTCCTTTTGAAAGTCAGTTGAATGTTGAACTTAGTAAACATCAGCTTTATCGGGCGCAATGGTCAATTCTTTACTATATAGTCAATTTTGGTTCCCCAACGCTCGTGGAAATATCTAATTACCTCGGTGTTGAAAAACCTACAGTTACAAGAACCATTAACCGTTTAGAAGAACTTGGTTATGTTGAACACATTCCTGGAAAAGACAAGCGAGAAAAGAGAATGCAACTTACTGATTTAGGTAAAAAGGTTTATCAGGATGTCCGGAAGACGGTTGATGAATTTGAAAAGGAAATAGTAAAAGGAGTTTCTGAAAAGGAACTACATGATGCAACGCGTGTTATGAAAGCAATACGCAACAACCTAATTATGTAAGGAGATTTTCAAAGTGGATAATCAAAAATTGTGGACCAAAGATTTTATCATTGTATCCTCGATTAATTTTTTCTTAACGTTTATTTTCTATCTATTGGTCGTCATCATGGCGGTTTATGCAGTTGATGAATATGGTGCTTCGACGAGCCAGGCCGGCCTTGTAACTGGGATCTTTATCGTCGGAACGCTAATTGGTCGCCTTTTTATCGGACGTTATATTAATCTAATTGGTCGTAAAAAAACATTATTTATTGGATTGATTTTATTTATCCTCACGACCTTCTTATACTTCGTAGACGCAGGAATCACTTTTCTTCTAATCAATCGTTTCATTCACGGTATCACACTTGGTATCGCTAGCACGGCCACTGGAACAATCGTTGCACAAATCATTCCACCTAAACGCAGAGGAGAAGGTATTGGTTACTTTAGTATGAGCGCGACATTGGCAACGGCAATCGGTCCATTTATTGGTTTATTTATGTCACAGCATACGAGCTACCAGGTTATCTTCGGTCTATGTCTTGTGATTGGCGTCATCGGACTACTCACTTCATTCATTTTGTATGTACCACCAATCGAAAATCAAACAAAGCAAAACCAAGAGAAACAAGGCTTCTCGATTGCTAACTATGTCGAACCGAAGGCACTTCCAATTGCACTTGTTACATTTGCGATTTCACTTTGTTATGCAAGTGTTCTTTCATTCATCAATTTTTATGCGATAGAAATTGATTTAGTAACAGCGGCAAGCTTTTTCTTCCTAGTCTACTCAATTGCGGTTCTCATTTCACGTCCTTTTACTGGACGCCTAATGGATATAAAAGGGGCAAACTATGTCATGTATCCGGCCTTTTTTATACTAGCGATTGGGATGTTTCTCTTAAGTATTGCTCATAACAGCGTCACACTTCTAATATCTGGTGCGCTTATCGGGCTTGGATTTGGGAATATGCAGTCATGTACCCAAGCTGTGGCGATTAAGTTAACTCCAACACATCGCATGGGACTTGCGACTTCAACTTTCTATATCTTTTTAGATGCAGGGCTCGGTTTTGGACCTTATCTTTTAGGTTTTCTTGTTCCGTTCACCGGGTATAGCAAACTTTATTCCATTTTAGGAATCGCTGCTTTAGTAAGTATTATTCTTTACTTCTTCATGCACGGGAAGAAAGAGTCTGCAAGTAGAAAAAATCAAACAATACCAATGTCAATGTAAAAAAGAAGCCATGCCCAGCAAGATTTGTGGGGCATGGCTTTGTTTAGTGTCTAGCTCAAGAGGATATCGGCTCTCTGGTCTAAGCCAATCGCTTCGGAAGGCTTGGTCGTCCTATGCTAGTCGACGATAATCGGGCGCTTTGCGCTTTTCTTATTTCCGAATTCCATCCATAACAAAATGGACTAGGTTTTCTGTTTCTTGATCAATATCCATTTTTACTTGTGACGGTAAGAGAACAAAATTGGTGACGAGAAAACCACCGAATGTCGTCATTAGCATTTTTACCAAGGTATTTGTTGGGATGTCTTTTATTTCTCCGCGTTCCTTAAACAACGCAATTGCTTGAGTAATCCTTTTTACAACACTATCCGCAAAAAATGGAGCAATTTCTGAGCGTAATGAGTCACTATATAATAATTCCTTAACAATAATTTGAAAGATTTCTCTATTTTCGATGACAAATTCAATCCTATTTTTGAAAAGCCCTTTTAAAAAGTCTTCGAAATGAAGAGTCTCTTCGGTTAATACTTCCTTAAACACATTTTCAGCCATCCCCGGCAACGCCTCTTTTAGAAAAGGAAGGATGAGGGAAAGCAATAAATTATCCTTCGTGCCATAATGACGAAAAATGGTCCCTTCTGCTACTCCAGCTGCTTTGGCAATCTCATTTGTCGATGTATTTGCATACCCTTTTTCCGCAAACATTTGGATCGCTGTCTCAATGATTTTCTGTTGTTTATCGGTTTGCTTTTTCGATAATTTGGTTTGTTCAATTAGGGAATCTAGTAGATTATCCTTAGACAAGTTCTTTCACTTCCTTACCTATAATGCGCGGTATTTCTTCAACGCAAATACGTTTAATATGATAAAAACAGTAGCGAATATGACTAATGCTAAAAGGTTCAAACTTATATCAGGGAATCCTAACCCTCTATACATGACCCCCTTTAATGCATCAGCAGCATAGTATAGTGGCATGACTTTCGCAATAGCTTGAAGCCAGTTCGCCATTCCTTCGAGTGGTATGATACCTGAAAAGAAGATTTGTGGAATGACGGCTACTGGAATGAATTGTACCATTTGAAATTCAGAAGCTGCAAAAGCGGATAATAAGATCCCTAAGGATAATGCAACTAGCGCTAATAACAAGTTGATGACGAGCACATTCCAAATCGAGCCGACTAAAGTTACGTCTAATACCTTAATCGCGAAAAAGACAACAATCACCGTTTGGATAATCGCAAAGATCCCGAACCCGACTAGATAGGCTGTAACAATTTCTCCTCTTCGAATCGGTGTTGACAATAAGCGTTCCAACGTACCTGTCGTTCTTTCCTTTAACAATCCAATTCCAGAAATTAAAAAAACAAAAAAGAAGACAAAAAAGCCGATTAAAATGGGACTTAGTACATCAAAAAAGACCGTTTCATCGCTTCCAAACACATAGTTTGTTTCAAGTTCAATTTTGGGTACTTGCCCTAGATTAGGTATTTGACTAACTAGTTTTTCTTGTGACCGGGCGGCAAATACTTGATTCACCTTCATTTGCAAGGCTTTTGCTGAGGTTGGGTCATTATTGGTTAGCGTAAGAGTGCTTTGCTCATTTTCCATTACAAGTAAGCCATCAAGCTCATGTTCAAGTATCGTTTTCACGGGATTTTTTATTTGGCCAAACTCTACAATGCTAATATCATTTTCTTTAAGTGTTTCTATAAGCGTATCATCAAGATCCACAACTCCCAAGGTAGGTTCTGATGAATCTCCATTAAACATGACATACATAAGGGACAGGATTAAAAGTGGTGCAACAAATAATAAAGCTAGTGTCCGTTTATCGCGAAGCAGCTGCTGAAAGATTCTTTTTATGAGTGCGATGATTCTCATTGTCTCACCCTCCCCGCATGTAAAAATACTTCATCAAAATTACTTGCCTGGTATGTTTCTTTCAACTCAGTTGGCGTACCTCTTGTTAAGATTCGACCATCCCGGACCATTGCAATATAATCGCATCGTTCCGCCTCTTCCATTACATGGGTTGTAACAATAATCGTTTTTCCTTCGTCTTTCAATCGGATTAATTCATTCCAAATATTGAGTCTTAGCTCCGGGTCAATACCAACAGTTGGTTCATCTAAAATAAGCATTTTCGGATTTTGTATTAAGGCGATAGCGAGCGACAAACGGCGTTTCATTCCCCCAGAATAGACAGAGACCTTTTTATTTAAATCATCAGTAAGGTTTACTAGCTTTGCGGTATATGCAATTCGTTCTTTTGTTTGAACCCGATTTAACTTATAAAGTGAAGCAAAAAAAGCGAGGTTTTCCTTCCCAGTTAACTCCATGTAAAGTGCATCAGATTGGGCCATATAGCCGATATCCTGCAACAGCTCCAAATTAGGCATTTTCTTCCCTAACACTTGAATGGATCCATCGTCAGGTGAATCCATCCCAACAATCATTTTGACCAAAGTTGTTTTACCCGCTCCTGAAGGCCCGATAAATCCATAAATGGTTCCTTCCCCGATGGTAAGTTCGATTTCATTTAACACGATTTTTTTCCCAAAGCTTTTACTAACCTTCTTGATTTCTACCGTATTGGTCATTAATTTGCCCCCTTAATTACAATCATCCCCCACTTGGGAACTTCTGTTAAAAAAGTGAGTGATTACTCACATTATGCTCCTATTTTTCATCCCAGTCAATATAAAAGTGAGTGTTCACTTACATATTTTTTTGTTTTAGGACATCCATACAAGCACATTTTTCTTCTCGTTCATACGATACACTAAGGGAGGTGACAACCATGGACTTGCTACAATTTTTAAATGAAAATTATTATATGTTAGTTCCCGTTCTTTGGGTGATTGGGTATTTCTTAAAAGTAACGCCTAAAATTCCGAATTGGTCGATCACATGGATCCTATTAGGGGTTTCATTAGCGGGGGGCTCATATTTCTACGGGTTTACAGCAGAAGCCGTGTATAATGGAGTGATTGCAGCTGGTGTTGCAGTATTCGGTCATCAATTGTTTAAACAAACGGCTGAAGCAAGAGTTACAAAAAACAAAGCAAAATAACGCACTAATCTTTATATCAGTTTTCATACCAAAAAAAGAGAAACGCTTGGTTCCAAGCGTTTTTCGTTTGAGATGCATTATTGATTTTTGTACCAGACGAACCAGCCTTTATCTTTGCTTTTTGATACAAAGATTTGGCCATCAGATGCAATGTCACTTTTTCCTTCCCATCTAGGAAAATGCAATGTCACTAACCAGGACTTATCCGCCACTTCTTCCCCGCAATAATTGGAGGACATTTGATATTCCTTTGCCACCTTTTCATCTAATGGCTGTGCTGTAACGACTTCCCAGTCAGCATAGTGATTTAAGTAATCACTTTCTCCGAACGTACGAGGGATAATGGTTTCTAATGCCTTTAAGAGTTCATCTTTATAAATAATCGTTGTGTTCTCTAACAGGCTCACATCTGGACATTCAACATTTGCTTGTGCACCGACATGGTATGGGAAAAAGATGACTAGAGTAAGCAAGGATATTACTATTTTTTTCATATTATTCACCTCAAATAGTAACATCCCAATATTTTACATAAATTATGCGTACAGTTTATGATATTTTTTTCATTAGGTCTGCTAAATCTACTAATAATAGATTTTTACTTTGCTCAATTTTCACAAGTTCTGTGTACCGTTTTACTTGAATAATGGCTTCTTCAGCTTGGCCTTTGATATTTAATAAGATATAAGATCTTGCCAACGCTTCGTACCCATATGCAATATAAAATGGGGCTAACTCCGCATTTTTGCTTATTTCTACACAACGCTCTGCGTAGTATAGTGCCTGTTCTCCGTTGTCAGTTACTGCATAAACCCGCGAAAGCTGCCAATATCCAATTGATAGATTTTGTTCGGTATGATTCTGAACCTGTGTCCAGTGCCAAAATGATGCATGACATAGGTGAATCATTTCCTCTGTTTCAATTTTCGTACGATCAGATGTTTCAAGTAGATCCCACACTTTGTTGAAGCATTCTGTTGCTAGCTGCTTATGAGATAGATTACTCATTTTATTCTCCTCTATTTCCTTACTTCGCTTCGTTCTCAGCTTCCCACTTTGCGATTTCTTCTCTAACCTGTGGTGCTACTTCTTTACCTAATAGCTCGATAGAACGCATGACATCTTCATGTGGCATTGTACCGACAGGGCAATGTAGCATAAAACGCGTAACCCCTACATTTTTACGCAAGGCTATAATTTTGTTGGCAACATACTCAGGGTCACCTACATATAATGCACCCTCAAAGCTTCGGGCAAAATCAAAGCTTTCACGTGTATATGGTCCCCAGCCACGCTCTTGTCCCAATTTACTCATCGCCTGTGCTGTTGATGGGAAGAATTTTTCTGCTGCTTCTTCCATCGTTTCCCCAACAAACCCGTGAGAATGAGAGGCAACTGCTAATTTTGAAAAATCATGCCCCGCATGAGCAACTGCACGCTTATATAATTCAACGAGTGGTGCAAATTGAACCGGCATACCGCCGATGATCGCTAGCACTAATGGCAATCCTAATAGCCCTGCACGAACGACTGATTCCTGGTTCCCCCCACTTCCAATCCAGATTGGTAATGGATCTTGAACAGGTCGTGGATAAATTCCACGGTTATTGATAGATGGGCGATGTTTACCTTGCCAGGTTACTTTCTCTGATCTTTGAATGTGGAGTAATAAATCTAATTTTTCTTCAAAAAGCTCATCATAATCCTGTAAATCATAACCAAACAGTGGGAATGATTCGATGAATGAACCTCTTCCTGCCATGATTTCAGCACGGCCGTTAGAAATTGCGTCAAGTGTCGCAAAATCCTGGAACACACGAACTGGATCTGCAGAGGAAAGCACGGTGACCGCACTGGTTAATCGGATTTTCTTTGTTTGCGATGCTGCAGCTGCAAGTACCATAGCAGGTGCTGATGCTGCATAATCCTCCCGATGATGCTCCCCGACTCCAAATACATCCAATCCTACTTGGTCGGCAAGAACAATTTCCTCTACTACTTCATTAATTCTCTGTGCATGACTGATGACCTCTCCAGTACGAGGATCCGGTGTTGTCTCAACAAAAGTACTAATTCCTATTTCCAATGTCTGTACCCCCAAATT
This sequence comes from Bacillus sp. JJ1562, assembly GCF_036962705.1. Lineage (NCBI taxonomy): Bacteria > Bacillati > Bacillota > Bacilli > Caryophanales > Bacillaceae > Bacillus > Bacillus sp. JJ1562. The sequence continues at coordinate 81,507 of NZ_JBALOQ010000004.1, forward strand.
ATTGTTTTTTTGCATCTGCTTTTAAACTACTTCTATTATTTATTAATGTTGTTTATGATGCAAACTTTTAGGATTTGGGGTGACATGGTTGTAATCGTACTCTCAACTGCCACGAGTGAGCTCAGCGAGGGTATGAATAACCCTTAATCAGACTCTCAGTCACCACAAGTGATCTCAATGATGGTATGAAAATATAATTGTGATCACTTCAAAATGAATGGAACGAAAAAAGCTTACACCAAGTCTAATAAGAAGACAGTCGTTAAAGCCGGGCTAACCAATGATGTCGATACAGATAAATTAATAGTAAAATAAAAACTAACAAAGGGAGGGGTCCTTTACAAATGTCGATATTCAAATCCTTTTATAAGAAATCAAATTCCGATGAATTTTCCTTTGAAACACTCATCAAAAAGGAGCAGGAAAAACTCTATAAAGTTGCCTATTCCTATGTAAAAAATGAACATGACGCTTTAGACATCGTACAAGATGCAATCATAAAAGGTTTTAAATCCTTTGATAGATTGAAAGAGATTGATTATTTTTCTACATGGATTACTCGGATTCTAATAAATACAGCCCTCGACCATATCAGAAAATCGAAAAAGGTAATCACTCTTGAAACGGACTGGTCCGGCCCCAGGCAGAATGAAGAAAACAATTCAATTATGACAATGGATATTGAGCTCATCTTTGAAAAGTTAAAACCTCAACAAAAAACATTAATTCTTTTACGTTTTTATTATGGCTACTCCATCAACGAAATCGCCGAAATTCTCGGTAAACCTGAGGGTACAATTAAGTCTCAATTACATCGGACACTTCAATTGGTAAAAGAAAAACTTGAAAATGGAGGAGATACATATGGAAAAGCTTCATCAAGATATTAAAAGTATGGTAAATCACGTTTCCGTACCCACTGAAAAGCTTAATGAAACTGTCCAAACAGCCCTATTATCTGGAAAAAAGCAGCGAAAACGCCGTATATTCCATATTCCTAATATAACGGCTAGTATTGCTTCCCTATTTATTTTAGCAATTGGAGGCATTTTGTTTACTTCATTTTATTTTGGACCCGAGAAAAACGAAGCAGATTTTAGCAAGCAAGAACTACCTGAAAAAATCTCTTATGCTGATAGTATTTTTTATAATGTTGGTGACGCCGGTCTTAGAAGAATGGCCTTGGAAGGAAGAACGAAGAATCTATCACTAGTGGCAGAGGATAAGGGATTAAAGGTGATTCTTGAGGAAGGCTATCTTGATAGTCAGCAGATGGTGTTATCTTATCGTGTCGAAGACCCTAATTCGGTTATAAGTGCTTACAGAGAGGCAAATATTTCATATGAATTGTTTGTTAATGGAAAATACAGTGGTAGTTCTGGCTCTGGTGGGATGAAGACAGAAGAGTTATCCAGTAAAGGTGATATCTTTTACATTGAAACCTCAAAAGGATTTCCAACCAACCCTGAAATTGAAATAAAAATTGTATCAATCAATAATGTTGAGGGAAATTGGTCTTTTAACTTTGACTTGGAAAAGGAAGAAGAATTCATTAAAAAATCAACTCTTGCTTCAAAAGAAGATGATAAAGGAAATTATTTTTCCGTAGTTCAAGCCAGGCTTACTCCTTCAAAATTAGTATTAAACACAGGAACAAGACTTAAATTGGAGGAATCTTATTCAGAGTTTAGTTATTATGATATAGCAGTTGTTGCTCTTGGACCGGATGATACGATATTTCTAGATAATTATAATCGGAGAGGCACTAATGATTCATATGATTTAGAAGCTCCTGAACTACTAGTAAACGATAAGGTTGAAATTCCAAGAAGAACAAACTCCTACTCATATCGGATAGTCCCTTATTTCGCAACGTTTAAGGGTGAAAAGGTTGATGAAAGTGGATATATGTGGGATGAAATTATTGCTCCTTTCAGTCAAGGAGCAACTCTAGAAGCCCACACTAAGGTAAGGGTAGAAAAAATCAAGCATAATGCTGATGAAACGATTGTTTATTATGAGATGAATGCAGTATTACCAAGTTTTCCGATCATAATAGATCGAGAAAATGGTTTTGAACTTAAAGCCCTTTCCTACAAACAACAAAAAAACTTGGTTGAAGTAACATACCCAAAAGTAAAGAATCCAGAATCCTCAAAGTTTTTGATGTATGACCTAACCTACGAAGTATTTTCGGATTTAGAGGTTGAAATCGACTTAAACTAATTAGAAGGGCCAGCCTACACGCGGGTTGGCCCTATTTAATAGATGGAAACCTAGATAGTTATAAAATCTATTAAAATGGAATATTATAGTATAATTGTTAAACTTTTTACTAATTACTGCGTATAATATATATATAATACTTTTTTGCCCACACCCCCGATACCATTTCTAATAGGAGTGATGAAAATGCAATTAGTTCCTGAAAAGCTTCGTGAACCACTTTCAAATTTCAAATTCAGCATATTTGAAACGGAATCTCTCAGTACATTCTTCTCAGCTTTCCGCCTTAAAAGTTATTTCCTGCTTCTCCTCTCCCCTATTGGATTAGGAGCTTCAGCGTATCTAGTTCAAATGTCGATTGGGGTTGAATCATTCGGAACCTCGGTCGGATTGTTTTTACTAAGTCTATTACTCTTACTTCCTTGGACACTAGTACCTATCACATTTCTATTTACTACCTTCCAATCAAAAACATGGCAACGGATATTATCGTGGGCCTATGTTTGTCTGCTCATCGCTTCTTACATTTATTGGTTGGTTTTCTTTTAGAATTAAGGAATTGTAAAAATTAACGGAAGCCTTTCTCCACGTTCATTAATAAAGGACCAGTCCTGATAAGGCTGGTCCTAAAATTGCAAATCATAAAATTTGGGGGTATCAGAAAACTAAATAATGATAACTCATTAGTGCGTTTAGCCATTAATATGTAATATCACTTCTTAGCTGTGTTGGGGTTTTATTCACTATGAAAACCTCATTCTCTAAATCTCCAACACAATTAAGTCTTCATTACCCTGATGAAGACCTCTTTTTCTAAATCCCAAACTCGATTAGGTCTTCATAACCTCGATGAAAACCTCTTTCTCGAAATCCCTAATTCGATTGGGTCTTCATAAACCCGATGAAGACCTTTTTCTCTAAATCTCTAACCCTATTGAGTCTTCATAATCTCGATGAAGACCTCTTTCTCTAAATCTCCAACACAAGTGAGTCTTCATAAACCCAATTAAGACCTCTTTCTCTAAATCTTCAACCCAGTTGAGTCTTCA